>JAFUEM010000024.1 GCA_017463935.1 Kiritimatiellia bacterium
ATGCGCGCGCACGCGGTGCGCGGGGTGTCCGAGATGGCGGCGCGCGGCATCATCGACCGCAGCCGTCTTGACTGGAAGACGCGCTTCCGGCTGGGTCTGCGTCCGACGGCGATCGGCCGCGTGTGGCTGGCGGCGCTCGGCTACTGGCTGGTCACGGGGATTGCCTGCGGCCTCGTCAATCCGTCCCTGCGCGCCGATACGCTGACGCGCTATGCGCCGATGGCGGATGCGTTTGCGCGCGGCGACTGGTTCGAGGCGTTTCATCCGCGCTTCGGCGTGCTGTTCCAGGCCGTGTCGGGCTCGCTGGCCTTTCTGTTCGGGATCGACGGCGTGCGCGCCGCGTCCGCCGCCGCATTCCTGTTCCTGGCGCTGGCGGCCGTCGCCGTGTGGTGCTGCGCTCGGAGGCTGTGGGACGCGCGGACGGCCTGGTACGCGTTCGCCTTCGTCCTCCTGTCGGAAATCACGTTCCGCTATTCGTTCGACGGGCTGCGCGAGAGCATCAAGTGCCTTGGGTTTGCGCTCGTCGCGCTTGGCATTGTTGAACGACGGTCGCGCTGGTACGGGCTGGGCCTTTTTGTGCTGATCACGGGCTTTTCCTACTGCTTCGCCACCGCGAGCGTGCTGGCCTTCGCCTGGTGCGCGGCGTGCGCGGTGCGCGGCGCGTGGCGCCGGCTGCCGGGCGTGATCGGCGGCTGGCTGGCCGGCACGCTCGCGGTGACGGTGATGGTTCACGCCTACACCGGGCACTGGCTGCCGACGCCGCACTTCATCAAATACCTGGGAGGGTTCCTGTGATCGTCCTCGTCTGCCTGGCTGCGCTCGCGCTGGTCTTCCGTCTGGCGACGCACCGTCTCCGGCGCGAGGAGCTGGCCGTGGTCGCGGTTGCGTTCGTCGGCTTCTTGATGGTCTGGGCCCAGATCTGGATCGCCGACGGCAAGCCCTTTCCCGAACGGCGCTACTGGCTGCAGGGCTTCGTCCTGCTGTTCCTGTGGGCCGCGTGGGGCGCCTGCCGCGTATCCGACGCCCTCGCGCGTCGTCTGCCGCCGGCGCGCTTCTTCGCGCCGACGCTCGTCTTCCTCCTGCTGGCGCTCGACATCGTGGCCCTGTTCAAGCCGCGGATCCCGGTCGGACGGCATTACGTGCATGCCCAGGCCGGCGCGTGGGCGGCGGCGGCGATCCGCGCGGACTGGAAGGGGCCGGCCCGGGATGAAAAGGTGGCGTTTTCGATCCGGGACTATCATCCCGCCGCGCGTCCGATCGTCGAGACGCCCGCCCATCTGCGGCGCGTCGTCTACGAGGTGGGCGGCCGCCACGCCCGGATGGAGGTGTTCGGAGCCTCGGACGCGCCGGACTACGTGCTGGACGAAAATCGCCAGTCGACCACGTTGAAGAAAGGGGGCTATGAGCTGATGGCGGAGCGCGCTTTCGGCGAGCGTCACTTTTCTCTCTACCGGAGGAAGACCCGTCACCGGAGGACGAAAAAGCCATGATACCTCGGATTCTTCATTACATCTGGCTGGGGTCGGACGATCTGCCGCCGTCGGCGCGCGCCTTTGTCGACGGGTGGGCGCGGGCGTGTCCGGGCTGGCGGATCCGCCGCTGGGGCACGGCCGATCTGGCCGGCGTGGACGTCGGTTTCGTGAAGGAGGCGCTGGCGGCCCGAAAATGGGCGTTCGCGAGCGACTGGCTGCGTCTGCACGCGCTGGCGCGGGAAGGCGGGTTCTATCTGGACACGGATGTCGAGCTGCGCGGCTCCCTCGAGCCGTTCCGCGACAACGACCTGTGCATGGGCTGGGAGGATTCGGGCTATCCGCAGACGGCCCTCATCGGCGCGACGGCCGGCTGCTCCGTCATCCGGGAACTGCTGGAGCTTTATTCGTCGCGCCGCTTCCTCCTGCAGGACGGCGTCTACAACGAAATCACAAACAACGTGGAGTTCGCCCGGCTGTTCGCGCGTCACGGCGTGGACGTGACGAAACTGCCGCGCGAGACGGAGACGGAGATCCTGCCGCGCGTCCGCTTCTACCCCGTCTCGCTGTTCAGCCATCCTGTCGGCGATCGCCCCAACGTGGCCACGCATCATGAATCCGGCACGTGGCAGGAGCCGTACCAGCGCAAGCGCGTGCTGGACCTGCCGCGCGGGCTGCGCGTCATCCGGCTGAAGCGGCGCAAGGCCGCCACGGACGCCTCGCCGCTGAATCTGCTGCCGTCCGAGAAACTGATCTGTTCGATCCGCCTGGGCCGCCGCGTGTGGGCGTTTGCGCGCTGCTCTGAAACCCATTCCGATTTAAGCTGAATGCGTATGGTACCAAAAATCTCTATTATCATACCGGTTTACAATGTGGAGGCGTTCCTTCCCGAGTGCTTGGATTCGGTGCTGGCGCAAACTTTTATTGAGTGGGAGGCTATATGCGTCGATGACGGTAGCACAGATCGTTCTCGTGAGATTTTGTCCGCCTATGCTATTCGAGATGCCCGCATAACGGTAATTAGACAGACCAATGCAGGAGTTTCTGCTGCCAGGAACCATGGCATGAAACATGCGAAGGCCGATTTGCTGTGTTTCTTGGATTCGGATGATGTGATCGCGCCATTCTGTCTTGCCAGATTGTATGAAACTTTAACATCAACCTCTGCAGATATTGTTTGTGGCGGAGTCTTGTATGGCGAAGAATTGCCTGCTTGGCGAATGGTCGATAAGCCTGATCTCAAATTCTTCTCGGGTATGCATTGTGTACATAAGGCTGCTGCTTTTGATGGTAGCTATGCGGGCTTGTGGGGCAAGCTGTTTCGCCGAGAGATTGTTGATGGACTCTGCTTCCCCGAAGAACTTGGAACATCAGAAGACAGAATATTCCTTTGCAAAGCATTCTTCCGCGCGAAAAGGGTCGTTGCTGTCGAAGAAACGGTTTACTTTTACCGTCAACGAAAGGGGTCGATAGTTCACAGCGGACTTTCAGAAACCCGTATTCGAGATTTATGTCTAGCCGAAGAGGTCTTGTTCAATTGGGCCAAAGGTGCAAAGCTCCCGAACGAGACCAGAAAATTCGTAAACAAGTCGTGCGCGAAGTTTATTTTTAAAAACGGTTTTAAGTTGCCTCGTAGGGCAGATAGAAAAAATTTATCCAGATGGTATTCCATTACACGTCCGATTTTGGCGGAGTTAAAGAAGCGCGGTGTGTTTCAGACAAAGTATTTGCCGCTCCGCAGCCAGATTAAGGCATGGATATTCTTGCATGGCGATTGATTCCCGAAATTTGATATAATGACCACATAGGAGAATTATATGGATTGCAAAAGCGTTAAACCCGCATTCGAGAAGGACAATATCGCTATCGCATTTGCGGTGGACCAGAATTATTTGCCTTATCTCAAATACGTGGTTAAGTCGATTGTCGCAAACCTCAAGCGCGGCAATCTCGACATACTTGTTCTGCATGGCGGTAAGCTGGACGGCGGAGAGTTGCTGGCGTATTTCAGCAACTTCCAGAATGTGTCCGTAAGATTCGTAGATGCTAGTGCGTACTTCAATGCCGTCATCGCACCGTATTTTGTGCAACGCGAGTATTTAACTATTGCGTCCGTCTACAGACTCATGATTCCCGATTTGCTGCCGGCCTATGACAAGATGTTGTGGCTTGATGCCGACATTGTGGTTACGGGCGATATAAGTGAACTTTACGGCGAGGATCTGGCAGACTTCTGGCTTGGCGCGGTGAAGGGCTTCGGATTGGGCGACCATCCGCGCAAGACACATGAAATCAAACGTTACAAGACACTGCTCCAATGGGCAAAGAAGTACAACTTCAATCCATGGCAGAAATACATCAATTCAGGCGTGCTACTGATGAACCTTGCGGCGCTGCGGGCTGCCGATGTCGAAAAACGGCTTGTCAATATAGCCATTGATCCATTGTCGCAGTGGCCAGACCAGGACGCTTTGAATGTCGTATGCCGTGGGCATATCAAGTATTTGGATGAACGATGGAACTTCCAAGTGTTCACACATCCTGTGCGCGAACTGCCAGGCCCGGGGATCGTGCACTACATAGGCA
The DNA here is from genome assembly GCA_017463935.1 of Kiritimatiellia bacterium. GTDB lineage: Bacteria > Verrucomicrobiota > Kiritimatiellia > RFP12 > UBA1067 > UBA1067. The sequence continues at coordinate 4,056 of JAFUEM010000024.1, forward strand.
AAATCAAGCCGTGGTGCTCGCCACGGGTGCAACATGCCGATCTGTGGTGGAACTATTTCTATTCGGACGGTCAAAACGCGGAATCGATGAAGCGCATTCTAAAGGTTGTTTCAGATTCGTACGAGGAGAGGCTTGTGGAACTCAACGCCAAGTGCCGAAAGATAAAGCGCTCGGTCTCGTATAAGCTAGGAAGGGCTCTAACCAAGCCTTTCAGGGCCATTACCGGTGCCAAAGACCTCTAACGACTATCCCGCCCTGCGTCGAACGGATGAACGGGAAGGGAGGAACGAAATGAAACCTTTCATTGAATCGCAGAGCGACGAGATCGCGGCGAACTTTCTCGCGCTCAAGGCGCGCGACCGGTACGCGATCGACATGGCCGCGTCGGTCAACATCGGCGACAAGCCGCGCGACCTGGAGGCGGGCGAGCGCGCCGGTGTCGGCACGAACATTCTCTTCACGGGCGGCGGTCCGGCCGCGGGAGAAGGGGGCCAGTCATGAGCGCGGCAACGAAAAAGCATTCGCTGACGCCGGGCCGGTTCCGCGTGCTGGCGCTGATGGCGGTCGATCTGCTGTGCCTGCTGGTCGTCTGGTATCTGCTCGTCAACCTCTACCGGGCGTTCGGCTTCGGGCAGTACCACACGCGCGACTACTGGCATCTCTGGCCCATCGCGTTCATGTATCTGAGCGTGAATGTCGCCACCCGGCTGTACCACGGCAACATCCTCTACCCGGCCATGCCGCTGTCGCCGGTCGAGGAGTTCCGGCGTCTCTTCGCCTCCTCGCTCTTCGCGCATCTGCTCCTGCTGGCGATGCTGGGGTTTCTGCGGACGAATCTGGAGTATTCGCGCTTCATCATCGTGGCGGCGGGCGTGATTGTCGGCCTGCTGGCCCAGCTGTCGCGCAATCTGCTGCGGAGCGCCCTGTTCAGGCTGCGGATCTGCCAGATCCCGGTGGCGCTCGCCGGCGGCGGCAAGACGGCCCAGCGGGTCGAGGCCATCCTGCGGAACAACGCCTACGTCGGGTTCGACGTGGTGCTGCGGTTCGACGACGCGCATCTGCGCGACATCGTCGGCGAGTCGCGCCGGCATGACGTGAAGATCCTGCTGGCCTGCCAGGACGAGCGCTTCTTCCGCGCGCAGCTCCGGGAGTTCACCGAATGGTTCAGCTACATGGAATATCTGCCGCGTGCGGAAGTGTTCCCCGTCTTCGGCGCGCATGCGGTGCTGATCGACGGCATCGGCGGCCTGGAGATGATGAACCAGCGGCGCATGAAGGCGCTCCGGTGGGAGAAGAACGTCCTCGACTTTCTGCTGGCGCTGGCCGGGGTCTGCCTGACGCTGCCGTTCTTCGCGGTCATTCCGGTCCTGATCAAGCTGACGAGCCCGGGGCCGGTCCTCTATCGCGCCCGGCGGCTGGGCAAGAGCGGGCGGGAGTTTGACTGCCTGAAATTCCGCTCGATGTACGCAGACGCCGACCGGCGGCTCGAGGAGGTGCTCGCGCGCGACCCGGCGCGGGCGGCCGAGTTCGCGGCGAACTTCAAGCTGAAGGACGATCCGCGCGTGACGCGCTTCGGCCGGTTCCTGCGCAAGACGTCGCTGGACGAGCTGCCGCAGCTGTTCAACGTGATGCGCGGCGAGATGGCGTTCATCGGGCCGCGCCCCATCGTCGCGAAGGAGATTCCGTTCTACGGCAGCGACTACGAGGTTCTCCGGACGGTGCGGCCGGGCATCACGGGGCTGTGGCAGTGCTCGGGGCGCTCCGACGTCGGGTACGAGCGGCGGGTCGCGCTGGACACCTACTACATCCTGAACTGGTCGCCGTGGATGGACATCTGGATCTTCATCAAGACGATCGGCGCGGTTCTGTCCATGCGCGGGGCGGTGTAGGGAAGCAACACGGGACGGGCATTATTTGATATACTATCTCGTGTGATTGATCAATTGAAAAAATATCAGTTCCTGTTCGAGGAGCTCGTCAAGCGCGACTTCAAGAAGAAGTACAAGCGCACGGTGCTCGGCATGGGGTGGAGCATCCTGTCGCCGCTGCTGGTGCTGCTGGTGATGAAAATCATCTTCACCCAGTTTTTCGGCCGGACGATGACGCATTACACGACCTATCTCTTCTGCGGACTCCTGACCTTCAACTGGTTTTCGGAGTCCACCAACCTCGGCATGCGCTGCCTGTATGCGAATGCCGCCGTCTTCACGAAGATCAACGTGCCGAAGTACCTCTTCCTGCTGGCGAGCAACGTGCAGACGCTGATCAACTTCGCGCTGACGCTTCTGGTGTTCTTCCTCTTCTGCGCGATCGACCGTATCGCCTTTACCTGGCGGTTCGTCCTGCTGATCTATCCCATCTTGACGCTGCTCGTGTTCAATATCGGCATGGGGCTCGTGCTGTCGGCGCTCTTCATGTTCTTCCGCGACGTCGACTATCTCTGGCGCGTCTTTCTCCGGCTCCTGATGTACGGCTCGGCCATCTTCTACACGATCGACCAGTTTTCCGCGCGGCTGAAGCTGGCGTTCGCCTGCAATCCCGTTTATCGCCACATCGCCTACTTCCGCGAGGTCGTGATCGACGGTACCGTGCCGTCGCTTCCGGCGCATCTCGTGCTCGCGGGATTTGCGCTGGCGGCCTTCGCCGTTGGTGCGTTCATGTACAAGCATTACAACACGAAGTTCCTGTATTATGTCTAAACCGAAGGTGATGCTCGCGTGCCAGGACGTCTCCATTCGCTACATGGTTGGGGACTTCAAGGCGATCGGCCTCAAGGAATGGGTGATGCGCCGCCTGACCGGCAACTACAAGGTCGTCGACTTCTGGGCCGACCGCCATGTCAGCTTCAAGCTCCGGCAGGGCGACATGCTCGGCATCATCGGCACGAACGGCGCAGGGAAGTCGACGCTTCTGAAGGCCATCTCCGGCATCATGGAGCCGACGAAGGGGCGCATCGTCCGGCGCGGGAATGTGTCGGCGCTGCTGGAGCTCGCCAGCGGCTTCGACGGCGACCTGACGGTGAAGGAGAACGCCTACCTGCGCGGCGCGATGCTCGGCTACACGCGCGCGTTCATGGACGAGACCTATCCTTACATCATCGATTTTTCGGAGCTGAAGGCGTTCGAAGACAGCCCGTTCAAGCAGCTGTCGTCGGGCATGAAGTCGCGCCTCGCCTTTGCCATCGCCTCGCTCGTCAAGCCCGAAATCCTGATTCTCGACGAGGTGCTGTCCGTCGGAGACGGCGCGTTCAAGGCGAAGAGCGAGGCGAAGATGCGCGAGATCATCACGGGCGGCGCGACGACCATTCTCGTCTCGCATTCCATCGCGCAGGTGCGCAAGATGTGCAACAAGATCCTCTGGCTCGACAAGGGGCGGCAGATTGCGTTCACGGACGACGTGGAAGGCGCCTGCGACTGCTATGAAGCGTTCCTGCGCGCGCCGGCCGGAACGGAGCCGAAATTCGATCCTGACAAGATCGCGGCGAAGCGCGCGGCGGCGAAGGCCGAGGCGGAACGGCAGGCCGCGGAGCGCCGCCGCCAGGAAGAAGAGCGCCGCCGCAAGGCGGCCGAAGCCGCTACGGAACTCGCGCGTCTGCGCGCCGAAGCCGCGAAACTCGAAAAGGTCCGCCGCATCCTGAAAGGAAGCGGGAAGTAATGAAGATTCCGAAGACAGAATCGAAGACTGTCGAGTTCAAAACCGCGTTCAGGCAGGAGGCGATTGCGTCTCAGGCGGCCTTTCTCAAATCGAAACACTCAAGACAAAAGAAAAGGAGCGGCAGCAATGATAACAGTCGGAATCATCGGATGCGGATTTGTCGGCGGCGCGCTGAAGGCGTGGCTGGAGGAGAACAACAAGGACGTCAAGATCGTCGTCAGCGATCCGCCCAAGGGCATGAATGACGACATTTCGGGCGCGGATGTCTACTTCCTCCAGATCCACGTGCCGACGGAAGATGACGGCACGCAGGACCTGACGCTCATGAAGCAGCTCATCACGGCGCTGCCCGACAAGCCCGTCTTCGTGCGCACGACGATCCTGCCGGGGACGAGCGAGATGCTGTCGAAGGAGACGGGCCACCGCGTCTACTACATGCCGGAGTTCCTGACCGAGCGCACGTACATCGAGGACTTCAAGCGCCAGCCGATGGTGTTCACGGGCGAGGTGGAGCTCCTCTCGAAGATCTTCAAGGGCAAGACGTTCACGACGATGAGCCCGCTCGAGGCGGAGATCACCAAGTATTCGCACAACGTCTTCGGCGCGTACAAGGTGACGTACTTCAACGCCGTCTACGACTACTGCAAAAGGATGGGGGCGGACTGGGCGCGCGTACACGCGGGGATGCTCCTGTCGGGCTACATCAACGACACCCACACCTATGTGCCGGGTCCCGACGGCCGCTTCGGCTACGGCGGCAAGTGCTTCCCGAAGGACGTCAACGCCTTTACGATCCTGACGCAGGGCACGCCCCTCGGCACGCTTCTGACGCCGCTTCATGCGCTGAATGTCCACTTCAGGGGGCATGAGGAGCGGATCTGATGCCGTTGGCAAGGTGTTGCGGCTTTTCGGCGCGAAGTGCAGGTGGTGACGGCACATTCTGAAATATGCTATAATATGCGGTATGGAGAAGGTGGCGACAGACATCTATTCGTTCGCGGAGCTGCGGAACGAGGGTTTCACATACGTCGACAAGACGCATGAACTTTACGCGATGGCGTCGGGAGACGTCGGCAAGCAGTTCTTCATCGCGCGTCCGCGTCGCTTCGGCAAGTCGCTCGCCGTCTCGACGCTGAAGGCGCTGTTCGAGGGGCGTCGCGAACTTTTCAAGGGTCTCGCCATCGAGCCCCTCTGGGACTGGTCGAAAAGGTGGCCCGTGCTGCATCTCGACATGGGGTCGATGCAGGCGCGAGACGTCGACGAGTTCAGAGAGCTGCTTGTCAGACAGCTGGAGAGAAGGGCGTCCGAGTTCGGCATTGAATGTCCGAAAGCGGACATCCCGTCGGAAATGTTCACGTCACTCATCGACGCGCTTGCCGCGAAGTCGCCGGACGGACGGATGGTGCTTCTGGTGGACGAGTACGACAAGCCGCTTCTGGGGCATCTGATGAAGCCGGACGTGACGGATTTCCGTGACGAGCTGAAGGCGTTCTACTCCGTCATCAAGACTCTCGAGGCAAGGCAGCGCTTCACGTTCATCACGGGCGTGAGCAAGTTCTCGAAGGTGTCGATATTCTCCGATCTGAACAACCTCAACGACTGGACGATGGATGCGACCGTCGCCACGCTCTTCGGCTATACGCACGAGGATGTCCTGAAGTATTTCCAGGGGCGCATACACGCGCTCGCCGAGGCGCACGGCCTTGCCGACGAGGAGGCGTTTGCGGAGATTGTCAAGTGGTATGACGGCTACAAGTTCCACCCGGCGGCACAGCCAGTCATCAACCCCGTCTCGCTCGGGCTCTGCTTTCAGAAGAACGACTTCGCCAACTACTGGTCGCAGACCGCGCTGCCGACGTTTCTGGTCGATATCCTGCGCAAGAAGCCGCTCGATTTCTCGTCCATCGACATATCCGAGTCGGAGCTCGGGAACTACGAGCCGACCAACCCGCGCGACACCACGCTCCTCTACCAGACCGGCTACCTGACGATTTCCGGCTTTCGGAACATCGGCGGCTCGCGCCTCTATTCGCTCGACTTCCCGAACCGCGAAGTGCGCGAGTCGTTTCTGCACGATCTCGCGCCCGTGTATTCCGGGCTTCGCGAGGACATTGCGGGCTCCGCGCAGATTGCGGCCATTACCGCGCTTTACGACCATGACGTGCCGAAGTTCCTGAAGGCGCTCAGAACGTTCTTTTCCAACATCCCGTACAGCCTCACGGACCGCCAGAACGAGCAGATGTGGCAGACGGTCGTGTACGTGATCCTGCGGCTCATCGGCGTGAGCGCCGAGGGCGAGGTGCAGACGAACGAAGGGCGCATCGACCTTGTCGCGAAGACGCCGGGCGACATCTACATCGTCGAATTCAAGCTGGACCGCCCGGCCGCCGAGGCGATGGAGCAGATCAAGGGCAGGGACTATGCCGGAAAATATGCCCTCGACGGTCGGCGCGTCACGCTTGTCGGCATTTCGTTCTCGTCGGAGAAGCGCACCATCGTCGAGGAACTCGTCGAGGAGTTTCCGCAGGGCGGCAAGGTCAGAGGTGGGATGTGAAGCGTGTGTGTATTCGGTCTTCGTCCGCGTCAGCGAACTCGGGAATCGTCGAGAGCTGCGGCGGCAAGAAAACCGGCGGATGCTGCCGGAAGGAGGGCGAGGAACGATGAAGAAAGCCGTGCCAGAAGACATGAAGGATGCTCACGGCCTCTCGATAGATGTCTCCGTAGTCGTCCCGACCCATCGCCGTCATCAGTTTCTGAAGGATGCGCTTCAAAGCGTGTTCAAGCAGAAAGGCGTCGGTTTTGAGGTGATAGTCGTAAACGGCGTCGAGGACGACACGGATACGGATGCAGTCGTATCCGAATTCGACGTTGTCAAATACATACGGTCGAAAGAATATCTGTCCTGCAGTTCGAAGCGGGCCTTGGGGCTGTCGCTTGCAAAAGGCAGATACATCCATTTCATCGATGACGACGACTACATGATCGATGACGATTTCTACAGGAAGGCCGTCGCCTTGCTGGATTCCAACGGCGAAATATCGTCGTTCTCCGGCAACTCCAGATTCCGGTTCGAAAGCACGGAAGGCGGAGAGCCGAAGTACAGCGATGCCGCGCCGCTGCCTTCGGGGCGCATCAACGGGCTTGAATACTTCAAAGTGCCAGCTGGAATGGGGCAAGCCCGACTTGATGGCGACGGTATTCCGCAAAGCGGCTCTTGTCGCCGACGATACCCTGCGGGAAGTCAACGATTCTTCGATCTATCTTCAATCCCTGCTGCACGGCGACGCATTCATAATCGAAGATCGCGTTTGCGTTTACCGCAAGTGGGGCGGCTCCATCAGCCATGGTGGCGAAGGGAACGACTTGCGGCTGAAGATGGATACGGCCATTCAGAAAGAGCGCTTCTACCGTATCGTCGCCGGCAAAATCGCCGATGCCGGCAAGTGGTGGCGCGGAACGTTCGCCATGAACCTCAACTATTTCAGGCGTTCGACGCCCGATGTGCTGGAAATGGTGCTGTTCGCGGCGTGGGGCGTGCTCCATTCCCATGGAGATGGAGAGCTCGCGACCGAGTGCGCTGCGGCACTTGCCGCGATGCGGCCCGGAGCATTCGCGGGCCTGCCCAGCATGTCAAGTCGCCCCAGGATGTTGCTGCATCTCAGAGCGGCGCTTCACAAAATATTCCTCGGCGCCGCTGGAAACTATGAACCATATTATTCGCAGTTGATGGCGGACTTGGATGCCGAAATACGAAGAAACGGCCAAGTTTCCGATTTGGGCTTGGCGTATTTCACCGGCTTCCGCAATTTCGGCGATTTGCTCGGGTGCAGCCTTGTTGAATATCTTTGCGGCCTGCACATGTGCAACCAACCGCTTGGCGCGGCAGACATCGTGTCGGTCGGCTCGCTGCTTCAGGGTCTGTCCTGCCGCTTTGCCCAAGCGCAGGCGACCGCCGCCCCGCTTCACGTCTGGGGAAGCGGATTCCTCCATCCCGTCGAGCTTGGCAGGCCGCCTGTCAAGGGACGCGTGGTGTTTCACGCGGTCCGCGGGCGGAATACGCTCGCGCAGCTCCGGGAAACGGGACTCGTCGATCCGGGCGAAGCTGTCGCCCTGGGCGACCCCGGCCTTTTTTACGCAGATCTGGTGCCAGGCGTCGAAAAGACGAAGAAAGAGTTCGACGTCGCCATCGTGCCGCACCATCTGGACAGCGAAGAGTTCAAAGCCGTCGCCGACGAACTGGCTTCGCAGGGTCTATCCGTAAAGTTCGTCGATGTCCGTCACGCCAACCCTATGCAAGTCGTGCGCGACATCGCGGCATCGCGCAAGGTGCTGTCCTCTTCACTGCATGGAATCATCGTAGCCGACTCGCTCGGCATACCAAACGGGCGCATTGTCGTGGATGGCTTTGAAACCGACGAAGAGAGGATGCGCAACGAAAGCGACTACAAATTTTCCGATTACTATTCCGCATTCGGCTTGGAGTGCCCAGAACACATCAGCCTTTCAGAGTTGAAGCGCTCTCCCCGCAAGACCATTGAAAGCATGGTCGATTTCGTTCCGCAGGAAAAAGTGGAGGAGTGCAAGCGCAATTTGCTGGCCGCGTTTCCGTTCCCGAGGCGCGCGTCCGCCGCCGCCTTTCAAGATGTGCCGCAGTCGCCGGGCGTATCCGTAGTCGTCCCGATATGCAACAGCGAATACTATCTCCGGGAATGCTTGGATAGCGTGCTTTCCCAGGAGGAGTTCGCTTCGTTTGAATTGATATGCGTCGATGACGGCTCGACCGATTCTTCGGCCGCAATCGTGGAAGCCTACGCCGCAAGCGACCGCCGCGTCAGATTGCTCAGGCAAAAAAACGCCGGTCCCGGCGTCGCGCGCAATGCAGGGCTCGACGCCGCGCGCGGAGAATACATCTTCTTCCTCGACGCGGACGACCGCCTCTCCTGCGGCGAGGCGCTTCGCGAGGCGTACGAACAGGCGAAGGCGGACGACCTCGACGTCCTGCTCGCCGACGCCAACGACATGTCGGAAATCGGCAACGTGACGCGCAGCAACAAATATCTCTTGCGCGACCTACTTCCGGCTGCGCGCGTATTCCCGCCGGAATCGCTAGGTGCAAATCTTTATATTGCGGCGACAATGTCGCCTTGGGCAAAACTGTTCCGGCGGCAATTCCTTGAAAAGAACGCGCTCAGGTTTCCGGCGCTCAAGCGGTCGGAGGATTTCCCGTTTGTACAGTTGGCAATGTCGCTCGCGCGTCGTATCGGCGCGTTGATCCGTACGGCGGTCGATCACCGAATCGGCGTGGCGACGTCGCTGGAATCTACCAAGGACGAGACCCCGCTCGCATTCGCCGAGGCCGAACGGATATTTAGGGATTCCCTGTCCGAACACGGCCTGCTGGACAAGTTCAGGGAGTCGGACAATGTCGCGCATGCTATCTATATTGCGTACAACCTGCACAGATTACGGCGTTTTTCTGATTTCAGGGCAGTTGCACAATATTGCGCGAAGGTATTCCCAGGTCTCAAGTTGAAAGGCGATGAAGCAAGTATATCTGCTTTTTCATATACGCATAAGCGCCTTGCGAATATCGCTGCGACGGCGAATGACACGGATAGTTTGGCGGATGTCTTTGCCGAGATTAGAGCCATGGCGCGTGTAGAGGCCTTTCGCAATTCAAGCGAAGCGACCCTTGCGGCGAAGGACGCGGCGCTGGAGCAGCTGCGTGGCGCGACGGTGCAGCTCAGGGACAATATCGAGAAGCTGCGAGAAGCGATTGCGGCGAAGGACGCGGCGCTGGAGCAGCTGCGTGGCGCGACGGTGCAGCTCAGGGACAATATCGAAAAGCAGCGCGAGGCGATGGCCGCGAAAGATGCGTCCTTGGAAAAACAGCGCGAAACCACGGCGCAGCTCAGGGGCAATATCGAGAAGCTGCGCGAGGCGGTCAAAGTCAAAGATGAGGCGTTGGAACAACTGCGGGGAAACGCCAAACGGCTGCGCGAGGCGAATGCCGCGAAAAACGCGGCGCTGGTGCAGTTGCGCGGTGCGACGGTACGGCTCCGCGCAGTGATTGAACAGCAGAGAAAGTCCATGGCCGACAAAACCAAAGCGGTGATTGACCGCGACGCTGCAATTGAAAGATTGCGTTGCGATGTCGTCGAAAGGCAGCGTGCCGTGGACAGCTGTGCGCAAACAATCAGGCATTTAAAGGAAATCGTAGATCTATGAAACAGTTGAAGAAGCCATCCAGAAACGGAATGCCTGAAGGAACGCCGGATGTCACGGTCATTACCGTTGTTTTCAACGCGTTCAAAGGCGCGGGCGAAACCGCGCTCAGGGAATGTCTGGATTCCGTCCAGAATCAGACAGATATTCGGATCGAGCATCTGATCATCGACGGGGCGTCGAACGACGGCACGACCGAGTTCATCTCCGGATACGACAATCAAAACCATCCCATCGTGTTCATCTCTGAACCGGACAAGGGAATCTACGACGCGATGAACAAAGGCATCGCCCAGGCTTCCGGCGAATATGCGATTTTTCTCAATTCGGACGACTTTTTCCACAATCCCGCCGGGATGCGCGAATCGGTCAAACGTCTTCGCGAGACGGGTTGTGATTTCTCGTATGCGCCTGTCGTCGTGCTGCGGGATGGGCAGGTTCGCGACGTGCTCCATTCGCACGCGGACGGGCGGTTGATTTTCTGCTCGATGCCTTTCTCCCATCAATCAATGGTGTCGAAGACCGACGTCCTGAGAAAAATGAATAGCTACGATATTTCCTATCGCAGTTCGGCGGATTACGACTTGATTCTCCGGATGGTGCTGTCCGGATGCACGGCCTGCTACGTCGATTGCGCGTTTTCTACGTTTCGTGTCGGCGGCTTTTCGCTCCAGAACATCGATACGAGCCAGCGCGAATGTGCACTTATCTATTCGCGGTTGCTGCCGCCTGTCACCGGGTATCCGCTTTCGCCGGAAAAAGCGCACAGGATGTTCGTCTGGAAGATCATCCCGCGCGAAACGAAGGTGGCGCTGATCGACCGCTACACCCGCTCGTTCAGAAAGTGGCAGCCGCCGCTCGGGAAAATCACGCCGCCTGAGAACGCCGAAACGCATGTGCTCGCGACGCGCTTCACGCGTTCCGCTGCCGACGACTGGGTTGACAGGCAGATTCCCGTCTGGCAGTTTGACGAATGCAAAAAAGTGTTTGCCGGCGAGCCGGCGCAGGATATCGTCTGGGCAAGCGATTTCTGGCATTTGTATTCATCGTATCTTTATGCAAAAAACGGCGTCCGATGCGGCAAGAATCTCGGGATTCTCTTCCGCATCCCCGAAAATCTCAGGGGCGTGCGTACGCGTTTGCGCATTGCGTTTTCGCCGTTCTTCCGTCCGGACATGCCCAGACAGAGGTTTCGCTTCGCGGTAAACGGAAAGGTTTTCGCGGAAGTATCGGTAAAACGCTCTGTGTCGGTTGTTTGTGAGCTCCCGCTCCCGCAGGATGTCGCGGAGGATGGCTTTCTCGGCATAGAGATAGATAGCGGAGACGCCACGATCGCAGCATATTTCGGAAAGTCGATGGATTTGAGACCTCAGGGATTTTTGTTCAGTTATGCAAAAGTGGAGGTCGCAGAATGAAAACCTTGCTTGACGTTTCCAATGTAATCCAGAATCGCTTGACGCTGGCGATCGTTTCGGCTTATGCGCGCAGGGGGGGGGGGGAGCTTCCTGAGCTTTATGCAAATACGGCATCGGTCGCGCAAATCCGCAAGTTCCTCGCCGAAAAGACCCCCTGCACGAGGTGGCGGTTCTTTGTTGCACATGTCGATCCTTATGCCGATATGGTTGCCTGGCTTGAAAAAGGTCTTGCGTTCAAGTCGGCGAAAGGCGGTCTCGCGCTTCGCGGTTCCGCCAGATTTTTAAGCTTTTGCTGCCGTGTCCTTCTTCCATTGTTCACGGTGCTCAGCAAGCGCTCGGCGAAAAAGAATTCGTTGCTTGCGAAGTATGACGAGTTTTTGACTGTTTATCGCCCCGCACCTGCCTCTATCGTCCAGAGCGGACTCAAAATCGTTTCCGTCCTGCCGAATCCGGCGGCGATGAAGTTCCCGGAGAAATTCTTCAAGGATTCCAACTACGACTGGATGCGGAACCGTTTTCGCAGGCTTACGGACAAGGATGTCGTAATTCCCGCCCCCGACGCATGCAAGGAGGACATGCTTGTCTATGGGCCCGGTCTTCGCGAAGAGAACATTTTGAATGTCGCGCGCCCCGGCTCGGACGTCGATACATGGGCGGATGGCATCGTTGCCGGGAAGCCGACAGGAGGGCGAGGCTACTACATCAACAACTGGCACAACAACGCCCCTCGCTCCGAGCTGCCTCGACCGCTTCTCGTCGGCGATATCGCCGTCATGCGGTGCCGCTTCCGCCTGGCGAAATCCTACAACGTCCCGGTCGATGGATTTGGCACGGCGTTGAAGTTGGGCGATCCCCGCTTTGCCGCGCAGTTGAAGTCTTTCCTCCGCGCACATCCCTACAAATATACGTCGGCGGTTTTCATGGTCGGCAACCAGCTTGCGCAAAAGCCTGCGCAGGACATGCGGATTCTCAAGGAGCTTCAGGAGCTTGCCGGATGCGAGGCCATGCTTTGCTCGCCGTTTCCTGCGCACATGCAGGAGAAGAAGTATGTCGGCGCGGTAAACGCGGAGATGGCGGCCGGCCAGCGCGACTACATGGCGATGCTGGCAACGCGGCTCGGGTGGCGTTTCGTCGACGTGTTCCAGTACGTGATGGAAGAGGCGCATACCGACGAAAGCACGGCGTTCTGCGCCGGGCGTTCGCATGTCGGCATGTCGCATTCGCTTCGCTCTCCCGACAAGACGAGCGCGCAGCAGATCAACGACGACGCGACCGCGATCCTGGCGATGGCGCTGGGGCTGAAGGAAGACGACGGCCCCGCCCAGAAGAGCGTCTATGAAGAACTTTTCAAGGCCGGCAAGATCGCGCCCGGCGAGGCCAAGCTCGAGTTCGAGGAGTGGGAAACGTTGACCATCAACGAGAACAGGCACTGCCGCTATCTGTTTGTCGGCGGCTGCCTCTTGCGCGACTGTTGCGCGGCGAGCGCCAAGCTGAAGTCGAAGCCTACGTCCGAGGTGTATGCGTCAAGCCACTCGATAGCCGATCCGGCATACATCGAGGGCCTGAAGTGCATGATGGAGGGCAAGACTTACGATGTCGCCTACTTCAATTTCGGTGCGCATTTCTTCCTGCATACGCGCGAAGAGTTCACAAAGGCGTTCGACGAGATTCTTTCGATCCTGGCGGCGCATGCGCCGAAAGTCGTGCTGCTGACGCTGCCGGAGCTTGCCTCGACGGGCGAGTCGGATCGCGAGGAGTGCGACTTCAAGAACGAGAAGATCCGTTGGGCGAACGACCAGCTGCTCACGGTTTACTCGAAGAAGTACCCGGTCGTCCCCGTCCACCAGATGGCGCTCAAGTACGCCGCGCACCGCTGCGACTACTTCCATTTCGAGCGAAGCGTGTACGACGCGCTTTTCAAGGAGATCCAGGAGCAGATCGGCGAACCCGCCGAATAAGTGACGACATGACAGGAGCTGAAAGGAAGTGGCGCCATGAGTAGAGCATGCACTATGGGATTTGCGATCGTGGGAGCGTTCGCATCTTTTTCCAGTACCTTCTCGTCGCAGGTGGAAAGCGAGACGGACGAAGTCTTGCCCGTTGCCGCCATCCGGTTTGCGACGACTGCGCCTGCGCTCGGACAGGCCGTCGAGACGACGCTCTCCGGCGCGCTGTCCGACCCGGGCTATCGCTGGATTTCGTGGCCGGCGTGCGGCGATGCGGCGGAGGGAGTTGAGGTCGGCACGGGCGCGTCGTACGTCCCGACCGAGGACGACCTCGAGCGTTGGCTGCAAGTCCAGGTCTGGCAGGGCGACACGCTCGTATGCAGCAATGCGCTGTATTTCAGCCGTCTGCCGGTCGTCTACCTGACGACGGACGACGGCTTCGCCGTGACCAACAAGGAATACGTCTCGGCATCGCTGAAGATTCAAGGCAATTCCGAGTTCGCCCAGCAATACGACGGTGCTACGCAGGTGAAAGGTCGCGGCAATTCGTCGTGGTCGATCTACCCGCAGAAATCGTATAAACTCAAGCTTGACAAGAAGACCGACCTGTTCGGATTCGGGAAGAACAAGCATTGGGTGCTGGTATCGTGTTTCCACGACAGGGCGCTTCTGCGCAACAAGTTCGCGAGCGAACTTGGCAAAGCCCTCGGCATCGTCGGCATGGACATGACATGGGTCGATGTAGTTTACAACGGTGAATATCATGGCGTCTATATGCTTTGCGAACATCTTCGCGTCGGCGACAACCGCGTCGAGATTTTCGACTGGGAGGACGAAGCGGAGTCCGTGGCAGGCAAGCTGTACAAGGCTGTCAAATCCGCTGCCGCGCTGACGGCGGAGGATAAATCGGCGCTCGAAACGCAGATGTCCGAGGATTTGTCCTGGATGTCCGATGGATTGCTCGTATTCAAGGGACAGACCTACGACTTGTCGGACTACGGCCTGAAGAAGGATTATGATTTTTCTGGCGGGTATCTTTTCGAAGTGGATGACAGGCTTAGCGGTGTTTCGCGGTTCAGGACGCCGGAAGGCGTGAAGGTGCTTGTCGACAAGCCTGAATTCGCCAAGAGCAACGCCGAGATGTTCAGCGTGGCGACATCGCTCTGGGCGCGTTTCGAAGCGGCGTACAAGTCGGCGGACGGGCGCAGCGGCGACGGTACGCGCTATACCGAAATAGCCGACCTCGATTCCATGGCGGCATTTTGGCTTGTCAACGAACTCTTTGGGCAGAACGACACTGCCAACAGCCGGTTCAGTTTTATCGACCAAGGCGGGAAACTGACGTTCGGGCCTGTCTGGGATTACGACTACAGTTCTGCCGCAGGATTGCTTGCATCACAAGCAGGCTTGAGTTTTACGACATTTTTCAACCGGAACGCCGACAACTGGTTCCGCGATTGGGTGCGCCACCAGGATTTCAGAAGCCGCGTCATCGAGCTGTACTGGCGGATTGCGCGCCCCCAAATGTTGGAAATCGCCGATTCGCCGGCACTTGAAGAACTGATAACCCGCCTGTCTGAAGCGGGTGCGGCCGAAGACGCCCGCTGGGGGGCGTATCCAAATCCCTACCGCGCCGAGGCGGTGATGCCGTCACATGCTGAAGACGTCGAGAACTGGCACAGTTACATCTTGAGGCACCTCGCGTGGCTGGATGTGCAGTTTTCCTCCGAGAAGTCTTTTGCGCAGTGCTTGAAAACAGTCTGTCCAGACCAGGGGTGCATAGCCTATGATTTGGCCGGCGGCGCGACCACGAGCGAACTCCGGACGCTCGTCGATCCAGATGCGTGGTTCAACATATCCCGCCCAAAGCGCCAGGGCTACGTGTTCGCCGGATGGACGGCCAGCGGCGACATCTCGGCGAAAGCCAGATGGTCGGTGCAGCGCAACACATCGCAGCCGATGACATCCGCGACTCTCTGCGGAACAAACAGCAATTACTGCGCGTTCAGGGGATTGGCCGAGCCGGGCGGCGTCGTCTGCCTGCGCGCGAACTGGGTTCGTCCAGGCGGCGGCTATGCCATCGAGTACGATCTGGCCGACGGGCGGGCCGAAGCGACGTATCCGGTTTCGGCTGCCAAGGATGAAGATCTGGAACTCCCCGCGCCAGTGCGCAATGGCTATGAGTTCGCCGGGTGGTCGTTGGAAGGAAGTCTTGCAGAAGAAGCGTCTTTTTCTGTTCCGGGCGCCGATGCGTCCGGATTGTCCGGTGCCATCGCGTATGGCGGTGGTTTCGAGCGTTGCAAATTCCGCAACCTGGCCGTGTCTGGAGGTTTTGTGCGCCTCACGGCGCGTTGGACGATTCCCGGCGGCTATGCCGTCGAGTACGAACTCGGCGGCGGCAAGGCGGGTTCTTCGTATCCGGCTTCGATCGCGCGCAAGGGCTGGCTCTACTTGAAAACGCCGGTGAAAGAGGGCTATGTCTTCGCCGGGTGGTCGCTCGTCGGCGATCTTTCCGCCTCTGGACGCTATTCGACCCAATCGGGCGTCTCGCAGCTGCTCGATCCTGCGGCACCGTCTTATGGCGGCGGACACGACTATTGCTCGTTCTATGGCCTGCTCAAAGAGGCTGGCGTCGTTCGCTTGTGCGCGAACTGGGCCGTTCCCAAAGGGTATGCCGTCGAATACGATCTGGCAGGCGGCGTCGCAACCGGCACATACGCGGCTTTGTTCAAGGCGGCGGTCTGGACGACCGTGCCAGCGCCGCGCCGCGATGGATACTCGTTTGCGGGATGGATTGTCGAAGGGGCGGAGATCGGCTCCAATGCGCGTTACTCTGTCGTGGCCAACGAACGCCATCCTGTTCTCGCCGGGACGCCGTGCGGTGCTGGTTACTCAAGATGCTCGTTCAAGGAGTTGACGAATGCCGGCGGAGCTGTTCGCCTAACTGCGCAATGGCAGAGTGTCATTACCAAGTCTTCTCAGCTGAAAGCCATCTCCATGCAGATGGCACCGGAACCGCTTGTCGTCGAAGGCATCCTGGGCGATGGGTTTGGATGGTTCAAGATGACGCTTGACTATGGATCATGGCCTGGTGTGGCTACGTTAAGCATCGTCACATGCGCAAGTCAAGACGAGTTTGACTGCTTTGTTTTCGCATGCGATGATCAAGAATGGCGGCTGGTGGACAAAAATGGCGGACTATGGACTATCTGCCGCGAAGAGGACATGGATGTTTGCTATGGATTATGATGTAACAGTCGTGACAGTCGTTTACGAGTTGGTGAAAGGCGGCCGCAAGGACTTCTTTTGCCAATGCGTGGCGTCTGTTGCTGCGCAGTCAGGGGTGCGCATCGAGCAGATCATTGTCGATGGTGCCTCTGCCGATGGCACGAAGGAATTGATTGCAGATTGCGTCGGCGAGCGTGACAATGTCACATGGCTGTCCGAGCCGGACAAGGGCATCTACGATGCGATGAACAAGGGGCTGAGGCTGGCCAGAGGGCGCTACATCACATTTCTCAACAGCGACGACTATTATCACGATTCAAGTGGACTGAGGCAGGTCGTGTCCCGGCTTGATTCCTCGAAGGCTGATTTTTCCTATGCGCCGGCCGTCATTCTCAAGCGGAATGGCACACGATCGACTTCCAGTCCGCATGTGAATCCGGATCTGAGAAATATTCTGAAGGGCATTCCGTTTTCCCATCAGACCGTCTTGGTTCGAACCGACCTGATGAGGAAGATGGGCGGATTCAACTTGAACTATTATCGAAGCGCTGACTATGCCTTTGTCATGGAGCTCGTGTTCGCCGGGAAGAAGGCGGTTCGCGTCGAAAACGATTTCGTGACGTTTCGGGCCGGCGGCTTCAGTTGCAAGAATCCGTCTGAAAACCAGCGAGAGCATTTGGCGGCTTTCTCGGCTCTCGCAAAGCGCTACCTTGGACGCGAGCTGTCCGAGAAGGAATTGAAAGCGTATCTTTATGCATGCATCATGCGCTCTTTCGGCGTGGCGGCGCTCCGTGACGGTTGGGGCGGCGCGGAAAACGACGTCGCGCCGCTGCTCGCGCGCGCTTTCAAAGATGTTGCGCGTCTCGATCGGGAGGTTTGGTCGCTGAAACGGTCCTTTGCGTATTGCGTTGGCATGTTTGTCACGTGGCCGGCGCGGAAATTGTGGAATATGGTGAGATGGTGAGGTGGTGAGATGGTTTGGCGGTGAGGTATGGACGGGAGGGTCACGCTTGTCGTGACCTTTTTCCTGCGGTCGCGACAAACGCGCCCCTTCCGCTGTCGACCTGCCACTAACCACTTAAAAATGCTATAATATACGCCATGGAGAAGTTGGCGACAGACATCTATTCGTTCGAGCGGCTTCGCGAGAGCGGTTTTACGTACGTTGACAAGACGCGCGAACTCTACGCGATGGCGTCGGGTGACGTAGGCGTACAGTTTTTCATCGCGCGTCCGCGGCGCTTCGGCAAATCGCTCGCCGTATCGACGTTGAAGGCGCTTTTCGAAGGGCGGCGCGAACTTTTCAAGGGCCTGGCGATCGAGCCGCTCTGGGATTGGTCGAAGAAATGGCCTGTGCTGCATCTCGACATGGGGACGATGCAGTATGATACCGTAGAAGAATTAGACCAGTCCTTGAGAGATTATTTTTGCCTAATGGCATCGGAGGTGGGTGTTTCGCTCGACCGGACGAAATTGATGCCCGACATGTTTCGCGATATGATACGCGAGTTGGCGGCGAAATCCTTCGACGGTCGATGCGTAGTCCTGATCGATGAATACGACAAGCCGCTCTTGAAAGCGCTCGATACCACAGATGTCTGCAAATTCCGAGACTACCTGAAACCATTCTACGGCGTTGTGAAATACGAGGGTGAGAAACAGCGCTTCACGTTTATCACGGGCGTGAGCAAGTTTTCGAAGGTGTCGATATTTTCGGATTTGAACAATCTGAAGGACTGGACGATGTACGCGAGCGTCGCGACGCTTTTCGGCTACACGCACGAGGAAGTGCGCAAGTATTTCCCTGGACGCATACATACGCTCGCCGAGGCGAACTCGCTCACGGACGAAGAGGCGTTCGCCGAAATAATCAAGTGGTACGACGGCTATAAGTTCCATCCTTCTGCCAAACCTGTCATCAATCCGGTTTCGCTCGGACTTTGTTTCGAAAACAACGATTTCGCCAACTACTGGTCGAAGACGGCGGTGCCTACGTTTTTGATCGCCATCCTCGCGAAGCATCCACTCGATTTTTCGAGCGTGAACGTGAGCGACGACCGCCTGGAGGCGTACGAGCCGGAGAACCCCGACGTCACGACGCTTCTCTACCAGACAGGCTATTTGACGATCAAGGCTGCGCACCGCCTGAACGACATGACGGTTTACGACCTCGGCTTCCCGAACAGGGAAGTTGCAAACTCGTTCACTTCGAGACTTGCGCCGGCATATGTCGATATGGAGCCGCCATCCGCAGAGTCTGCGCAGATAGCGGCAGCACGTGCGCTGTTGGCGCACGACGTCGCGAAGTTCATAAAGGCGCTCAAGACGTTTTTCGCGAATATTCCGTACGACCTGACGGACAGGCAGAACGAGCAGACGTGGCAGGCGATCGTGTATGTGGTGCTGAAGGCCGTCGGCGTGGGCGTGCAGTCGGAAGTGAAGACGAACGACGGGCGCATCGACATGGTGGTCGATCTCCCCGGCGACATCTACATCGTCGAATTCAAGCTCGACAAGCCTGCGTCAGAGGCGATCGAGCAGATCAAGGGCAGGGACTACGCCGGGAAGTACGCGCTTTCCGGCAAGCGCGTCACGCTGATCGGCATCTCCTTCTCGTCTGAAAAGCGCACCATCGTCGAGGAACTCGTCGAGGAGTTTCCGCAGGGCGACAAGGTCAGAGGTGGTGAGGCGTGAAAGATATTGCGCGACCAGACATCAAACCGGCATTTGCCGAGCGGAACATTCCCGTTGCGCTGGCGACGGACGAGAATTATCTGCCGTATCTCAAAGTCACGATAAACTCGGCGATTGCCAGCTCTCCCGGAAGCAATCTGGACATCATCGTCCTGCACGCGGGCATCCCGGAAGATGCAATTCTGGATTTCACCGCCAGATACGCGGGAACCGGCAATGCGTCCGTGAGATTCGTAGATATTTCGGAGGAACTGGAAACGTCCGGGCTTTCGGACTACAAACAGACGGCCAGGCTGCCGCTGTCGTCGTGCTATCGCCTGCTGCTCCCCCGCATCCTTCCCGCATACGGCAAGATCGTGTATATAGACGTGGACGTCGCCGTGTGCCGCGACCTCGGCGAGCTGTATGCGACGGACGTTGGCGACAACTGGTTTGCGGCCGCGAAAGACGTAGTCTACACCACAAAGCCCGAATATGTTTCCTGGGCGGGGAAGTGGGGATTCACGGAATGGGACGGCTACGTCAACACCGGCGTCCTGGTCATGAATCTGGAGCGTTTCCGCCGCGAACCGGTCTTTGACAGACTCAAGGAGATCGTTTTCGAAGCGGCTAAATGGAACTGCGCCCAGGACGCCCTGAACTTCGTCTGCAAAGGGGCGATCGCGCCGCTCGATCCGCGCTGGAACGTGCAGCTCGGCGACTACTGCATCTCGAAGCAAATCGCCTTGACCGGTGAAGAGATGTGGATCGCGCATTTTACAGGAGGAGAAAAGCCTTGGAAATATCCGGTGCATCGTTATTCACACCTCTGGTGGCGACATGTCGATTGTTCCGACGGCTTTTCTGTCGTATTGTGGCGGAGCGCGTTTGATGTTGCCGATACAGTCGTCAGCCAGGGTGAAGGAATAGCCGTTTCTGTAATCGTTCCGGTTTACAACGCCGAAACATATCTCGTCCAAATGCTTGTCTCGCTGGCGGCGCAGACGCTTCGCAACATTGAAGTGATTTGCGTCGACGATGGATCAACCGATGGTTCTTGCGCGATATGCGAAAGATTCGCGGCGGCGGACGCTCGGTTCAAGATTTTGCATCAGACGAATTCCGGGGCCGCCGTTGCACGCAATAGAGGCATTGGCGAGGCTCGGGGAAGATGGCTCTTCTTTGCGGACGCCGATGACTTCTGCCGTCCAGACATGCTGGCAGACATGGTTGCCGAGGGCAAGGCCAGGAACGCCGATATTGTCGTAGCGGGGAGCTTTCGCTTTGATGCCCGCCAGATTGGCGAGTGCTGCAAGGTCTGCATTCCTGCAAAGTATGTCGAAAAAGAGCAGCCGGTGTCTTGCCATACCGATGGCGTGAATGTCTTCTCTGGCCTTGGCTTCGCTCCGTGGAACAAGCTGTACAAATCAGATTTTGTCCATGCCTGCGGCATCCGCTATCACCAGACTCCGCCCAACGACGACGTATTCTTCGTGCTGGCGACACTGATTCTCGCCCGGCGAATTGCCCTGATGTGCAAAGAGTATTATTATTACAGGGCGTTTCTTGAGACAAGCCAGATGGGGCAGGCTGACAAACACCCTGCGAACTTCCTGGCGTCGCTTCTCGAAGTGCGTGACATTGTCGCCACGCAAAAAGCTATTATTCAACAGGATTTCTTCGTCGTGGCCGTCAAATCCTGCTTCGATAACCTCATGATGCGAAAGACACATGAAGGAATCGTAAATACATACGCCGCAATCCGGGACGGAGGGTTGGAGGCATTAAGGCTTCCTTTCGCGGATGAGACATGCGCGGATATCGGGATATGTCGTAAAGCATTCGCCCTCACTCTTGCGAAAGCGGATGTCCTTATTGTGCTTTCAACATACTGCCGCGAACAGCATCTTTCCGAGTTGTCCTCTCTACTCACGAGAGATGTGGCTCTCCTCAAGCTTAAGGGGTGGCTGGCGGAGAAAACGGCACAATACGAAGCGGCTGACAGCCGAATCAAGGTTCTCCGCGAGCAGTCTGCCAATGCCGGCAAACAGGCAATTGCGCGGAATGAGGCGCATAAGCGCGATGTCGAGCGCCTGAAGACGGATGTGCTCAAGTTGAGGGGATGGCTGGCGGAGAAGACGGAACAATACAAGGCGGCTGACAGCAAAATCAAGGCTCTCAACGAGCTGCATTCCAAAATGCTTGCCCAGAAGGAAGCATATAGGCGTGACGTCGACAACCTGAAAGGCCGGATAGCCGCGCTGGACTCCGCGTTAGCGAAAAGCAACCGAATAATTGCAGAGATTTCTAAATCAATTGGATAAAAGGGCGACAATGCTTTTTACATCTCTAGAGTTCCTGTTTTTGTTCCTGCCGGTATGTCTGGCGTAGCGGCCTATTACCTTATTGAACTTCCCGGCGCCAAGCTTCTTGGGGCGATTTACGGTATGCTGAATATTGATGGAAATACAAAAAAGGAAAAAAAGGAAGATGCACGGTAATCCTACATCTACGGAGGATTCCTCTCCACTGGTATCAGTAGTGCTTCCGGTGTTCAATGTGGAGCACTACATCGTCGAATGCCTTGATTCGATAGCGGCGCAGGATTATCCGAATTTCGAGGTCATCGCGGTCGACGACGGCTCTAGCGACGGGTCGCTGCGGCTGCTGGAAGAGTATGCCTCTTCGCACAGCGCAATGGCAGTCCTTCACCAGGAAAACTCTGGTGCCGGCGTTGCGCGCAACAAGGGCATTGCGGCAGCGAAGGGCAAGTACGTGCTGTTTGTGGATCCCGACGACGCAATCGAACCTTGCGCACTTCGCGAACTGGTGGAAGTGGCGGAGTCCAAGTCGGCGGAGATAGTGCTGTTCAGCGCCGCGCGCTATGATGCCGAACTGAAGACTCTGGTAACGCTGGCGCACCAGCCTAGACAAGCGATCGACCTCCCGGAGGTGTTTGCGGGCAGTGACATGGCGTCGAATATCTATACAACATTTTCTGATGGACCGGCTCCGTGGAATAAGCTATTTCTCCGGCAGTTTATAACCAACCATGGATTATCCTTCCAGTCGCTGCCACGCGTAAACGACCTAAGCTTCTCGTATTCCGCCCTAGCCTTGGCGAAGCGTATCTGCGTTATTGACAAGGCATACTATAGATATCGGACAAACCGCAAAGGGAGTTCCCAGAATACAACCGACCGCGATCCATCCCCCGTTTGTGCCGCATACCGCCGCCTCAAGGAAACGCTTTCTGGCAAGTGCGTGTTCGCTGATTTTTCAGACAGCTTCTACAAGGCGTTCTACAGCTCCTGCTCGTACACGTTTCGCCAAATGAAGCATCTGACAACGGCAAGGCGGCTGTTCGATTTGCTTCATTCCGAGTCGATGGCCTCCATCGCTGGTGCAAAGCTCGGCCGAGACGCATTCGCGACCGACAAGGAGTTTGCCGCATACGCGGGCTTTTGGGAAGAACGATCGCCCTATCGTCTGATGCTGACCCCAAGACAACGCAATTTCGCCGACGATATGCCGGCCTTGCCGAAGAGCGGCAATGGCAAGGTGTTGGGCATAATGTGCGGGTCCTTGCGCCCTGGTGGCATTGAGCGCGCCGTGACACATCTAGTGCCGATGTTCGTTAGAAACGGATTTGACGTCGTGATCATGACTTCGGCTCCGCCGACTGACATGGAGTATGTGCTTCCCGACGGTTGCATAAGGTTGACGATTGGCCGCGATTCCGAAGACAATTCCCGGTACGATCGCATAAGAGCTGCAATACTCAAGTACGGCATCGGTATTGTAATTGCCCACGAATACTACATGTTGACCATCGGCAAGGACATAACCGCAATACACTCTGCCGGAGCATATGCCGTCGTGCATCACCACAGCGTTTTCTCGAACATGTACGTGAGGGATAACCGCGAACGCTCTCTTCCGCAACTGCTCAGGGCATACAGGACGGCGGACGCAATGGTGACGCTTTCCGATATCGACGCGGATTTTTTTGGCATGATGGGCTGCAAGACCCTCAGAATTACGGATCCCGTGCCGGACATTCCTCATCCGAAGTCAAAGGCATCTTCCGGGCACACCGTGATATGGGCGGCGCGGTTTGTGGACGGCAAACGCCCATTGGATGCCGTCAGGATATTCGAGCTTGTGCTCCAGCAGGTTGCGGACGCAAAACTGGTGATGCTGGGCGATGGACATGCGGAGCAAAAAAAGCTTGTGGATGATTATCTTTCCACCCGCCCGGATCTCAGCAGGGCGGTTGAGAGAAAAGGCCATCAACCTGATGTTTTCGCTTTCGAGCGGGAGGCAGATGTCTTCCTTACGACAACCAAGTTTGACGGATTCTCGCTCTCGGTGGTAGAGGCCAAGGCAATGGGCCTGCCGGTCGTCACGTATTCCATGCCATATCTTGAGACGGTGAAGCCTGGGACTGGCGTACTGTCGGTTCCCCAGGGCGATGTGGCTGCGGCTGCCGACGCCATCGTGCGGATTTTCAACGACGAAGCGCTACGAGCGAGGTTGTCTGGCGAGTCGAGGGCATCATACGAGCATTTCGCGGCGTTCGACCAGTGGGCGGCGTATTCGCAGCTGTTCGGCGCACTCAGCGGAACAAGTGTGCTCCCCGAACGAGATGTCAAATGCGAATCGGCTACGATTATCGTAAATACTCTCATAGAGCATGTTGACTTGGCCATGGGGCGCGTCCTGGAAAAATCCGCCAAGATGGCATCCCCGAATCTATGGTGCAAAAAAGACGAAAGAAATCCGAAGACAGCAGAAAAGAGAATAAAGAGTCCTAAAGTTTCGATCATCGTGCCTGTGTACAATGCGGCACCCTATCTGTTGGAATGTCTGGATTCACTGGTCGACCAACTTGACGGCAATGTCGAGGTAATCTGCATCGATGATGGATCGACGGATGATTCCGCGCGCATCATCGCAGCGTATGCGGAGAAGCGGACGAATGTGCGGCTTCTCCAGCAGGCGAGAGCGGAAGTTTCGGCGAGAGCCGCGCAGAAGAAGATCGACGCGCTCCGCAGAGAGATATCAAGGCTGCGCAATTCCGAGTCGTATCGCGTCGGGATGGTTGTCACGTGGCCGGCGCGGAAGGCGTGGGGAGGCGTGAAATGCCTGCGCGAGAACGGCGTCAAGTACACCGTCAAGCACGCCGTTGGCAAGGTGTTGCGGCTTTTTGGCTCGACGTGCAAGTGGTGACGCCGAGCATAAAATGGGTGCGCCGTCTCAAATCAAGGCCGGCGAACTTTAGCTTTCGGGAATGAGATGCCTTAATTTTCGGGAGTGAAATGCTTTAATCTTCGGGAGTAGAAAGATTTATTTTTAGGGAATGCCATTGACGGCACATGGCGATATATGCTATAATTACGCACAATTTTTTGCAAAAAGGACTTATTGAGATGAGGGCGGAATACAAGAAACGTGTTGTAGCAGGATGCGGATGCGTCCGATGAGCCTGTGGGAGTCGGGAGAATCGACCGGAGAAATTTCTCTTTCAGCGCTTTTTGATGGTGCTGGCGAGGTGTCGGGACGATCGTCAATTGGCGTTGATGAAATCGCCCATCTTGTCTGCCGTGGAGGATGGCCGCAAGCGGTGCTTGCCAAGACGCCTCGGGCGGCGTATATGAAGTCTTCCAGTTATGTCGATGAAGTCGTGCACGAAGACGTTCACAGGGTTGATGGCGTTGAGCGCAATCCCGATCGTGTGAGGAATCTGCTGAAATCGCTGGCCAGAAACATCTCGACCATGGCTACAAATGAAACCATCTTGCAAGATTTAAAAGCCAACGATTCGTCCATCAGCGAAAAGACGCTTTCTTCATACTTGAACGCACTGCGAAAGATATTTCTGGTGGAAGATGTTCCAGCTTGGTCGCCGTCACTCAAGTCCAGGTTGGCGATTCGTTCGGCGATGAAACGGCAGTTTGTCGATCCTTCGGTCGCGACGGCCGTTTTGGGCGCGACGCCCAGGCGATTGCTGAATGACTTTCGCTCTTTCGGGTCTTTCTTCGAGTCGCTCTGCGTAAGAGATGTGCGCGTATACGCCCAGACGCTTGATGGCGAGGTGCGGCACTATCGCGATCAGACCGGGCTTGAAGCCGATATGATTGTTGCATTGAAAGATGGGCGATGGGGTGCGGTCGAGGTAAAGCTGGGCGCAGGCGACATTGACAGCGCGGCGGTGGGACTCAAGAAACTGAGTGCAAAGGTCGATGTCGGCAGGATGGGGCATCCTTCATTTCTCATGATATTGACCGGCACGGATCTTGGCTACACGCGGGACGATGGCGTTGTTGTCTGCCCGCTGGGTTGCTTGAGGCCATGAAATATTCTGCGACATTCTCCGTCACGTGGCCGGTTCGGAAGGCGTGGGGCGGGATGAAATGCCTGCGCGAGAACGGCGTCAAGTACACCGTCAAGCACGTCGTCGGAAAGGAAGGGATATGATGGACAATAACTCTCAAATGGAGTCGGATCCCCGCGAGCCTCGTTCCTTTCAGGAATGGGCGAAAATTCCGTTCGCCGAAGGGGTCGCCCGATGGCGCGCGGTGTTCCGCGCCGCCGCGCCGGAGGCGATCGGGGAGGGCGTGGCGGCGTCGGTTGTCATCCCCGTCTACAACGCCGCGCCCTATCTGCCGCAGATGCTGATCTCGCTCGCGGCGCAGACGCTCGCGAACATCGAGATCATCTGCGTCGACGACGGCTCGACCGACGCATCCCTTGCCGTCTGCAGGGCCTTTGCCGCGCACGACCCGCGGATCAGAGTCCTTTCGCAGACCAACCAAGGCGCGGCCGTCGCCCGCAACAACGGTCTCCTGGCGGCGGTCGGGCGGTGGGTCTTTTTTGCGGACGCCGATGATTTCTGCCATCCTGCGATGCTGGCCGACATGGTGGCCGCAGGCGAGAAGGGGGCCGATGTCGTCGTCGCGGGACGCCACTACCTCGACTTCCAAGGACGGCGGAAAGGGCTGACCAAGAAAATCCCCAAGGCACAGCTCGCCCTGGGCGAGACGGTGACGTGCGAGACCGAGGGGTTCGATCCGTTCGCGGGGAGCGGGGTCGTCGTGTGGAACAAGCTTTTCCGGCGTGCATTTCTGATGGAGCGGGATCTTCGCTTCGCTCGCCTGCCGACGAGCAATGACATGAACTTTGTCGTGTCTTCCTTGCTGCGGGCGGAGCGCATTCGACTGCTGCCGAAAGCCTATTATTACTATCGCGCAGAGAATCCGACGGGAATTGTCGGCGGCATGGATCGCTATCCGACGGTCTTTCTGGAAGCGTGGCGCGAAGCCGGACGCGAGATCGCCTCTCGGTCGGTGCGTCTGCAGACGCAATTCTACACGGCGGCCGTTTCGGCGGCCTTCTGGCATCTGACGCGCGTCAAGTCCGCTGCCGGTCTGCAGGCCGTCTATCGCGCGCTCCGTGACGGCGGCCTGGCCGCGCTGAAGGGCGAGGCGGTGGACGCGGGCGCGCTCGACCTGGGGACGTTGCGTGCCGCCTACGATGCGCTCATGCGCCGCGAACCGCTGGAGGTGGTGCTGCTGGCGCTGTTTTCGGCACAGAAGCTCACGTTCGATGAAACGCGGCAGAGCGCGCGCAAGAGCAGGGCCCGGGCGGTCGCGCTGGAAGGAAAGGTGTCGGCGCTGGCCGCCGCGCGCGACGCGCTGGCGGAGAACGTGGCGGCGCTGAACACGGCGCTCGAGGCGGCGCAGAGCGCCTATCAGGCGGAGGTTGCGCGGCTGAAGGCGAAGGTCGGCAGCCTCAAGAAATCCAAGGCGGCTCTCGCGCGGCAGCTCCTGGATGTGAAGCGTTCGCTGTCCTACCGGCTGGGGCGCTGGGCCACGGCGCCGTTCCGGCGGCTGAAGAAACTCGTGCGACAGAGTTGATGGCGCAGCGGAAATATGATAAAATACCCCGCGCATGAGAAAAACATATGTCTACGGCGGTGTTCTTGCAGGTGGCATCGGTTCGCGGATGTCCGGCGCAGGCAAACCCAAGCAGTTTCTGGAAGTAGGCGGCGTGCCGGTGCTTGTTCGGACCGTGCGACGGTTTCTGGAGCTGGACGAGCTCGCCGGCGTGGTGCTCGCCATGCACCCGGACTGGCGCGATTATTCGCTTGACCTGCTCCGCACGAGCGGCATTGACGTCTCGCGCGTGGAGATCGTGAGCGGCGGTCCGTCGCGCTTCGAGTCGCTCGTGAATCTCGCGAACGGCTGCGCATCGGCCGCCGCGCGTCGGGGGCTGGCGGGGCGTCTGCTGATGATCAGCCACGACTGCGCACGGCCGTTCGTGTCCGCCGACATCCTGCGGCGGAACGTTGCCGCGCTGCTGGACGGCGGCTGTGACATGGCGACGACTTCGATCCCGACCATTGACACCGTCCTGTTGTCGAGCGACGGCCAAAAGGGGGACTGCGTTCCGGAACGCTCGACCGTTTTTCTGGATCAGGGCCCGCAGACGGTCGACGTCGAGCATTTCCTGGGTCTTGTGGACAGCCTCTCCGCGGACGAGCGCGCGCGCTACATGGAGGCGGGGCGCCTCTACATGGAAAAGGGGTTCAACGTGCGCATCGTCGCCGGAGATCGCGGAAACTTCAAGCTGACGACGCCGTTTGACCTGGTGCTGGCGGAGCGACTGCTGGCCGACGGCCTCGTCAAATAAAAAAAGGGGGTGGAGCGAGATGAAATATCATGTTGAAAATGAATTTGAAATCGAGTCTCAGATTGAAATCGCGGATGTCAAAAAACTCGAGATCGACATTTTAAGGACGTTTGTCGCGTTTTGCAATGAACACGGCCTGAAATATTTTCTGGCCGGCGGCACCCTGATCGGCGCGGCTCGTCACAACGGCTTTGTGCCGTGGGACGACGACATGGATGTTTCGATGCCCCGGCCCGATTTCGAACGTTTCCGTGAATTGACAAAAAACGGCACGCTGGGCCGTTACGAGATTCGCTCCATCAGCCTGACGCCCGACGTCTATGCGCGTCCTTTTGACCGCATCGTCGATCCGCGCTACATGACGCGCGTCAAGGTCGACCAGGTCTACATCTCTCCCTGGCTGGACGTGCATGCGCTGGACGGACTGCCGACGGACGAGAAGGAGGACCGGGCGCACTGGGCGAAGGCGCGCTGGAACAAGCGGTTCAGCCGATGGACGCGGACGCGCTTCTGCGACGAGAAGAGCAAGATCAAGGGACTGTTGAAGAGGCTGGTGTTCTGGCCGGTCTATCTGCGGGGGCCCCATCATTACGCGAACGAGTTGACGAAGCTGGCCAAGACGTACGACTTCTACGAGTCGGAGTACATCGCGGCGTTTGTCGCGGGCTACGGGCACAAGGAGCGCATGCCGCGCTACTATTTTACAGATGGCGAGGAAAAGATGTGGTTCGAGGGCATTTTGTGCTCCGTGCCGCCGCACTGGGATCTTGAGCTGGCGCACATGTACAAGAACTACAACAGTCTGCCGCCGAAGAAAAAACGTGTTGTTCACATGGTTCGGGCATGGAAGCTGAAGACGCCGCTGAACCGTTTCCTTGATCTCATCGAAGAAAAAGACGAGTCGGCCAAAAGCGGGGAGGATGCCTGATGGAACCGAATGTGGCAAGGTTGATCGACGGCTACGTGCGAGCCGTCCAGACGGGAATCGACTGCGGAAATCGCGGTGTCATCTCGCTTCGTGCGCCCGGCGGTGCGTTCGTCAAGCGGCGCGATGCGGTGAATACGCAGATCGGCGAACGTGACATCGTGCAGGCGGCGCCGGGCGGCATCGGCGATGCCGATGCGCGCGTGCGCGCGCATCTGGCGATCTTCGACGCATTCCCGTCCGTGAACGCCGTGGTGCAGCTTGACACAAGATGGTGTTCCGTCTGGGCGACTCAGGAAGAGGAACTGCCGCCGCTCAATGCCCTGCACGCCCGGTATTTCTTCGGTCCGGTCCGTGTCACCGGCGTCATCGCCGGCGAGTCCGACGTCAACGAGGAGATCGGCCGGCGGGTGCTGGAGCTTTTCGAGACGCGCGTGATGGCGCATACGCCCGCGGCCTTCATCCGCAATCTGGGCGCCCTGACGTGGGGGGAGACGCTGGAGTCGGCGCTGGAGCGGGCCGTCGTCCTGGAGGAGCTGGCGTGCCGCGCCTGGCAGGTGCGTCTCGCCGTCGGTCCGGAATTCTCCTATCTGCCGTATCGTGTGCGCAAGCAGCTCTTCGCGGGTTCTTTTACGGGTGAAAAACTTGGCTAGCCAATATCGAAAGGATCAACACGATGAAATGTATCGCGATTGGAGACGTGTTCATCACTCCCGACATGATGCGGGCGGGGATCGCGCGTTTTCCTGACCTGATCGACAAGAGCGACGTTTTCTTCTTCGGGCGCAACAATCGCAAGACGATGCGCAACGTCGTGAAGATCATCGAAAGCGGCGGATTCGAGGACCTCGACGTCCCGGAGGAGGCGCTCGACGCGCTGGCGGACGCCGAACTGCTCATGGTGCATCTCTGCCCGGTGACAAAAGACGTCCTGGCGCACGCGCCGAAACTGAAGTACATCCTCTGCAATCGCGGCGGGCACGAGAACATCGACCTCAAGGCGGCGGCGGAACGCGGCATCCACGTCATGCTGAACCCGGCGCACAACGCCAACGCCGTGGCCGAATTCACGGTGGCGACGATCCTGGGCGAGCTCCGCAACATCTCGCGCTCGCATCTGGCCCTGAAGAGCGGCGAATGGCGGGAGAAATACCCGAATTCAGGCCGCATCATCGAGCTCAAGGACCTGACCGTGGGCATCATCGGCTTCGGCAACATCGGGGAGCTGGTCTGCGAGAAGCTGTCGAGCTTCGGCTGCCGCATCCTCGTCGCCACGCGCAGCGAACACGCGCAGACTAATCCGCGCATCAACTGGGACCGGCTGGAGTTTACCAGCTTCAACAGGGTGGTGACGGATTCGGACTTCATCTCCGTGCATGTGCGCGACCCGAAGAAGCGCGTGCTGTTCGGCGCGCGCGAGTTCAACATGATGAAGCCGACGGCCTACTTCATCAACACGGCGCGGCCCTACGTGATGGACTATGACGCGCTGTTCGTCGCGCTGTCGGAGAACAAGATCGCGGGTGCCGCCATCGACGTGTTCCCGAAGGAGCCGCTGGGCTTGACGTTCCCGCTGGTCTCGCTTGACAACATCACGCTGACGAACCATCGTGCAGGGGACACGGTCAACGCCTACAGCGACAGCCCCGCCATGATGTTCGAGGCGCTGCGCACGTGGCTGAACGGCGGCGCGGAGCCGAAGTTCCTCGTTCGGTGAGGCGGGCGCGTGGCCGTGAGCTCCGATTTGCGGCGAATTCAGCAACAGGGGGTTGGGCTTCTGCGGCAGTTTTCGGCGTTTTGCGGGGAGCATGGCATTCGCTATTTCATCTGCGGCGGCACGTTGCTGGGCGCCGCGCGGGACGGCCGGTTCATTCCGTGGGACGATGACGTCGATGTCGTTGTGCCGCGGGCCGATTTCCGGCGACTGGAGCTCCTTGCGACGGACCATCCGCCTGCGGGCGTCTATTGGCTCGGGCAGGCCAATCCGGCCCATGCGGAGCCGAATGTCTTCTGGGGGAAGTTCTGCAAGATTGACAGCGACATCGTCGATGCCCACGCCAATGGACGGGTTGTCCATCACTTCGGTCTTGACGTGCTGCCGCTGGACGAGCTGCCGCGCGGTCGGTTCCAGCGCGTTCGCCAGCGCTTCCTCTCTTATTACTATCAGCATCTCTCGTCGCTGCTGTTCGGCGGCGCCAGCCCGCGCCACCGCGGCGTGAAGGCGATCCTGCGGCTGGCGCTGGCGCCGTTCAGCACGAACGCCCGCACCGTGGCCGAAAGGTTTCGGGCGGTTGCGGCCATCGGCGAGGGGGCCGGATCCGGGCGGCTTGTCAGCCTGTGCGGCCGCTATGGATACGCGCACGAGCAGTTCCCGGCAGAATGGTTCGCTTCGTCGGTCTACTTGCCTTTTGAGGGGCTGAGCCTGCCGGCGGCGATAGGTTGGCGCGGCATGCTCGAGATGGCGTACGGAAAGGACTGGATGACGCCCCGGCAGGATGTCGCGGGAAGACGTCACTACAAAGTAAGGGAAAGGGAACAATCATGAAAAGACGAATCTTGAGCCGTGCGGTCGTTGCCGTCCTGGCGCTGTCCGTCTGCGGACGTCCGCTGATGGCGGAATCGTTTCAGGCGACCTACGAGGCGGCCGACTGGCTGTCGAGCGACGTTGACGCGCCGACGCAGGGCGATTCCGTCAGCCAGCAGACGGATGCGCTGCAGGCCATGATGCGGCAGGCTGGCGAGGCGGCGCGCAACGGGCGCGTGAAAGTCCACTTCGGTGCGGGTCGATACGTGATCGACGACTATCTGCCGATCTACTCGAACATGTCAATTGAGCTTGACGACGACGCGACGGTTGTCTCGGTTTCGGAAGCGGCGCCCGGCATGTTGACGGCGCACCACTTTGATGAAGATGGCGGCCTGTGTCCGCGCGATGAATCCTGTCGTCATGCCGGCTATTCGCAAATTACGAACGTGACGATTTGCGGCGGCACGTGGGACAGGAACGCAAATCCCTTGTGCGACACGTACATCGTGCGTCTGGTGCACGGTGCCGACATCGTGATTTCGAACGTGACGTTCAAGGCCGCATCCGACCATTTCCTGAACCTGTCCGGCACGTCAAATGTCGTCGTGCGGTCCGTCCGCTTCCGGGATGCCGTTCGGTATCAAGGAGAGGATCCTGGTTTCTGGGGGAAATTCGCGTGGGGCGACGAGACGCGCTACACGACCATCGAAGCCGTTCACCTGGATTACTGCAGCCTGGAGGGAGAGCCCAACGCCCATCCGCTTGACGAGACGGCCTGTCAGGACGTTTTGATCGACGGCTGCTCTTTTTCAGGCGTCTTTGCGGGTGTCGGCACGCATCACAATCCGCTGGGCGAAAAGGCCCGCGGCGTGACGATCGTGAATTCGCGGTTCGAAAACTGCCTTTCCTATGCGTGCTATGCGTTTGGATTCTCAAACCTTGAGATCAGAAATTGCGATGTGCGTGGCGGCGAGGGTCTGGTTTATGCCTCGCGTTCCGATTTGTGCGCGGAGGAGAATGTTGTCGATTCGGCCTCCGCCAGCGCGGTCTATGTCTACGACGCGAGCGACGGTCTGTTCAGGAACAATGCTTTTTCGAATTCGTGCGCGACGGTCTTCCGCGCCAATGGCGAGAGCCGCCTGGTCGCGCTGACCAATGTGATCCATGTCGCCGGTCGGCATGGCGTATCGGCGACCGGCGGGCGCGTCGTCCTTTCCGGGAACGCGATCAGCCGCACGACGGAGAACGGCGTCTATGTCGACGGCGCGACGGCCGAAGTCTGCGACAACGAGATCGCGGAGCCCGGAACGGCTGGCGTCCGCGCGGACAATGGCGCCGCGGTGGTCGCGTGCGGGAACAGGATTTCCGATGCCGGCACCCATGGCGTTTCCATCGGCGTCAACGCGTCGTTCGCGATTTCGGACAATGCGATTCTGCGGGGCGGGGCAAACGGCGTTCGCGTCGAGCAGGGCGCGGACGGAGGGTCTGTCTCCGGGAACGAGATCGCGTCGTCGGGCGAGCGCGGCATCTACCTGCTGGACGTCAGGGACGTCCGGGTCGAAGACAACGCGATCAGGGATTCGGCCCTGCATGGTCTCTTTGTCCAGGGCGGTTCGGTCGCGGCGGTCGGCAATGCGATCGACACGACGGGGAAGGACGCGAACGGGGTGTTTCTCAAGCAGACGACGGCGATGATCGCGACCAACACCATCGCCAACGCCGGGGCTTCGGGCATACGCGCGGACGACGGCACGACGCTGGTCGCCAGCGGCAACATCATCACGAATCCGCAGGCGCACGGCCTGTCGATCGGCGGGCTTTCGTCGTACCGTCTGGACGGCAACGCGGTCACGGATGCGCGGAAAACCGGCATCTTTGTCAGCGCCTGCCAAGGCGGCGGCTCTGTTTCTGGCAACCGGATAGCGCGTAGCGGCGAGAGCGGCATCTCGTTGGTCCAGTCGGAGGGTGCCGTCGTGTCCGGCAATCAAGTCGAGGTGACAGGCGGCTTTTCGGAGGGCATTTATGTGCGCGAGGCGGCGACGGCGACCATTCGGGACAACACGGCCTTGATGACGGGCGGTCATGCGATTCGCGTTCAAGGTGCGGCGGGCAAGCCGATGACGGCCGTCCTTTCCGGCAACACCGCGCAGACGGCCAACCCGAGCTATGCGGATATTCGCGTCGGCGACTACTGCCTGAATTGCGTGCTGACTGAAAATGTCACCTCTGACGGCGGCATCAAGGTCTCCAAGAACGAAACGAGCGGCACACGCATCATCGAACCCGTGTGCGTCTATTCGGTGACATTCGACGGCAACGGGGCGACGGGCGGCAAGATGGCCGCGCTGTCGGTCAACGTCGGCGAGACGACGGCGCTGACGGCGAACGCGTTCACGCGCACGGGCTGGACGTTTCTGGGCTGGGCGACGAGGAAGGACGCGACGGCGGCGGACTACGCGGACCAGGCGAAGGTGAAGGATCTGGCGAAGACGGACGGTGCGAAGGTGACGCTGTACGCGGTGTGGAAGGTGAACGCCTACACGGTGAAGTTCGACGGGAACGGCGCGACGTCGGGCGCGATGGCGGCGCAGGCGCGGACGTACGGCGACGGCAAGGCGCTGACGGCGAATGCGTTCAAGCGCACGAACTGCCATTTCCTGGGCTGGGCGACGACGAAGGGCGGCGCCGTCAAGTACACCAACAAGCAGGCGGCCAACCTGTCGGCGAAGGCCGGCGCGACGGTGACCTTGTACGCCGTCTGGAAGATCAGCGCCTACAAGGTGGCGTTCGACGGGAACGGGGCGACGTCGGGCGCGGTGGAGGCGCAGGCGATCAACGTCGGCGCGGCGACGGCGCTGACGGCGAATGCGTTCGCGCGCACGGGGTACACGTTCCTGGGCTGGTCGACGAAGAAGGACGCGACGGCGGCGGACTACAAGGATGCGGCGAAGGTGAAGAACCTGACGAAGACGAACGGCGCGACGGTGACGCTGTATGCGGTGTGGAAGGCGAACGCGTACACGGTGAAGTTCGACGGGAACGGGGCGACGTCGGGCAAGATGGCGGCGCAGGCGCGGACGTACGGCGACGGCAAGAAGCTGCCGGCGAATGCGTTCAAGCGCACGAACTACCATTTCCTGGGCTGGGCGACGGCGAAGGGCGGCGCCGTCAAGTACGCCGACAAGAAGGCGGCCAACCTGTCGAAGAAGGACGGCGCGACGGTGATCCTGTATGCCGTGTGGGAGATCAGCACGTACAAGGTGGCGTTCGACGGCAACGGGGCGACGTCGGGCACGATGAAGGCGCAGGCGGTCAACGTGGGCGCGGCGAAGGCGCTGCGGGCGAATGCGTTCGCGCGCACGGGCTGCACGTTCCTGGGCTGGGCGGCGAAGAGGGACGCGACGAAGGCGGACTACGCGGACCAGGCAAAGGTGAAGAACCTGACGAAGACGAACGGCGCGACGGTGACGCTGTACGCGGTGTGGAAGGCGAACGCGTACACGGTGAAGTTCGACGGCAACGGGGCGACGTCGGGCACGATGAAGAACCTTGCGATGACGTACGGCAAGGCGAAGGTGCTGACGGCGAATGCGTTCAGGCGGACGAACTGGACGTTCCTGGGCTGGTCAACGAAAAAGGGCGCGACGGCGGCGGACTACAAGGACCGGGCGAAGGTGAAGAACCTGTCGAAGAAAGCGGGCGCGACGGTGACCTTGTACGCGGTCTGGCGGCGCGACAGCTTCACGGTGAAGTTTGACGGCAACGGGGCGACGTCGGGCGCGGTGAAGGCGCAGAAGATGGACACGGCCGCGAAGACGGCGCTGACGGCGAACGCGTTCAAGCGCGCGGGGTACGAGTTCCTGGGCTGGTCGACGAAGAAGGACGCGACGACGGCGACCTACGCGAACAAGGCGAAGGTGAAGGACCTCGCGAAGGCGGGCAAGAGCGTGACGCTCTACGCGGTGTGGTCGCTCCCGGCATGGGCGCACGGCACGTTCAACGGCTCGGGCGGCTACATGCCGGACAGTCAGTACGCCGACTGGTCCGGCGGCGTGGCCGTGGCGAAGATCTCGTCGCTCGGCAAGCTGTCGGGCACGCTCACGCTGGAACACGACGGCGGCACAAAGGCGGTCGCGTTCTCGGCCAAGACGTTCAGCAAGTATTACGCGAGCCGGACGATTGACCAGTTGTGCGATCTGCTCGATTACGACGAGGAGGACGAGTATGGGATCCTGGACGACATGGCGGACGGCATCGCCCCTTCGACGGTGAGCGCCTACGTCTACAAGGGCGTGTCGTTCGCGATGCCGGACGCGACGACGCGCAAGGCGAATCTCGTGCTCCTGTCGTGGCCCTCGGGAGACGGGAAGACCCTCATGGGCCGGATCTGCCTGTCGATGATGGCGGACATTGAGCTGGAGCTGCGCGAGAATCTGTTCGTGTCGAAGCGCGTGACGCTGCCGCAGTTCAGCGGCACGCCGAAGAAGGCGTTCAAGGTGGCTGCGGCGGCCGAGGACGCCGAGGAATGGGAACGGGCGCTCGCGGAACTGACGAAGGTGGAGGTGACGTTCGGCGCGAACGGCCAGCTGACGATCGTCGGTCTCAACGGATCGAAGAAGGTCTGGACGACGTCGGCGACGCTGAACCTCTGGGGACGGGAGGGGAAGTCGTTTGACGTCGGCACGGACTTCCTGACGCCGACCGGCCGGTGCCTGTGGTTCGACTGCCGGCTCACGCCCGGCAAGGACGGCAAGATCACGGCGAGCGGCATCACGTTCGAGTGGTGAGGGATCGAGGACACGATAAAAACTCTGGCTTGTGCGGCGTGCCTATTTGATAGACAAGGATTCTGTCGGCGGCGGGATGGAATACATCCGCCGCCAGATGGCGGCGCATTCCGGCGATGAATGCCGTGTGTTCTTCGCGGATCGCGGCGAATGCTCGGCCGGCATGATGAACGAATGGGGTGCGTACATGATCCATGCCAACCACCTCAAGGCGCTCGTGCAGCTGTTCCGCAATCCGTTCGTGCGGCCCAGGGGAGAGGTCGTCTTTACCGTTCATGGCATCCATCTGCGCAAGTACGACTTCCTGCCGAAGACTGTTGCCAACCGCCTGAAGCGTGCTGCGCGCCGCGCGCTCGAGCGCCGCCTTTACCGCAAATGCGATGAACTGATCGCGCTCACGCCGACGGACGCCGCCGACATCCAGCGCCTCTACGGCCCCGGGCTCGCGGTGTCGATCGAGCCGAACACGGTCGACGCGGCAAAACTGCCGCGCCCGGCGAACCTGCGCTACGCGGCGGACGTTTTTGCTTTCGTCTGCATCGCGCGGTTCGATTTCCAGAAAGGTCAGGATACGCTGATCGACGCAATCGCGCGCGCACAGGGCGACCTGAGGCGCGCCGGGCGGCGCACGCTCCTGATCGGCGACGGACCGACGCTCGCGGCGACGAAGGAAGCGGCTACGAAGTCCGGCATTGCTGATCTCGTGGAATTCGCGGGCGAGATTCCTGATGCCGGAGTTTACATGACCTGTGGAAGAATTCTTGTCGCGCCCAGCCGCTGGGAAGGCATGCCTTATTTGCTTTTGGAAGCAGTCGCGAGAGGGCGGCGCGTCATCGCGTCCGACTGCCCCGGCAACCGCGACGTGCTGGCGGGCTACGCGCACGCGCGCCTCTTCCCGGTCGAGGATGCGGCGGCCCTCGCCCGGCTGATGGTGCAGGAGGAGGGAGCGCGATGAAGACGGCGCTGCTCCATTACTGGCTGACGAATGTTCGCGGCGGCGAGAAGGTGCTCGCGGCTTTGGCCGGAATGTTTCCCGACGCCGACATCTTCACCCACGCATACCGCCCGGAGCGGCTGGCGGGGCTCTTCGCCGGGCACCGCGTGACGGAAAGCTTCATCGCGCGCCTGCCGTTCGGACGGCGACATCCGCAGGCGTACCTGCCGCTCCTGCCGCGCGCGTCGCGCGCGCTCAAGCTGGACGGCTACGATCTCGTCATTTCCAGCGAGTCGGGCCCGATCAAGGGCATCCGCAAGCCGGCAGGCGCGCGGCACATCTGCTACTGCCATACTCCCATGCGCTATCTTTGGGACATGCACGACGACTACTATCGCTCGGCAAGGCCGTGCGGCAAGCTCGCAATGAAGTTATTCACGGCATACCTTCGCCGCGAAGACCTGAAAAGCGCCGAGTCGGTCGACGCGTTCGTCGCCAACAGCGCGTTTGTCGCGGAGCGTATCAAACGCATCTACGGACGGGACTCCGCTGTCGTGCATCCGCCGGTGGACGTGGCGTTCTTCTCGGCCGCGCCGGCGGCGGAGAAGGGCGACTACTACCTCTTTGTCGGCGCACCTGTCGCCTACAAGCGGCTGGACCTCGCGGAGGCCGCGTGCCGGCGAATGGGCCGGCGGCTCGTCGTCGCGGGCGGCGGCAACGTCAC
>JAFUEM010000253.1 GCA_017463935.1 Kiritimatiellia bacterium
GGCGCAGCCGACGCCCCGTCACGATGTCGTCGGCCGCAACGATCCGTGTCCGTGCGGCTCGGGCAAGAAATACAAGAAATGCTGTGGGAGGAATGTGGCATGACAACTGCAATCATTTTGGCGGCGGGTAAATCCGAACGCATGGGGTCGGGAACGGACAAGGCGTTTCTTTCGCTCATCAACAAGCCGGTGGTGGCGTGGTCGCTCCTCGCGTTCGAGCGCTGCCCCGACATCGACCGCATCGTCCTTGTGGTGCGCAAGGACCAGCAGGTGGCGGCGAAGGCCGTCTGCCGGATGTTCGGCATCTCCAAGCTCCAGTCGATCGTCCCGGGCGGCAACAAGCGCCAGGAGTCGGTGGAGGCGGGCCTGAAGGCGTGCGACGCCGACACGCGCTACGTCGTCATCCATGACGGTGCGCGCCCGTGCGTGACGTCGGACGTGATCTCCGAGGTCGTCAAGCTCGTGCGGCGGCTGCCGGCGGTGACGGTCGGGCGGCGGATGACCGATTCGGTCAAGCGCGTCGAGAAGGGCGTGACCGTGGCGGGCAGCGAGGATCGCGCGAAGCTGTGGGCGGTCCAGACGCCGCAGGCGTTCCAGATGAAGACGATCCGCAACGCCTACAAAAACCTCGGCAAGCGCGAGGTGACGGACGACTGCCAGGCGGTGGAGCTGACCGATCCCGAGGCGAAGATCCAGATCTTCGAAAGCCTCGCGCCCAACCTGAAGATCACGACGGTCGAGGATCTTCAACTCGCGGGAGCGCTCCTGAAGTAACATGGCCAAGATTGCGATATTGGGCGACATCCACGCCAATCTCGACGCGCTGAACGTCGTGCTGGCCGACTGCCGCGAACAGGGCGTGGAGGAGTTCCTCTGCACCGGCGACGTGGTGGGCTACAACGCCTGCCCGCACGAGTGCATCGAAATCATCCGCGACATCGGCTGCCCGGTGATGATGGGCAACCACGACTACTACGTCGGGTGCGAGAAGCTGAACCTGAACGACTTCAACCCGAACGCGGCGGCCGTCGTGCGCTGGACGCGCGAGCAGCTGTCGGAGGAGGACCTCGACTGGCTGCGCGCGCTGCCGTTCACGCGCACCGCGAAGGGCGTCACGCTCGTCCATGCGACGAACGACCGCCCGGCGCTCTTCGGCTACGTCTTCGACAACCTGCAGGCGGACGCGAACTTCACGGCGCAGAAGACGCCGCTGAGCTTCCACGGCCACACGCACTGCCCGATGATCTACGAGAAGTCGATGCAGGGCGTCTTCCGCATCGACCCGCAGGACTTCAAGCTCCAGATGGGGCGCAAGTACTTCATCAGCGTCGGCTCCGTCGGCCAGCCGCGCGACGGCGACCCGCGCGCGACGTACGTCATCTACGACAGCGTGGCGAAGACGGTGACGTTCCGCCGCCTCCCCTACGACATCGCGGCGGCCCAGGCGCGCATCCGCGCGGCGGGTCTTCCCGAGCGCCTTGCGGAGCGCCTCGCCGAAGGTCACTGAGCTGCGGCGAACAGCGTCTCGGCGTAGCGGACGAGCCCCATCGCGTCCTTTGCGTAGTGGTCGGCGCCGATCTTCGCGGCGTAGTCCGCCGTCAGCACCGCGCCCCCGACCGTCACGAGACAGCCCGGCAGTTCGCGATGGACGAGCCGGACGGTCTCCTCCATCGCGCCGACCGTCGTCGTCATGAGCGCGGAGAGGCCCACGAGCCGCGCCCGTTCGCGGCGGGCGGTCGCGACGATCCTCTCCGCCGGGACGTCGCGCCCGAGATCGATCACCTTGAAGCCGTAGTTCTCTAGGAGCGCGCGGCAGATGTTCTTGCCGATGTCGTGGATGTCGCCCCTGACCGTCGCCAGGACGATCGGCCCCCGGACGGTGCCCCCGGCGTTCGGCGGCAGCGCCGCGCGCACGACCTCGAACGCCGCGCCCGCCGCC
>JAFUEM010000254.1 GCA_017463935.1 Kiritimatiellia bacterium
GAGCAGACGATGACGGCATTGCCCGCCCTGTCGC
This sequence comes from Kiritimatiellia bacterium, assembly GCA_017463935.1. Classification (GTDB taxonomy): domain Bacteria; phylum Verrucomicrobiota; class Kiritimatiellia; order RFP12; family UBA1067; genus UBA1067. The sequence continues at coordinate 35 of JAFUEM010000254.1, forward strand.
GCATCACCTCCATCTCGTATTCCTTCCAGCCGATCAGCGACTCCTCGACCAGCACCTCGCGGTTGAGCGACGCCTCCAGTCCGCGCGTGACGATCCGGGCGAACGCCGCCGCGTCGTGCGCAATGCCGCCGCCCGTGCCGCCGAGCGTGAAACCGGGGCGCACGATGAGCGGCCACGAGCCGATCGTCCGCGCGATCGCCTCCGCCTCGGCGAGCGAATGGGCGCTGCCGGAGCGCGGCACGTCCAGACCCAGTTCGCGCATCGCATCCTTGAAGAGATTCCGGTCCTCGGCGCGCGCGATGGCCGCCGCGTCGGCGCCGATCAGCTCCACGCGGTAGCGTTTCAGCACGCCGGACTTCTCCAGCTCCATCGCCAGGTTGAGGGCGGTCTGTCCGCCGAGCGTCGGCAGGAGCGCGTCGGGCCGCTCGCGGCGGATGATCTCATGGAGGTAGTCGGCCGTCAGCGGCTCGATGTACGTCCGGTCGGCGCGGTCGGGATCGGTCATCACCGTCGCCGGGTTGGAGTTGACGAGCACAATTTCATAACCGAGCGCCTTCAGCGCCTTGACCGCCTGCACGCCCGAATAGTCGAATTCGCAGCCCTGGCCGATGACGATCGGCCCCGCGCCGACGATCAGGATCTTTCGCAAGTCTGTCCGTTTCATGGTACGCTCCTTTTCAGCCGCCGACCGGCACGACCTTGACGAATTGCGGACGGAAGCGCGACCAATCGGCCAGGATGCGCTTCGCCTGCGGCGAGGCCGTGCGCGCGGCGTGTTCCCGGAGAAGCGCGACCAGCTCGCGCTCGTCCTCGGAGCCGGCCGCGACAGATGCAAGGTCAATGGAATCGAGGTTGCACTTCAGGTCGAAGTCGCCCGTCCCGTCCAGCACGTAGGCGACGCCACCGGTCATGCCCGCACCGAAGTTGACGCCCGTCGGGCCCAGCACGACGACCGTACCGCCGGTCATGTATTCGCAGCCGTGGTCGCCGATGCCTTCCGCGACGAGCGTCGCGCCGGAGTTGCGGATGGCGAAACGCTCGCCCGCCTGTCCGTTGATGAAGATCGCGCCCGCCGTCGCGCCGTAGGCGATCACGTTGCCGGCGATGACGTTGTCCTCGGGACGAAAGGCTTCAGAATTTTTAACGCAGAGACGCAGAGGCGCAGAGCATTTGCCAGACGGGGCCGAATCTTTGCAACGTGGAGAAATTGTAATGATGCCGCCGGAAAGGCTCTTGCCGACGTAATCGTTGGCCGCGCCGCGCAGGTTGAACGTGACGCCCCGCGCCAGGAACGCCCCGAACGACTGCCCGGCGACACCGGTGAAGGCTATGGATAGGTCGAACGCAGTTCGACCATCAGGGCTGGCAGTTCGACCATCAGGGCTGGCAGTTCGACCATCAGGGCTTTGCGAGCGAGTGGCGACGAGCCAGCCGGAGAGCGCGGCGCCGACGGAACGGTCGCGGTTGGAGAGCGTGCGCGCGAGGCGCGTTTCGCCCTTCTCGGCGGCGGGAATCAGCTCGCGGAAGTCATAGTTGTTAAGCCACGAGACCTCGGACTTCGGACTTTCGACAACTGAAGTCTGAAGTCCGGCGTCTGAAGTCGCCAGCATGTCTCCGAAGTCAAAGTACGCCCCTTCTTTCGCCTTCAGGAGATCCGTGCGGCCGCGCGCTTCGGCGAGCGACGCGAGCCCCAGCGCGGCAAGGTGTTCGCGCACCTCTTCGGCCAGAAACCTGAAGTACGCCTGGAGATGTTCCGGCTGGCCGGCAAACTTCGCCCGAAGGCGCTCGTTCTGCGTGGCAATGCCGACCGGACAGCGGTTGAGGTTGCAGTTTCGGCAGTGGACGCAGCCGAGGGCAACAAGCATCGAAGTTCCAAACGCGAATTCGTCCGCACCGAGCAGCGCGGCGATCACGATGTCGCGCCCCGTCGCGAGCTGGCCGTCCACCTGGAGCTTCACGCGGTCGCGGAGGTTGTTCTTGACGAGCGTCTGGTGCGCTTCGGCGAGACCGACCTCCCACGGCAGACCCGCGTGCTTCATCGACGTGAGCGGCGCGGCGCCCGTGCCGCCGTCGAAGCCGGAGATGACGATGACATCGGCGTGCGCCTTCGCGACGCCCGCCGCGATCGTGCCGACGCCCGCTTCCGACACGAGCTTCACGGAAATGCGCGCGGCGGGATTGGCGCACTTGAGATCGTAGATGAGCTGCGCCAGATCCTCGATGGAATAGATGTCATGGTGCGGCGGAGGCGAGATGAGCGTCGTGCCGGGCTTCGCGTGCCGGAGGCGGGCGACAAGCGCGTTCACCTTGTGGCCGGGGAGCTGTCCGCCCTCGCCCGGCTTTGCACCCTGCGCGAGCTTGATCTGGAGATCCTTCGCCGAGCGGAGGTACTCGATCGTCACGCCGAAGCGTCCCGACGCGATCTGCTTGATCGCGCTGTTCGTGTCCGTGCCGAAGCGCGCGGGGCTCTCGCCGCCCTCGCCGGAGTTGGACATCGTGCCGAGGCCGTTCAGCGCGCGCGCGATCGTCTCGTGCGCCTCCGGGGAAAGCGACCCGAGCGACATCGCCCCGCCGACAAAATGCTTCAGGATCGAATCGACGGGCTCGATAGTGGCGAGAGAATTTTCTGGACATGAGACGTGAGGCACGAGACGTGTTGCCTCGTCTGCCGTCTCATGTCTCACGCCCACAAACTCCAGCTGCGAGCGCAGAGTCACGCGGCTATTGGAGTCGATGTCGTCGGTGTAACGGTGGAAGCGCGCGTAGTCGTCGTGCCGAACCGACTCTCGGAAATCGACGAGCCGCGTCGGAGACCAGAGATGCTCCTCGCCGCCTTTGCGTGCACGGTACTCGCCGCCGGGCGGCAGTGTTTTTTCAACGCAGAGACGCAGAGGCGCAGAGGACGATTCGCCGCCACAGACCTCTCTGCGGCTCTGCGACTCTGCGTTAAATATTTTCTCCAGGTCTTCCAGTTCCAAACCGCCGACGGGCGAGGTGACGCCGGTGAAGTAGTCCGCGACGATCTGCGGCCCGAGGCCCACGGCCTCGAAGATGCGCGCCGACCGGTAGGAGCGCAACGTCGAGATGCCCATCTTGGACATGATCTTCATCAGCCCCTTGCAGACCGCCGACACGTAGTTCGCGGTGGCCGTGACGGCGTCGCCCGCGCCGATGTCGGCAACGGTTGCGAGGGCGAGGTACGGATTGATCGCCGTCGCGCCGAAACCGAGCAGGACGGCGAAGTGGTGGACTTCGCGCACTTCGCCCGTTTCGACGATGAGGCCGACGGACGGCCGCACGCCCGCGCCGCACAGCACCCTGTTCACCGCGGCCACGGCGAGGAGACTGGGGATTCGTTTTTGAACGCAGAGACGCAGAGACGCAGAATGCGCAGAGCAATCGCTCAACACGAGGATCTTTGCGCCGTTTGCGACGGCCGCACGCGCGTCGGCGGCGAGCGCATCGAGTGCCGCTTTCAGGCCGCCGTCGAAAAAGAGACCAAGCGTCTTCGCCGGAAAATCGGGAATGTGCCGGAGGCGCGCCAGCTCGTCATCCGTCAGCACGGGCCGCGTCATCTTGACGAGACGCGCGTGTCCCGGCGTCTCCGCAAGGATGTTCCCTTCGTTGCCGATATACGTCATGATCGACATGACGAGCTCCTCGCGAATCGGATCGATCGGCGGATTCGTCACCTGCGCGAAGAGCTGATGGAAGAAGTCGAAAAGCGTACGCGGCCGACGCGACAGCGCGGCCAGTGCCGCGTCGTTGCCCATCGCCCCAACAGGCTCCTGCCCCGTCTCCGCCATCGGACGGATGATCATCTCGATGTCCTCGCGCGTCCAGCCGAAGCGTTTTTGGTCGGACGCAGTCTGACCATCAGGACTGGACGGCACGATCTCGGTGAAGAGGCCGGTGACGGGAATGTGGTTCTCCTTCACCCAGCGGCGGTACGGCCGCCGCCGCGCATAGAAGGTCTTGAGTTCGGTGTCCTCCCGCAGGCGGTGATTCTCGAGGTCGAGCCACAGGATCGATCCCGGAGGGAGCCGTCCGTGGCGCGCAACGCTTTCGGACGGGATGTCGAGCACGCCCGTTTCGGAAGCGAGCACGAAAAGACCGTCTTTCGCGAGCGTCCAGCGCGCGGGCCTGAGTCCATTGCGGTCGAGCGCCGCGCCGAGCCCGGTCCCGTCCGTGAACGCGACGGCGGCCGGGCCGTCCCACGGCGCCATCAGCGCGGAATGATATTCGTAGAACGCACGCACGTCGCGCCCCATGTGATACTTCGCGCCCCACGCCTGCGGAATGAGCATCATCATCGCATGCGGCGCGTCGCGTCCGGCGGCGACAAGCAGCTCGAAGATGTTGTCGAGCGAGGCGGAATCGGACTGGCCGCCGTGGACGATCGGCAGCACCTTTTTCAGGTCATCGCCCAAGACCGGCGACGTCAGCGACGCCTCGCGCGCGGCAAGCGCGGTGAGATTCCCCTTGATCGCGTTGATCTCGCCGTTGTGCGCGAGGGCGCGGAACGGATGCGCCAGCTCCCACGACGGAAAGGTGTTCGTCGAATAGCGCTGATGGACGATGGCGAACGGCGAAACGAAATCCGGGTCGGAGAGGTCGGGATAGAACGATTCGATCTGCGTGGCGAGGAGAAGTCCCTTGTAGACGATCGTCCGCGACGAGCAGGAGCAGACGTAGGTCGATTGCGTCGTCTTCTCGATCTGACGGCGGATGACGTAAAGGCGGCGCTCGAAGGAGAGGACATCGGACTTCGGACTTAAGACTTCCGAAGTCTGTCGTCCGACGGCTGAAGTCCTGATGAACAGCTGCCGGATCCGCGGCATCACGGCGCGCGCGTCGCGGCCGATCGCCTCGGGGTTGACCGGCACGTCGCGCCAGGCGAGCACCGCGCAGCCCTCGCCCGTCACCGCCGCCTCGATCTTCGTCTCTTCGCCTTCGCCGCCGAAGATCATCGCCACGCCGAACTCGCCGGAACTGCATTTGACTTCCGACTTCTGACTTCCGACTTCCGGTGTGGATGTCCGAAGTCTGTCGTCCGAAGTCGTGCCGGCCAGAACCTTCCGGAAGAACCCGTGCGGAATCTTCAGAAGGAGCCCCGCGCCGTCGCCGGTCTCGGGGTCGTTGCCCGTCGCGCCGCGGTGCATGAGGCGCTTCAGGATCGTCAGCCCCTTCTCGACGATGTCGTGGCTCGCCGCGCCCGAGAGGTTCGCCACCATCCCGACGCCGCACGCATCGTGTTCGTAGTCGCTCCTGTAGAGCCCCTGATGGTGCTCGCATTGGCCTTGCTGGTCCATGGCTTCGTCCTTGCTGATCATTCGACGGTCACCGACTTCGCCAGATTGCGCGGCTGGTCGATTTCGCAGCCGCGCAGCCGCGCGACGTGATAGGCGAAAAGCTGCAACGCGACAACCGAGACGATCGGCGAGAGTTCCACGCCTGTCGCCGGCACTTCGATCACATCCGAAAGCACCGCCTTCGCCGACGCGTCGCCCGCCGTGACAATGCCGAGGACCGGCGCGTTGCGCGCGCGGCACTCCTGCACATTGCCGAGCGTCTTCTCCTTGCCGGGGATATTCGCGAGCAGCGCGACGACCGGCGTCTTCTCCGACAAAAGCGCAATCGGACCGTGCTTCAGTTCTGCCGCCTGATAGCCTTCGGCGTGGACATAGGCGACCTCCTTGATCTTCAACGCGCCCTCCAGGGCCGCCGGATAGAGGATGCCCCGCCCGATGAAGAACAGATCGTTCGCCTGCGCGTATTTCTGCGCGACGGCGGCGATGGCGTCATTCTGCTCAAGGACCTTTCCGACCAAATCGGGGATGCGCGATATTTCGCTCACGAGCCTGTCGCCCGCCTCGCGCGAAAGGCGCCGCGTGCGGCCCAGCTTCAAGGCCGTCATCAGAAGCGCCGTCACCTGCGCCGTGAACGCCTTGGTGGAGGCGACCGATATCTCCGGCCCCGCGTGAAGATACACGCCGCGCCCGGCCTCGCGCGCGATCGTGGAGCCGACGACGTTGCACAGGCCGGAGACGAGCGCGCCCTTGCGGATCGATTCGCGCACGGCCGCGAGCGTGTCCGCCGTCTCGCCGGACTGCGACAGCGCGATCACCCAGTCGTCGGGCCCGACGATCGGGTTTGAATAACGGAATTCCGCCGCCTGTTCGGGCGACACCGGGATGTCCGCCAGACTCTCGAACAGATACTTGCCGACCATCCCGGCGTGCAGCGACGTGCCGCAGCCGACGATGACAAGGCGGCGCACGGCGGCGAGTTCGCGCGGCGACAGGTTGAGCCCGGACAGGAGCGCGGTCCCGTTCGCCGCGTCCAGTCGCCCGCGCAGGGTGTTGGCAAGCGCCTCCGGCTGCTCGAAGATCTCCTTGATCATGAAGTGTTCGTAGCCGCCCTTCTCGATGGCGCCGAGATCCCAATCGACCTCCTGCACTTCGCGCGCGACGGGTGCGTTGTCGAGGGAGTGTATGTCTACGCCATCAGGCGTTATCATCGCGACATCGCCATCCTTGAGATAGATGACTTGTCGCGTATAGGCGACGATGGCCGAAACATCGCTCGCCACCACGACATCCTTCTCGCCGATGCCGATCACAAGCGGGCTTCCCTTGCGCGCCACGACCATTTCCCCCGGATGCCGCGCCGAAATCGCCGCAAGGCCGTAGGTCCCCTCGACGCGCTTCAGGGCGTCGCAGACCGCAGCGAGGAAATCGCCTTTGTCGAACGCCGCGACGAGATGCGCCAGGACCTCCGTGTCGGTCTGCGAAAGAAATCTCACGCCGCGCTTCTCCAGCCCGGCGCGCAGCGCCGCGTAGTTTTCGATGATCCCGTTGTGAACGAGCGCCAGCCGCCCGCCGTCCGCGACATGCGGATGGGCGTTCGCGACCGTCGGCAGCCCGTGCGTCGCCCAGCGCGTATGCGCGATGCCGAGCGTGTACTTCGCCCGCTCCCGTTCAGGCAGCGCGCGCTCCAAGAGCTGCGCCAGCTTCGCGACCTTGCCCGTCTGCTTGTAGATCCGCAGGCCCTCCGCCGACGCCAGCGCGACGCCGGCCGAATCGTATCCGCGATATTCAAGACGGCTCAGGCCGTTCACAAGCGGCCCGACGGCCGACGTCGTCTTCGATGAGAATCCAACGATTCCGCACATGTGCTGATTCCTTTTGCTGCGTTAGATGTTCGAGAAGAACTGGAAGGAGGCGTAGGCGTCCTGTCCGTGTTCGGTGATGTCGAGACCCTTCAGTTCGGTCGTTGCGCTAACGCGCAGGATGCCGAGCTTCTTCAGCGTGAAGAAGATCGCGAGGCCCGTGCCGAATGCCCAGACGGCGGTAACGCCCGCGCCGCAGAGCTGGATGCCGAGAAACTTCACGCCGCCGCCGTAAAAGAGGCCGACGAGTTCGTTGCCGTAGCCGCACGCGGTCGGCGCGGCGAAGAGTCCGACGGCCAGCGTGCCCCAGACGCCGTTCACGCAGTGGACCGACACCGCGCCAACCGGGTCGTCGATGTGCAGACGGTCGAGCGCAAACACGGAGAGGACGACCAGCACGCCGGCGACGAGACCGATGACGATCGCCGCGTTTGCCGTCACAAGGTCGCACGGCGCGGTGATCGCGACAAGCCCCGCGAGCGAGCCGTTGAGCGCCATCGTGAGATCCGGCTTGCCCATGATGATCCAGGCTGTCACGAGCGCGGCGACGGTGCCCGCGCAGGCGGCGAGGTTCGTCGTCATCGCGACGCGCCCGACGGAGCCGATGCCCGCCGTGTAGCTGCCGGGGTTGAAACCGAACCAGCCGATCCAGAGGAGGAAGACGCCGAGCGTGCCGAGAACGAGCGAGTGGCCGGGAATCGGATTCGCCCGGCCGTCGGGACGATACTTGCCGATGCGAGGGCCCAGCGCGATTGCCCCCGCGAGCGCGATCCAGCCGCCGACGGAATGGACGACGGTCGAGCCCGCGAAGTCGTGGAAGCCGAGCGCCTCGATCCAGCCCTGCGACGCTTCGCCCGCAAGCGAACCCCACATCCAGTGTCCGCTCACGGGATAGACGAGCGCCGAGATGAGCACCGAGTAGATGAGGTAGCTCTTGAACTCGATACGCTCGGCGACCGCGCCGGAGACGATCGTCGCGGCGGTCGCGGCGAACATCGTCTGGAAGAAGAGGAACGTCCAGTCCCAGACGCCTTCGCCCGTCGCGAGCGACGGCATGCCGAGGCCGCCCCAGCCGAGCCAGCCCGCCGCCTTCGTCGCGCCGAACATGAGCGCCGCGCCGAGAATGTAGAATCCGAGCGAGCCCGCCGCGAAGTCCATCAGGTTCTTCATCATGATGTTCGCCGCGTTCTTGGCGCGCGTGAAGCCCGTCTCGACGAGCGCGAAGCCCGCCTGCATCGTAAAGACGAGAATGCCGGCGATGAGCGTCCAGACGACGTTCAGATTGGCCTGGACTGCGGTTGAAGTTATTTCAGGTTCCATGTTGCTTTCTCCATTTGCTTGATTGCAGACTTCAGAACGGGAAGTCCGGAGTCTGAAGTCCGTTATCCAATCGCGCTCGGGCCGCGTTCGCCGGTCCGGATGCGCACGCACTCCTCCATCGGCAGGACGAAAATCTTGCCGTCGCCGATCGCGCCGGTGCGCGCGCCTTCGACGATGGCTTCGATGGTCTTCTCCACGTAATCGTCGTTCACGCCGATGGCGAGACGCAGTTTCTTGTGGAGCGTCACCTCCTCGGTCGCGCCGCGGTACAGGTGGAGGTAGCCGCCCTGCTGACCGCAGCCGAGCGCGTTCGTGACGGACATCTTGTAGATCTCGCGGGCGCACAGCGCCTGCTTGACGGCGTTCAGCCGCTCGGGCTGGATGTAGGCGATGATGAGTTTCATTTTTCCTTTCTTTCGCGTTGTGTGTGAAAATTGAGCGCGGCCTTGACAAGGCCCTTGAAGAGCGGATGCGGCGCGGTCGGGCGCGACTTGAATTCCGGATGGAACTGGCCCGCGATGAAGTACGGATGCTTCGTCTGCGGGAGCTCCACGATCTCTACGAGCTTGCCGTCGGGCGAGACGCCCGACACCTTCAAGCCGGCCGCCTCCAGCTCGCGCTGCAGCGGCGTGCCCAAGGCGAATTCGTAGCGGTGGCGGTGCCGCTCGGAGATCTGCGTCGCGCCATACAGCTTCGCGGCGAGGGTCCCTTTCTTCAAGATGCACGGATAGGCGCCCAGGCGCATGGTGCCGCCCTTCTGCGTGACGCCGCGCTGCTCTTCCATAAGGTCGATTACCGGGTGTGTGGTGTTCTCGTCGAACTCCGTGGAGTTGGCGTCCGTCCAGCCGAGGACGTCCCGCGCGTATTCGATGACCGTACACTGCATCCCGAGGCAGATTCCGAGGAAAGGAATCTTGCGTTCACGCGCAAACCGGATCGCCGCGATCTTCCCTTCCACGCCGCGCGCGCCAAACCCGCCGGGAACGATGATGCCGTCAATGTCCCTTAAACCCTCTGCGCCTCTGCGCCTCTGCGTTAAAATCTCTTCCGCCTCGATCGGCACGATCTCCACCTTGCAGTCGTGCGCCATGCCGGCATGCTGGAGCGCCTCGTGAATCGACTTGTAGGCATCGCGAATCGCAATGTACTTTCCGACGAGGGCGATGCGGCAGCTCCGCTTCGGCTTCGTCGCCTTCCGCACGAGCGTATCCCAGACCGTATGCGTGATCGGCCGGACGTCGAGGTGCAGCTGACGGAGGACTTCCTCGTCCAGCCGCTGCAGGCGCAGTTCGCGCGGCACCGCGTAGACCGAATCCGTCACGTCCTTTTCCTCGATCACGCGCTCCGGGCGCACATTGCAGAACAGCGCCAGCTTGCGCCGGTGCTCCTCGGGAATCGCCCTCTCCGTGCGGCAGACGAGGATGTCGGGGATGATGCCGATGTTGCGCAGCTGCCCGACGGAATGCTGGCTCGGCTTCGTCTTCAGCTCGCCCGCCGCCCGGAGGTACGGCACGAGCGTCAGGTGCACGAAACACGTGTTGTCGGCGCCCTCCTCGAACCGGAACTGCCGCACCGCCTCCAGGAACGGCAGGCTTTCGATGTCGCCCGACACGCCGCCGATTTCGCAGAGGACGATATCGGGAGGGTCGGACTCTGTCCCGACCGTGGCCGACACGGAGGTCGGCCCTCCCATGCCCGCCGCGCGGATCGCCGCCTTGATCTCGTCCGTCACGTGCGGCACGACCTGCACCGTGCCGCCCAGATAGCCGCCGGCCCGCTCGCGCGCAAGCACTGCGGAATAGATCCGCCCGGACGTGTAGTTCGACGATTTCGTGCAGGTGACGCCGGCAAAGCGCTCGTAGTGGCCGAGGTCGAGGTCGGTCTCCGCGCCATCGTCCGTGACGAACACTTCGCCGTGCTGATAGGGCGACATGGTGCCCGGATCGACGTTCAGGTAAGGGTCGAGCTTTTGCATGAACACCTTGTAGCCGCGCGACTCCAGGAGCAGCGCGAGCGACGCGGACGTGATGCCCTTGCCGAGCGAGCTCACGACACCGCCCGTAATGAAGACGTATTTGACTTGCTTGTTCATGGGTGGAAGTTTAGAGGTTTGGAAGTTTGGAGGTTTGGAAGTTCCGAACGGCGTTCTTGAATTCATCGAAGAGAGAGGCGCTGTCGTGGGGCCCGGGGCACGCCTCGGGATGGTACTGCACCGAAAACGCCGGCAGCGTCTTGTGGCGAATGCCCTCGATTGAATTGTCGTTGAGGCTGAGATGCGTCACTTCGAGACTGTCGGGCACCGAGGCCGGATCGACGGCAAAATTATGGTTCTGGCTCGTGATCTCCACTTTCCCCGTGGCGAGATTCTTCACGGGGTGGTTACATCCGTGGTGCCCGAACTTCAACCGGGCTGTCTTCGCGCCGCAGGCGATGGCGAGAAGCTGATGCCCCAGGCAGATTCCCATGATGGGGATTTTTCTCCCGCAGAGGCGCAGAGGCGCAGAGCCTCCTTTCTCTGCGTCTCCGCACCTCCGCGTGAGCTTCTTAATTCCCAACAGCTTCTGTATGTTCTCTACCGCGTAAGTAACGGCTGCGGGATCGGCGGGGCCGTTCGAGAGGAAGATGCCGTCCGGATTCAGAGCGAGAACGTCTTCTGCCGTTGTCGTCGCCGACACGACCGTCACGCGCGCCCACGCCGCCAGCGAACGGAGAATGTTCGTCTTCACGCCAAAGTCGTAGCAGACGACATGGGAAAGGACTTCGGACTTTGGACTTCGGACTTCTGTTTTGCCCATTTTAAGTCTGAAGTCCGATGTCTGAAGTCTAAACCCATAAGTCGCCTGGCACGTCACTTTTGCGGCATAGTCCTGCCCGTCCAGCCCTTCCCATGCGCGCGCCTGTTCGATCGCCCAAGCCGCCTCCTCGCTCAACGTTCCACTCTCCACTCTCAACTCTCCACTCTCAACTCTCAAATACGCTTTCTGATTGCCGTGATCGCGGAGGTGGATCGTCAGCGCGCGCGTATCGACGCCGTAGATGCCGGGGATGCCGTTTTCTCTGAGATATTCGTCGAGGCTCTGCTCGCTGCGTCCGTTGCTTGGCTCGGTCAGGTCGCCGATCACGAGGCCGGAGAGGAAGAGACCTCTACTTTCCGTGTCATGGGAGTTTGTCCCGTAGTTGCCGACCTCGGCCGTGGTGAGCGTGACGAACTGGCCGGCATACGACGGATCGGTGAGAATCTCCTGATAGCCGCTCATCCCGGTGTTGAACACGACCTCGCCCAGCGCGTCCTTTCTCGCCCCGAACGCCACGCCGCGGAAGACCGTCCCGTCCGCGAGCGCCAGAAACGCGGCGCGCGCGCGTTCCGCACGCCACTTCGCCTCCCAGTCCGTCCAATCGTCCTTCATCGTTCCCTCCGTCAATACGACCGGCCGATGCGCCGTTCGAGATAGTTGGCCAGCGCCTGGCGCAGCACCTTTGGACCGCCCGGCGTCGGATAGTCGCCCGTGAAATACCAATCGCCGCGCGAACCGGGGCAGGCCGCGTGCAGCGCATCAATCGTCTGGAAGACAACCTTCACCTCGGCCTTCATTCCGGGCGGCGTCAGGAGTCGCGCGATTTCGGCCGCCTGCTCCTCGTCGGTGAAGCGATCATAGAGCGCGGCGAGGGGGTTGGCCTTGAGAGGATGAGGGGGCCTGTCCCCCGCTGATCCTGTCACAGAAGACTGGAACACATTCAGCGCACGCGTCAGGTCTTTCTCCGCGTCGTTCCCCAGCAGATTGACGAGCGCACGGAACGCGACGAGCTCGCCCAGGCTGGACATGTCGATGCCGTAGCAGTCGGGATAGCGGATGGGCGGTGCGGACGACGCAATGACGATGCGCTTCGGCCCCAGCCGGTCCAGCATCGGCAAGACCGCATTCTTCATCGTATTCCCGCGCACGATGGAATCGTCCAGGACGACGAGCGTATCTTTTTGCGGCCGCACGAGGCCGTAGGTGACGTCGTAGATGTGCTTGTAGAACTCGCGACGCGCCGCCGCGTCCGCGATGAACGTGCGAAATTTCGCGTCCTTGACGATGACCTCGCCGAAGCGGGGCAGCGGATCGGCGCGTCTCCTGAACAGCTCCTCCAGCAGCCCGTGGAAGGCGATGCGCGCGGAGTTGGGGATGTAGCTGAAAAAGATATCCGCGAGCGGCGCACCGGCCGCCGTCCGGATCCGCGGCAGAAGTGCCGCGCCCAGCGCCTTGCGCTCGCGATGGATGTCGGCATCGTTCGCGCGCGAGAAGTAAATGCGCTCGAAGACGCAAGAGCGAAAAGAGTTGAGAGTTGAAAGTTGAGAGTGGAGAGTGAGGTGTGGGGAGGGGGAAGTTGAGAGTGGAGAGTTGAGAGTTGAAAGTGGATAAAAGGCAATTTCGCCATCCGGCGAGACGATCAGCGCCGTACCGGGCGGAAGTTCCTTCACCGCCTCGGGCGGCTGGTCGAACGCCGCCTGGATCGCCGGGCGCTCGCTGGCGACCGCAACCACCGCGTCGTCGATGTAATAGAAGCACGGGCGGATGCCGTGCGGATCGCGCGTCGCAAAAGCCCAGCCGTCACCTGTCGCGCCGCAAAGCGTCCATGCGCCGTCGGCGTTCTTCAATGCATTTGCAAGGGCGTCGGCAACGGGAGGGCCGGGCTCTGTCCCGGCCGCGGCCGACACGGAGGTCGGCCCTCCCAGCGCCTTCGCGATTAGCTCGCAGATGAGATAGCCGTCCGCACGGCTCGTCGGAAACGCGCCCGCGCGCCGGTACGCCTCGAACAGTTCGGCGGCGTTCGTCAGGTTGAAGTTGCCGGCCAGCAGGAGCGTGTGCGCAAGGTCGCTCGCCGCATGGACGAACGGATGGCAGTACGCCACGTCATTCTTTCCGAATGTGGCGTAGCGCAGGTGTCCGAGAAAAATGCGATCGGCGGCCGCGCCTCTCTGCGGAATCTTTCGCTTCCCAATCGCCCCCAGCACATCGGCGAGAGGCGTCGCCGAGGCGGATTTCGCGATCCAGAAAGGCTCTTCGCCGGGCGCGGGACGGGCGCTGAGAATCGCCGCGCCCGCGCCATCCTGCCCGCGATTGTGCTGCTTCTCCAGAAGGAGCGACAGCTTGATCCCGCCGACGTCGGCCGCGGCGGCAGGCGGCCTTCTCAGGACCACCAGCGCCACGGCGCATTCGTGCTTGAGCGCGTCCAGCATCTCTCGGCACACCTCCTTCGTCCTTTCCGTTCCTCAACTCTCAACTTTTAACTCTCAACTTTCAACTAGTACAGGAACAGCATGTCGCGATACTTCGGCAGCGGCCAGCGGCCGTCCGCAACCTTCTTCTCCAGCGCATCGACCGTCGTGCGCACGGCCCCCATCGCCGCCAGGATCGCCGCGTCGCCGTCGGCGGCCAGTGCCGCGTCAAGCTGCGCGAGGTCGCGCACGAGCGCCTCCAGCCCGCCGCCCAGTTCGGCGAGCAGGTCCTTCAGCGCCGCC
>JAFUEM010000255.1 GCA_017463935.1 Kiritimatiellia bacterium
AGATGGCGCAGCAGGTCGCCGAGCGCCTCGTCGAAGCGCGTGACGGCGGTCGCGTAGCGCGCGGCGTGCGGCGGCAGGTCGGCGTAGGCGGGATTGATCCACGTGTTGCGCGCGGCGAGCGGCTCGGGCGCGAGCGGCCACGTGACGCCGTCGGCGGGGTACGGGCGTCCGGGGACGTGGAGCGTCGACTTGCACGCGAGCGTCGCGTCCGACTGGCCGGAGCCGTGGATCGTGTTGACGGCGAGGTAGAGGAAGAACGGCTGGTCGGGGCGGCGCGCGGCGTGCTCGGTGATGAGCGCCTTCGCCTTCGCCATGAAGAGGTCGGTCGAATAGATGCCTTCCGCGCTTTTCGTCGCATCGGTGCGGTTCTCGGTGATGCCCATGTAGGCGTGGCGGATGTGGCCGGCGTAGTGGTAGTACGTGTGGCCCGCCATGTGGTCGAGGAAGCCGTAGAAGTAGTCGAAGCCGCGGTCGAGCGGATGCGACGTGACCGGCTCGCCCGATTCGCCGCCGCCGGCGAGGCCCCACTTGCCGACGGCCCACGTCGCGTAGCCCGCGTCGTGGAGGACGCTGCCGAGCGTGTCCTTTTCCCTGAAGGGCTGGTCGAAGCAGTTGTCCTTGAGCGAGCACGCGCCCTGGACGCGGCCCGTCAGGAGCGAGGCGCGCGACGGCGCGCAGACGGGCGAGGCGCAGTAGTGGTCGGTCAGCACCGCGCCCTCGTGCGCGAGGCGGTCGAGATTCGGCGTGGCGATGCGCGCGGCCGCGCGGGCGGCGGCCTGGTGCTCCCAGCTGAAGCCGACGTCGCCGTAGCCGAGGTCGTCGGCGAGGATGAAGATGATGTTCGGGCGGTCCTTCGGTGCGGCGAGCGCGGCACCGGCGGCCGTCAGCGCCACAACCAGCGCGAGGAGTCCGCCGGCGGCGCGGTTCTTGTTGGACTTTTTCATGGTTCAAGTATATCAAAATCGACGCCCGCCCGCAACGCGCGCGCAGCGGCGCGCAAAAATGATATACTATTTCCATGCACGCGCTCTCACATCCCGACTTTCCGGTCATCGATGCGCACGTCCACCTCTATCCCGACGCGCTCGCGCCGAAAGTGACGCCGTCGCTCGCGGCGCGGTTCGGCAACGCGCCGTCGTTCGACGGCACCGTGGACGGCTGCCGCGCGAAGGATGAAGCCGTCGGCATCGCCGCCGCGCTCAATCTCCCCGTCGCCACGAAGCCCGACAGCGTGTCGCACACGAACGATTTCTGGGCGGGCGTCAACGCGGCCGAACGCACGCGCACACCGCGCATCCACTCGCTCGCCGCCTTTCATCCGCTCGTCGCGGACAAGGGCGCGGAGATTGAAAGGATTGCGGCGGCGGGGTTCGCCGGCATCAAGCTCCATCCCGAATATCAGCTTTTCCGCTTCAACGATCCGGCGATGGACGATGCGTGGGCGGCGCTGGCGGAATTCGGGCTCGTCGCCTATCTTCATGCGGGCGGCGAGCGCGTCTTCACGCCACCCTTCCATTCGACACCGCGCGAGATCGCCCGTCTTCAGGCGCGCTTTCCGAAACTGACGATCGTTGCAGCGCACCTCGGCGGCTTCGGGATGTGGGACGAGGCGGAGGCGACGCTTGTCGGCAGCGACGTGGTGCTCGATCTGTCGCACACATTCTTCTGGATGGACGACGCGCAGATTCTGCGCATGATCCGAAATCACGGCGCGGAGAAAATTCTTTTCGGCTCCGATGCGCCGTGGCAGGATCCGGGCGAAGTCCTGGAAGCGTTTCTGCGCCTGCCGCTTTCCGACAGCGAACGCCAGCGCATTTGCAGCGCGAATGCGCGGGAGTTACTGGGAATTTTCTAGGCTAGGTTTCTAGAAGTCTAGGAGTCTAGGAGTCTAGTATTCTAGAAGTCTAGAAACCTAGAAACCTAGAATTCTAGAGGCCTAGAGGCCTAGAAATCTAGAAATCTAGAAATCTAGAGCCTCTGCTTGCCAAACCTGCAAACCTCGACGGCGCCGGGCTTTTTCCATGCCCTGAGGGCATGAAAAAAGGCTGGCAGCGTCCTACTCTCGCATGGGCGGGTCCCACACTACCCTCGGCGATGGGGCGCTTGACTGCCGTGTTCGGAATGGGAACGGGTATTTCAGCCCCTCTATGGCCACCAGCCAGAAGGCCGGTTTCAGATGGAAACCAAAGAGAATTACGACGCCACGAGACCAGATCGGGTCTCACATTGAAGTGAAGTAGAAAATAAGCTAAGCCGCACGCCTGATTAGTACCGCTCGGCTCAACGCATCGCTGCGCTTACACTTGCGGCCTATCGAGGTCCTGGTCTAGAACCTGGCTTGAGACCATTGCTGGTGGGTGAACTTGTCTCGGGGGAGGCTTGGCGCTTAGATGCCTTCAGCGCTTATCCGTTCCCTACGTAGCTACCCGGCCTGCCGCTGGCGCGACAACCGGAACACCATTGGTAGGTCATTCCCGGTCCTCTCGTACTAGGGAATGTTCCCCTCAATTCACCTGCGCCCACAGAGGATAAGGACCAAACTGTCTCACG
>JAFUEM010000256.1 GCA_017463935.1 Kiritimatiellia bacterium
GACCGCAAGAACGGCGTGCGGCTGACCGATTTCGAGTCGGCGCTCATCTCGCGCATCCTCGTCCTGCGCCGGAAGGGCCAGGCCGTCACGCCCGACGCGCTCCTGCGCGCGCTCGATGACGCGGACTAGCGGCCGCGCGGGTCTGGACGCTTCGCGGATTCGGGACGCGGCGAATGTGATATACTATTCTCCAATGACGAAAAAGAAGACTACGCTGGCACTCGTTTCGCTCGGTTGCGCCAAAAACGCCGTCGACCTCCAGGTCATGGCGGGGAACCTGCTGAAGGACAAGAACTGCACGCTGTCGCCCGACCCCGACCGCGCCGATGTCGTCATCGTCAACACGTGCGCCTTCATCGCCTCCGCGCGCGAGGAGGCCGAGGCCGAGATCCGCCGCGCCGTCCAGCTCAAGGCGAACGGCAACTACGGCAGGGTCGTCGTCGCCGGCTGCTACCCGAAACGCTACCCGAAGGCCGCCGCGAAGTTCCCCGGCGTCGACGTCTGGCAGGGCGTGCCCGAAACGTGGATCGAACCGAAGCTGCCCGAGCTGCGCTTCACCGGCAGGGCGTTCGCCTACCTGAAGATCGCCGAAGGATGCGCGCACCGCTGCGCCTACTGCGCCATTCCCGCCATCCGCGGCAAATACCGCTCGCGCCCCGTCCGCGCGATCCTCCGCGAGGCGCGCGCGCTCCTCAAGTCGGGCTGCCGCGAGCTGAACATCGTCGCGCAGGATCCCATGCTCTACGGCGTCGACCTGAAGCCGCGCCTGTCGCTCACGGACCTTCTGTGGAAGATCGACCGCCTGCCCGGCGACTTCTGGGTGCGCGTCCTCTACTCCTACCCGAGCGAGATCACGGAGGAATTCATCGACTGGCTCAACACCGCGCGCCACGCCGTCCGGTACGTGGACGTGCCGCTCCAGCACACCGTCCCCGAAATCCTCGTGAAGATGAACCGCAAGGCGGCCGTCACGCCCACGCTCGTCGCGGCCGAGGCGCTGCGCGCGTGCGTGCCGGGGATCACGCTGCGCACGACGGTGATGACGGGCTTTCCGGGCGAGACGGATCTGCGCTTCCGCCGGCTGCGCGCGGACCTCCGGCGGATGCAGTTCGACCACCTCGGCGCGTTCGCCTATTCGCCCGAGCAGGGCACGGCGGCCGCGCGGATGGCGGGTCGCCCCGCGAAGAAGACGGCCGAGGCGCGCGAGAAGCTGATCATGGCGGACGCGGCCGCGCTGTGGCGCGTCAAGGCGAAGCGGATGATCGGCCAGACGTTTCCCGCGCTCGTCGTCGCGCCCGGCGTGGCGCGCCTCGCGTCGCAGGCGCCTGACGTGGACGGCGTGACGTACCTCCTCGACACGGGCGTCAATCCCGCCGTCGGCGCGTTCGTCATGGTGCGGCTCGTCAAGGTATGCGGCTTCGATTTCGAGGCCGAGGTCGTCTAGTCGCGGCGCGGCGCGATCTTGTCGGGCAGGAGGCGGTTGATCCACTCGTTCACCCGGAAGGGCAGCGACGCGAGCAGCCACGTCGCCAGGCGCATCGGCCACGGGAACGCGATCAGCCCCGTGTTGCGGTCCGTGCGCGCGAGGATGATCCGCGCGGCGCGGTCGGCCTCCATGAAGAACGGCATCGGGCACGTGTTGCGGTCGGTGATGCGCGAGCGGACGAAGCCGGGGCAGACGACCGACACGCGGATGCCTTCCGGCGCGAGCATCCCGCGCAGGGACAGGCCCCACGTCTTGAGGCAGCTTTTCGTCGCGGCGTAGGCGGGGCAGCTCTTGAGCGGGCCGTAGCCGGCGATCGAGGCGGTGAGGACGATCTGCCGCACGCCGTCCGCCGCGCGCCGCGCGTCGGGCCGCCGGAAGAGCGCCAGCGCCTTCAGGACGACGTTCAGGTTGCCGCCCACGTTGATCGCGAACGTCGCGCGCACGTTCGCCTCGTCTTCGATGCCGGTGCCGACGCCGGCGTTGGAGAAGACGCGCTCCAGCGGCGCGCATGCGTTGCAGGCGTCCATCCACGCCTCGACCGCCGCGCGGTCGGCGACGTCCACGATGTCGGCCCGGAC
>JAFUEM010000257.1 GCA_017463935.1 Kiritimatiellia bacterium
CGCGCGGGCCGTGCATGCGGCAGAGCCCCCACGCCGCCAGCACGCAGGCGACGAGCGCGCCGAGGATGACGCGCGCCCACGGACGGGCGCGTTCGATGCGCGTCTTGTCCGAATCGAACATGAGGCCGCGGTTCGCATCCTCCGTGATCGACCGGAGCGCGGCGGCGCAGTCGAGATCGCGCCCCGCGTCGGAGAGGAGAAGGCCCAGAAAACGCCGCTGGATGAGATCGCTCGCCGCCTGCCAGAAGCCAACCCACGGCTCGGTCACCGCCTGGATGTCGCCGCGCTCGAGATCCGCGTACATCTGGCGGATGCCCGCCGGAACGGCCGCGAGCTCCTCGGTGAACCCGAGCCGCACGAGGTCCGACGGTTTGCACCAGCGCGCGCGCCCTTCAGCGACGTTGCGCCGTACCTCCGCATCCGCCAGCTCCGGCGAGGCCAGGACCGACAGGCACGTCCACACCTTGTCGCGCTCCTCCTTCGGCCGGCGGGCGACCGATTCGCTCATCGCATAGAAGTGGCGGTGCGCCTGCAGCACGCGCACGCCGCCGTCGTCCGCCGCCGGAAACGGCATGAGTCCGATGTCGTCGGCGGGCATGTTCAGGACTTCGGTGAGTCGCGTGACGAGATCCTCGCCGCCGAAGACCGCGACGATCTCGCCCGTGACGAAAAGTTCGCCGATGTCGTCCGCGACCGTCAGCGTCGGCAGGCCGCGCACGACGCCGCGCCGCACGAGATCCTGCAGGAATCCGGCCGCCTTGAGCGCCGCCGGCGAATCGAAGCACGCCTCCCATTCTCCCTCGCCGTCTTGAGCAGGTCGGCGCAAGCCCGACCGGCGCCTTATGACGTCGCCGCGCGCGCTCTGCACCCACGGCAGGAATCCCCACGGGCGGTTTTCGATGGCGAACGCGCGGCGGCCCGGCTCGGTCAGGCGCACGCACCAGTCGCGGAATTCGCTCCATGTGGCGGGTGGATTTTCCGGATCGAGCCCCGCCGCGCGCACGAGATCCTTGCGGTAGACGATGCCGTAGTAGGCGATGCCCGGCGTCGGCAGCGCCCACACATGGCCGTCGAACATCCGCACCCGGTCCCACAGGTTCGTGGAGACGGCTGAACTTTCAGCAGGGCAACCGGCCGAATGTGCATCAGTGGAGAGGACCGAACTGCGTTCGGCCACACCCACCCACTCGTCCAGCGGATAGACGAACCCCTGCTCCACGTCGTGGCGCAGGATGTGGAACCACGCCTTGTAGATGTCGGGCGCGGTGCCGCCCGCGAGCGCGAGCATGAACGTGGCGCGGCCGCCGCCGCCCGGGAGTGTGAGCCCGCCCCACTTGACGGGCACGAGATCGGGATCTTCGCGCGCGAGCTCCAGAATGCGCCGCGTCGCCGGCTCCTCGGGGTGGTTGGGATCGTAGGCAAAAAGGAAGCCGACCTCCGTCTGGGCGAAGGCCGGCAACACCGCGCACGCGGCGAAGAACAGTGCGCGCCTAAAGGACATCCGTCACGAGGCCGCGCGCGACCTTGCGGGCCACGCCCTCGCCCATGAGCGCCTTCAGGACGACAAGCGCAAAGAGGAGCGCCGCACCGGGCGCCTGGCCGGTGATGACGCCGCCGTCCTCCACGACCGGCGCGCTCGCGCACGGACGGTCGAGATCCATGATGCAGGACGGATAGCACGTGACGTGCTGCTCGGGATCGAGCACGCCCGCCTCGACGAGCACCGTCGGCGCCGCGCAGATGGCGGCGAGGAGCTTGCCGTCTTCCTTCTGGCGCCGCAGACGCGCGAAGACCGGCTCGACCTTGAGGCGGTCGGTGCCGGGCCCGCCCGGCAGCACGACGACATCGAAGTCCTCCTCGGCCGCGACGTCGAACGCCGCATCGGCGGTCATCGTGATGCCGTGCGAGCTGCGGACCGCGAGCTCGTCCGTGAGCGACGCGGTGACGACCTCGACGCCGCCGCGCCGGAGGACGTCGATCACGGTGACGGCCTCGATGTCCTCGAAGCCTTCAACCAGCGGAATCAGTGCTTTTGCCATGTGCCCCCCTTTTCCTGCCGTCACCGGTCAGTCGACGTTCTTGGCGACGTTGCACTTGAGCCGGCGGCCCATCAGCTCCTTGTCGTCCAGTCCGGCGAGTGCCGCCTCGACCTCCTTGGGGTCGGGCATGTGGACGAAGCCGAAGCCCTTCGACTTGCCGTTGAACTTGTTGGTGATGATGCGCGCGTAGTTCACCTTGCCGTAGGCCTCGAACGCCTTGCGCAGCTGATCGTCGGTCAGGTCGTAGCTGAGGTTGCCGACATAGATCTCGATCGAGCCGTCTGCCGGGGCGGGATGGCGCTTCTCGGGCTTGTCGTGGCGCGGCTCGCGGCGCTCGAACTTCGCCGGCTGGGGCTTCGCGGCGGCGGCGTTTTTGGCGGCGCACGTCCCGCGGCATTTCGTGAGCTTGCAGACGAGGCAGGTCACGAGCGCGCCGAGTACGAACGCGATCGCCGCGACCGTCAGCGCGGCGCAGCGGGTTGTTTCACCGGTCAAGAGGTCCTTGATTGAGGTGCAGTCCATCGTGTAGTGTTCCTTTCGTGTTGTGCCGCGAGGCGTTGCGCCCCGTCAGCTGTTTCGGTAGTCTCCGAGCGATTTCATGCGGCTCGGATGGCGCAGTTTCCGCAGCGCCTTCGCCTCGATCTGGCGAATGCGCTCGCGGGTGACGTTGAAGAGGCGTCCGACCTCTTCCAGCGTCCGCGAGTAGCCGTCGGTCAGGCCGAAGCGGAAGTCGACGACCTGACGTTCGCGGTCGGTCAGCGTCTCGAGGATTTCGCGCAGGCGCTCCTTGAGCAGGTGGCCTTCCGTCACCTCGAACGGGTTTTCGCTCGAGAAGTCGGGGATGAAGTCGCCGTAGTGCGCGTCGTCGTTGTCGCCGACCTTGGACTGCAGCGAAATGGGCTGCTGGGCCATGCGACGGACCGCGCGCACCTGGTCGAGCGGAATGTTCATCTCCTCGGCGAGCTCATTCTCGCTCGGCTCGCGCCCGAGCTTCTGGATGAGCTTCTTCTGCACGCGCATCAGCCGGTTGATCGTTTCGATCATGTGCACCGGGATGCGGATCGTGCGCGCCTGGTCGGCGATCGCGCGCGTGGCGGCCTGGCGGATCCACCACGTCGCGTACGTCGAGAACTTGTAGCCGCGCTTGTACTCGAACTTCTCGACCGCCTTCATGAGGCCGGTGTTGCCTTCCTGGATGAGGTCGAGGAACGAGAGACCGCGGTTCATGTACTTCTTGACGATCGAGATGACGAGGCGGAGGTTCGCCTCGACCATCTTCGTGCGCGCCGTCTGGCCGGCCTTGAGCACCTTGCGGAGCTCGGAGAAGGTCGTCATGAACTCCTCCGGCGGCATGCCGAAGTAGGCTTCCAGCTTCTTCATCTTCTCCCGGAGCGCGGCGAGGTCGCTGTCGCGCTTCTTCGACACCTTCTGCGTCAGGAGCGCGGCCTGCTTGGCGACGAGCGCGCGGTACGGCAGGTAGATGCGCTCGTCCGCGTCGGCGCAGAGCGTTTCGAGCACCTTCTGCTTGAAGCTGAGGTCGTAGAAGCACTGCTTGAGCGCCAGACGCGCGTTGGCAAGCGTCTTCTCCGCACCGCGCAGCGCGGCGGGCGTGACGCCCTTCTTCGCGATCGTCGCGAGGTACTTCTCGCTCGCGTCGCGCAGGCGCTTCTCGACGTCCTTGATCTCCTTGCGGAAGCCGGGAATGAGCTCCATGTACGCGTCGCGCTTCTCGTCGAACTTGTCGGTGACGATGCGGTCGAAGCGCTCGGACTGGCTTTCGAGCTTGTCGAGGAGCCCGGCGTACATCGGCGGCGCGAAGAGGAAGCGGTTGAACATGTCGCGCGTCTTCGACTCGGCCGTCTCGATCGTCTGGCAGATGTCCACCTCCTCGTCGCGCGACAGGAGCTGCACCTGGCCCATCTGGTGCAGGTACATGCGGATGGGATCCTCGATCATCTCCGCCGCACGCGCCTTCGGGTCGGTCGACTTCTGGTTCTTCGCCTCCTTCCACTTCGGCACGTCCTCCTCGCGCAGGACCTGCACGCCGAGCGCCTCCAGGATCTTCAGGTAGCGGTCGGACTGGATGGCGTCGACGATGTTCTGGGGGAGGATCTGGTTCAGCTCCTCGTACGTGACGTAGCCGCCGTTCGCCTCGCTGCGGCGCTTGACCTCGTTGATGACGTCGTTGAGCTCCGTCTCGCGCAGGATCGACATACCCTCCATCGACGGCAGCACCATGTCGATGTCGTTCGCGGCGTCGTCGCCCATGTCGAAGCTCGGCAGCGGCGCGAGGCCCATATCGCCCTCCTCGGCGGCCGCGCTCGCCTCGCTTTCGCCGCGCTCGACCTCGGCGGCGAGCTTGTCGGCGTCCAGCGCGTCGGCGTCTTCGAGATCCGTCTCCTCGTCCGGGGGCGTGTCGGCGTCCAGCAGCTCGTCATCCGGCTCCACGCCGGCGGCCTCGTCATCCAGCTCGTCGAGATCGGTCTCGATCGGGGCCTTTTTCTTCGCGGGCGCCTTTTTCTTGGGCGCCGCCTTCTTTGCGGCTGCTTTCTTGTTTGCCTTTTTCGGCTCGTTTTTCAACTTGGCCATATCACTCCAGTCTACAATTCACCCGACTGCACCTTGTCAAGTGTGTTTGATAGTATATCATATTTTCGCCACGCAGGGAAGAGCCCCCCCCCCCCCTTGTCTAGTTCGCTTATGATAGACTATCCCCTGTTCCTGCTCAACAGGTGTTGGGATAGCTGATTCGCAAAGAAAGGCGAAAAGAATGCCCGGGAAGGATGGCCGTCCGACCCGGGCCGTGGCGATTAGCCCGTAAC
>JAFUEM010000025.1 GCA_017463935.1 Kiritimatiellia bacterium
GCTGGCCCTCGCCGCCGTCCAGGTCGTCGCGACCAACGCCGACGGCGCGGCGCTCGCCGCGCCCTTCGCGCTGTCTTCGGACGGCGACCGCGCCTTCGGCACCTTCGCGCCCGCGCACTTCGCACGCTACGGTACGATCAGGCGCGGCTTTGTCGTCCGCTGCCTCGACGCCGACGGCGCGACGCTCGGCGAATACAAGCGCGACCTGGAGATTCTGCCGGGCGGCGCGGACGCGGAGCCCGGCGACCCGTCGCGCGCGTACGTCGAGAAAGGCGGCGACCAGTATCTCAAGACGCAGATCGTCGACGGCGTGCAGCACTACGCAAAAATGGAGCTCGCGCGAGATGTGCGCATCCATTCATTCATTGCGCGCTACACGGGCGACTACATCCTCGTTGACGGCACATTTGTGGAGGTCTCGGCATGAAACGCATCGCACGCATCATCACACTCATCATCACGATCGTCTTCGCCCTTCTCGCGGCCGCGACGCTGCGCGCAGACGACAGCGAAATCCTTGATTATGTCGATACGCAGGTCGCCGACGTCGCGCGCACGTGCGCGTCGAAGCAGGATGCGCTGCCGTACCCGACGAACGCGATCCCGTGGGAAGCGATCGCCAAGGCCGCGATCAACTGGATCGGCGCGCAGGGCGACGGCGGCAAATTTCTGCGAATCCTCGCGGCCGGAACGAGTCCGACGCTCGGCGGCTTCCAGGTCGCGTGGTCGATGGCCAATGACAACAACCTGACGAGCTACCTCTATGACGGCATCGCCGTCAAGCGCGGCGGCGTCAATACCGACTATCTCTTCGACGGCTCCGAAAAGGGCGTCGTGCGCCGCGCGGAGCTGAACGCGTCGGCGAGCGCGTCCACGAACTACACCGCCGCGACGGCCGCCGCGCTGCGCGGCGAAATCGCCGCGTCGACGCCCGCCGACTATGCGACGATCAGCAACCGCGCAATGACCGCGCTGCAAAGCTACACGGAAACAGACCCCACCGTGCCAGCCTGGGCAAAGGCGGCGACGAAGCCGGGCTACACGGCGGCCGAGGTCGGCGCGGCGTCCAGCAGCTCCGTCGCGACGCTCAACGCGCAGGTCGCATCGATCGGCGCGCACCTCAACGCCGAGGACGCGCGCTTCGTTTCGACAAACTACAACTCTTCCGTGCATCTGCCGGAGGCGTCCGTCGAGGTCAACATTTCAAACGAGTGGCTGCCGGTGTGGCTCGAAATGACGCGCTGGAACGCGTTCACGGGCGCGGGCTTCGACTGGGCGACCTGGTGCGGCTTCAACTGCTTTCGCACGAACGTGCTCGCGCAGCTCGACCAGAAAGCCGATCGCGCCTGGGGCTTCTGCGATTCGCACACGGGCCTCTGGGCACCGGAAGGCTATACGCAGATATCCTCGTCCAACATCCTCGTCGCGGCCGGGATGGGCTATCAGCGCACCGTCACCGCGAGCGGTACGTATTGGGTTCTGACCGCGAACGAGCCCTACACCGTGAGCGGCATTTCGTCAAACGGATACTTCCGCATTGAGGACGCGGACGGCAATGTGCAGCTGGAGATCGTCAAGGGCGATAAGCAAACGGTCCCCGCGCCGAGCGGCGGCGTGACTGTGAGCGGATCATCGCCCTATCGGTCGCTCGTCATCCGCTACCCGGTCGACTCGCAGCCGACCGTCGAGGTCGCGCTGTCGCTCGCCGGTCCCTGGCACGCCGAGACGTCCGCCTCGTGCCCGGCGACCGTCACCTGGTCCGGCTCGTCCGGCGCGTATGTGGCCACCGTCACGCCGACCGTGCCTGCAGTCACGCTCTTCGTCCGCGCGACGTATGTGACCGGCGGCGCAACCTACATCAACAACCGCGCGCCCGTTTCGATCACGGGCGGCATCCTGTTCAACGGCACGCTCTACCTGCCACGGGTGAGCGGCACACAGCTGGAGTTTGTCGCGCAATGATACCCGCCTCGCCGTTTCTGATTCTCCTCGCCCTCTGCCTCGTCGCGCTCGGCTGCATCGTGGCGGCGCGGCTGGGCGCGTCCGTCTGGCGCGGCTTCACGCGGCGGCGCGGCACATTAGCCGCGCTCGGCGCGCTGGCGCTCGTGTGCATGATCTCCGCGCAGAAAGAGGATGGCAGCGTCGGCAAAATCTCCTATCCCTTCTCCGACATCGAACAGCGCTATATTTACGACAACGGATCCTTCGTCTCAAACAACACCGTCCACGTCGCCTTCACGTATCAGATCGCGCCGGCCTCGGCCGACTTCCTGCTTTACGCCTGGCCTCGCACATCGACAAACGAGGACGACATGGTGCTCGTCTACGCGGCGACATTGGGCACCGTGCCGCAGCCGTATGAATTCCAGTTTGAGAACGCGATCTCCAACAGCTGGATCGGCTTCACGACCTGGACACCCGGCCCGGCCGTGCACACGAACGGCGTCGCCGTGATCAACTGGCAGATGCCGCACGATCCGGCCGCGACGAACATCGCGGCGATGACGCGCACCGGCGTCTATTTCAACGGAGTCAAACTCGCGCCGAACATTCGCCCGCCGCAGGACGCCGAGGTGGAGTACCTGGAGTCCACCGGACCCGATACACAAGTCTTCGAATGAAAGGATCAGCCAAATGAAACACCGCAACTCTCAATTCTCAACTCTCAACACTCAACTCTTCGCGCGGCGCACCGCTTGCGGCCTGCTGGCAGCCGGAATGTGCATCATGGCCGCGCGTCTTTGCTTCGCAGCCGAGGAAGACGTCATCGCCGTCACGGAGCGCGCCGACGGCACGGCCAACGCGTGGACGGTGGCGGACGCGGCCGACGCGCTCGGCCTCATGAATCGAAAATACTGGCGCGAGATGAAAACCGAGGGCGGGCGCGTGGCCTGGCACGGCGCGATCACGAACCGCGTGCCGATCGTCGACCGGCTGATCATTCTCGACTATCACGCCGACGCGGGCTTCGTCTGGACGAACGCCTATACACAGGCGGACTATGATCGCGCGATGAAGACGCTCGCGGGCCGCGTCAGGTGGCACGGCCCGCGCACGCTGTACGACGTCAACACAAACGACCTCACCGTTGCCGAGACGTTCGCCGACGGCTTCCGCTACGAGTATCCGTGGACGGTCGTGACGCCGGAAGATTCCGTGGAGATCGCGAACCGCAAGCGCCTCAAGGCCGCCACGCTCGTCAACGGCCTGCCCGCCGCGCTCCGCGCCGCCCGCGCGCGCCGCCTGGCGGAAATCTCCACCGTCTCAAACGTCACCGTCACCGTCGAAACCGGGATGTGACATCAGGAAAAAACACGAATGGATCCAAAAGAAGAGCTTGAAAAGCGCGCGATCGCGCGCCTGGACGGGGAGGACCCGAGCAACCGCGATCTGGCCGACGGCGTGAAGGTGATCATCGGCCGGTTGTGGACGAAGGAGGATCTGCGCGAATTCGTCCAGCACGAACAGGCCGCCTTCTGCGCGAACTGCACGCGCGTCAAGGGCGCGCGCGTCTCGCTGCGCGAGCGCTGGGCGATGGGCATCATCACGACGCTCGTCGGCACGCTCTGCGCGGCGCTCGGCTACTACATCAAATCGGGCGTCGCGCAATGAGCGCGCCCGGCAACAGGGAAACGGAGGAAGACATGGCAAAACGCAGGTGCATCAAGATCGGCGATATTGTCTATTACAACCGCGTTCGGATGCCGCACTACCAGGGCGTCACGGGCTCGACGTGCCGCCTGACGCGCGACTGGCGTATCGGCATCACGCTGCCGGACGGCCGCATCGTCAACATCACCGTCAAGGCCGACTTCATTTTCGACGGCGCGTCCATCCCGCGCGCGCTCTGGCGCGTCTGCGGCCATCCGCTCGAAGCGCCGCGCATCGCCGCCGCGCTCGCGCACGACTGGCTCTACGCGGCGCACGTCTGCGGCCGGAAAACGGCCGATCTCATCTACCGCACGATTCTGTGCGTGGTCGGCTTCGCGCCCTGGCGCGCGTCGATCGAATATGCGGCGCTGCGCCTCGCCGGCGGCGCGGCCTGGCGGTCGCACGGCGCGGACGACGAGAAATTTGCGCTGGCGCACGGTGCGCTGGCCATCGAGGAAGAAATCAAGGAGTAAAAAAAATGCGAAAGATGATGATGATTGCCGCGCTCTGCGCGGCCGCCGCACTCACCGGCTGCGGCACGACCAAGGCGCGCAGCTTCGACGCGCGCGGGATGTACGTCAGCGACACGGGCCAGCTGGCCGTCGGCTCCGTCCACGCCGACGCGATCCCGGACGGGCTTGATTCGTCGGTGATCCACTATTCCGAGGACACGGCGCTCCTCTCGCCCAGCACGAAGACGCACAAGATCGACATCGTGATCACGGGCACCAACGCCGTCACCTCCGCGAGCAACATCGTCGATTCGATCTGCAAGACGTTCATCGCCGTCGCGCCGCAGGTGGCCGACGCGAACGCGCGCGCGCCGTCCGGCAAGACGGCGCGCGATCTCGCCGAGGCCAACGCCGCCGCCAGGGCCGACGCGAAAACCGCGCCCGATCTTCCCGCCGCGCCGTCCGACGCCGACGGCTGCGAGAACGGTGCCTGTTCTGACTAAACACCCTCCGCCGCGATGCAGACGTCTCTCACCATCGACACCGATGCCGGCACGCTCGACGCCCTCCGCAAGGCGATCGACGCGCGCTCGAAGTTTCTCGGCGTGACGACGGCCGACAGCTGCATCGCGGCCGGAATCCAGGTACTCCGCTCGCTCAAGGCGGCGACGAAATCCGCGAACCCGAAATCGGTCGATGCGCTCGACTTCAAGATCAAGGAGACGGAGCTCTATGGCGGCTTCACCGGCCGCCGGAAAATCTGCGCGCGCGTCGGCTCGCACTACGGGCCGCGCTCGCACATCCGCCCGGCGATGGGATTCAACGCGAGCGTCGGCGGCGTGCTGACCGCCCGCGTCTACGCGATCTACACGACCAACCCAAACGACCGCTTCAAGCGCAACGTCAACGCGCCCGCGCTGTGCTGGTACGTCCTCTGCCAGCATCGCGGCCAGGCCGAGGCGTACGCGGTCAACCACATCGCGCGCATCAAGCGCAAGGAGGGCGGCATGGCGAAATACACGCTCGGCATCGCGCAGGCGCAGCTCTCCACGCACGCCGGAAGGCTGAAGACGCCCGCCGAGGCGGCGGGGCGCGGCGGCCTGTCGGCGCGCGCGATCCAGCTCGCCTATGAAGCCGCGCGCCTGCGCGTCGAGAAGATGGGCGCGGGCGAAGGATCCATCGACATCGAATTTCTCGACGAGCTGCGCTATTCCCAGGCGGCCGCCGGCGGCGGCGACACGCTCTCTCGAGCGACGCTGAAAGCCGCCGCGTCCATGCTCGCCTATGTCCGCAAGCAGTGCGGCCTACCCCTCAACCAAAACCCCATCCCGCAACCATGATCAGTCAATACGCACTCGACGCAATCGACGAACTTATCAAAGCCGGGCTTCAGCCGACGCCGGCCGACATCATCCGTCTCAACGCGCTCGGCCTCAAAATCGATCACGGCGTTGACGACACGCCGCTCTATACGCTCCGCCGCGCGGCGCGCATTGGCGGCGTGTGGCTGCGCGAGCCGACGATCGCACATCACCTCTTCATCGCCGACTGCCGCGCCATCCTGCCCGACGGCGGACGCGTCGGCACCGCCGTCATGCGCGCATGGGTTCTATCACTCTCCGAGCCGCCCGCACAACCGCCCGCCGACATTTCCGCAGCCATCGATTCGTTTATCAAGAATCAGATGATGGACGTCACCCTCGACCAGATCGAGACTGCGGTCGACTTCTGCCTTTACGGTTATGACTCCACCAGCCTCGAATTTCCGGCCCGCCCGCAGAAGGCAGACGATCAACCGATCGACACGGCCGACGAAACCGCCGCCGAGGAGGCGTTCTCGTTTGAGATCGGACTTGTGCACAGGTGCGAAGCGATCGGGCTTGGAATCTCGTTCGCGGACGCGATCAAGCACACACGCGCGCAGCTTCACGCGATCTACAACCGCGCGATCGAGAAGCGCGCCGAGCTGACCGCGCCGGAATTGCGCGACCAGTTCCTCCGGGATCGCAAGAATCGATGGATTTCCGAATTTGACGCCACGGTCGACGAGATCGCCGCGCGCCTTCGCGCGGAAAAGACTAGTCAAGGAGGGACAGAAGAAAGACAATGAGCAGCAGCGTGCCGATGATCGTCGCGAAAATGCCGTGTTCGCCGGCGCGCTCGCACGCCTCGGCGGGCGTTCTCGGCGCGTTGCGGAACGCGGTCACGAAACTCTCCCAAAACGAATTCATGCCTAAAGTATAGCACAAACCGGCGAACGGAATCAAGGAGCTAAGACAAAAATGGCACAACACGAAGAGTCGCTTTTCTTCAAGCTGAAATCGACATTTTCCGGCGAAGGATTCATCGTCGCAAATGCCGCAATCAGGAAAACAACAAAAGAGTTCAGAACCCTGACGCAGGTCGCGGGGCAGGTCGGCGGGTCGTTCGGGCAGCTGGCCGCGTCGATCATGCAGGGCGGCATCTGGGACATCGGCGCGCGAGCGGTCGGCGCGATCATCAAGAAAATCACCGAGATGCGAAGCGCGGCGAAGGAGGCGGCCGAAGCGTTTGAAAAGAAACGCGTCGAGGAATATTTCGCCGCGATCGACAGGGGATTTTCGCGGACGGAACGTCTGGCGAAGGAGTCGTCCGATGCAATTGCGGCGGCGACCAGGGCGCGGAACGTCGAGATCGAAAAGACAAACAGCCTGATTCTGGCGCAGCTCGAACTCGAACGGCAGCAGCGCCTTGCGGCCGGCGAGAACGCGGCGGACGTCAACGGCGACATCACCAACAGGGCGAACATCGCGAAGCGGGTCGGCGCGGAAGATTCAGCGGCCGCACGGCTCACGTCCGCGCAGGAAGAGGTCAGGGCGGCAAACGAGAACGCCGCGCGCACAAGTGCGGCGCTGAAGCGTCTCATGTCCGATCGCGCCAAAATCGAAAAAGACATGGCCGACGCGGCGGACAGCGCCTGGAGGGAAAACAACGCGCGCGCCTATCGAAGCGGATTCCGACTTCAGGCCGAGAACAGAGACGACTACATGAGCGGGGATGAAGGCTATCAGGCGATGAAAGATCGCCTCGCAGAACTCGACAAGCGCATTGAAACGGCGAGAAAGTCGGCGGAGGCCGCCGCGCGGCGCGTCGCGGCGGCAGGACTTTCGGCCGAATCCGCGTCGGCGGCGCTGGAGGTGGCGAGAACCAACACGGCGGCCGAGCGCATTCGGCAGCAGCGCGAGGCCGATGCCGCGTTTGCGGACGCTTACGACGCGCAGATCAAAAAAGAGGAAGAGGCGAAGAAGGCGGCGGACGAACGGCTCGAAGCTGAAGCGCGCGCCGCCGATGCGCTGATCGAGGAACAGAAGCGCGTCTTCGAGGAGGAGCAGAGGAATCGAAAAGCCGCAGAGGAAAAAGCCCGGCGTGAAGAGGCCGAGAAGAATATCAAGCTGGCGCAGCAGAAAAAAGACGACAACCTGAAAAAACTCGACGAGGAGATGTCAGAAGCCCAGCGCAAGCGCGTCCAGTGGGAGAGGGATGCGCAGCGCGCGCGCGGCGTCTCCTTCGGAGAATGGCAGCGCGGCGAACGCGACAGGGCGCGCGACGCGCGCGTCGAGAAAAGCCGCCAGGACAATCGCGTCAAGCAGGTTGACGCGGAAATTGCGCGGCTTGAACGCGATCGGCGGCGCGGGCGCGGATTCTTCGATGCGCGCAAGGCCCAGCGGCTGGACGACCTTCGCGGCTGGAGAGACGCGCAAGATCCAGCGAACAACCCGTTCGACCAGGAAATCAAGCAGATCGACGACGCCCGTGATCAGCTGATTCGCGACACCAACACAAAGATATCGGACATCCTTCAGTTTTTGAAAGACGGGAGCAATCTATGAGCCTACTGACAACAGCGACAGAGAGAAACCGCGACGTCGACACAGCCCTCATTGTCACCTACGCCGTGCGGAGGATCCACGGAGCCTGGACGGTCACCCGGCTCAATGTCTCGACAACATACGACACAGCATTTCTCTACTCGCGCGCGGCGCGCAAGAGCTACCGATATCGAGGACTGACGGAAGGCGCGGCCGCAAGGCTTGCACAGGCGCTTGCCGACCACTACACGCGCAGCGTGAAAGTGAGCGAGTTCGACACAACGGAGGGCTCGGCAACCTTCGGCGACTTCCATGACGTGAACGGCGGAAACGTCCCGATGGCCGATGTCGCCGCCGTCTCCGAACAGGGCGGCGCATGGGCGGTGGTCGTCAACGTCAGCGAATACGACGAGCGCATCAGGCTATCCGGCGGGCTGACTCCATCTACACTCTTCACGAGCGAGAACGCCCGCGATTACGACACAGATGAATCCTTCGACTTCTTGAACTCCAACACATAACAACTATGGCACGCCCTGTCATTCTCTATCGGCTTCGAAACGGCGTGATCCTTCTCGGGAAGGCGCTCGTAAGGTTTGCAAGGACCTGGAACTGGCTAATCGACTACGTTGACAACCTGAAAGGCGACGCCGATCTAAACGCAGCCAACGGCCACATCGTCGTCGACCGCGCAGATCCGGACCACCCCGTCATCAGAGCCGTCAATCTGCCGCAAGGCGGCGGCGGGACAAGGACGGACGGAAAATCAGTCGATTACGTGCCAGCCGCGGATGAAGGAGAGACGCCGACGGGCGACGAGGGCAAGCTGCAGGTCAGGGGCTATTCGGACGCGGACGTCGGGACGGCTCCGGTGAAACGTCAAAACGGCATTGTATGGGAGATCGTGCCGCTACTCACGACAGCCACGATGCCGGCGACGTGCGTACTCTCGACCGACGCGGCGGACGTTGGAACATCGACCGAGGCGGCCCGCGCCGATCACGTGCACAAACTGCCAGATACCGTCGTCGATACAATCAATACGCAGACCATCGGCGGCGCAAAGACCTTCACGCGGGTTGTGCACGTTGCATCGGGCTTAGGAGACGCTCTTTTAGACGGACACTCTTTGAGTCTGAAGCCTGCGACCAGCGACACAACCGCATACATTTCAATCTTGATGCCCGGATCGTCAGGCGCAGTCCTCGTCCACCTGGTAGCAGACAGCGCGACTGGCGACGCATTTCTGAGGACGGGGGCGACACGAGGCGGCAATCTCACCCTCCAAGCGCAAGGCGACGGGAAGAATGTCGTTGTCAGCGCATCCGGGAGCGGCGGCATGGTTATTCTGCGCGCGGCGGCCAATCTGTCGCGCCTCTACAATTCGCCGACGGCGACGGCTGCCGAGGTCGAGGCGGATGCGTCCGGCGTCGGGACAGCCATCGCGTCGCTGGCGTGGGTGTGCGGACTCCAGAAGACATTCGTCGCGGGCGACGGCATCACATTCGCTGTGAGCGAGGACGGGAAGACCATCACGATCTCCGCCACAAACACGGGCGGCGCAACGAGCGGCTACACGGGCACGCGCAATACTCTCGCCGATCAACAGTACGACACATCTAGCAAGCGATTCCAAGTCAAGTACCACCGCGAGACGTGGGTCAACGGCGTCATGACGGCGTGCACGACTGACACGACGTGGACGACCATCACCGGCGGCCAGGCGGTCAAGGAGACGGTCTGATGTCGGACAGCGGCAAGATCTGCTACAAGGCGGGCGACGGCCGCGTCGCGTTCAAGAGCGGAGGCTCCGCCCCGATCTATAAGGTCGCGTCGGGCGGGTGGACGACGGTGACGTTTGCATGGGGGAGCGACGGCAAAGACCTGGACATCTGCGCCTATTGGGACGGCGCAAGCGACATGAAGGTCGGCTACGACTACATAACGAGCCAAGCCGAGCAAGTAAGCGGCGCGTATCACATCTACTATTCTGGGGACATCAAAGAAGTTGATACGTCCGAGTGGGTGCGCATCAAAATGGCACCGTGGAGCGGCGGCGTGCGGACGTTTCGGGTGCATTTTAACTTTTTCGAGCATAGCGCAACCTATCCGGCCACGACGTGCGCCGTGATCGCCGCACAAGACAACGGGGCGAGCAAGGTTCTTTTCAATGTCCCCTGCTCTGGCGTCTACAATCGCGGCGCGCTCGTAAAGGATCCCGGCGTCAAGCTGACGTTCGCCGCGAACGGAACGCTGCAATCAATGGAGGTGATCTGATATGGCGTCTTGGTGGATTTTCATCCCCGTCTCTCAGCGTAAGGCGACATTCGCGCTGTCGAGCACGACGATCTCACCAATTGAGGATTTGACGGCGGACACATACGACTCCGGCAGGTTTGGCGGCTATGTGCGCAGCGGTCAGCCATCTTTCAACGTTGGCGCGGGCGACGGTGGGAGTATAACCGCGCCGGATGTCGCCGGCTACAAATTCGCTGGTTGGTATTCGTACTCCGGAACAAAGCAGGGCACCGCTTTCATCGATGACGCCACGGTCCTCCTGACGACGGCGAGCGCCCTCACGTTCGCGACCGCATCTAGCGCAGGCATATTACAGGTCAGCGGTGTTGACTACCACATGATCTACGCCAAATGGACGCCCGCCGAGTACCTCGTCGTGTTTGATCCGCAAGGCGGCGAACTTGGCGGCAACTACTTTACTCGCGTCACCTACCAATCGACCTATGGCACTTTGCCGACGCCAACGCGCGCGGGGTACACGTTCGCGGGATGGTACACGGCGGCGAGCGGCGGCACGCGCGTGACGGCCTCCACGACCGTGACGAAGACGGCCAACCATATCCTCTACGCGCATTGGTCGCAAAACGCCGTCACGATCACCGTCTCGTTCAACGCGGCGGGCGGCACGGTCTCCCCTGCGTCGAAGACCGCCACGTCCGGCGCGGCGTATGGGACGTTGCCGACGCCGACGCGCTCAGGGTATGGCTTCAACGGCTGGTACACGGAAGTGACGGGCGGAACGAATGTAACGGCCTCGACGATTGCCGGGAGCGACGACATAACTCTACACGCCCAATGGATCGTCAACGGCGTCTCGGTGACGTTCAACGGGAACGGCGGCACGCCGTCGGAGGCGAGCAAAACATACCTTCAGGGATTCGCCTACGGGTCGCTTCCGACTGCGACGCGCGCCGGCTACGCGTTCGCCGGATGGTGGACGGCCGCGACTGGCGGCACGCGCGTGCTGCCGTCCTCGACGGCGGCCGCCGGAACGCTCTACGCGCAATGGACAGCGCAGCAGAGCGTCACCGGGCTGTTCTAGCGCGCCGCGCGCTGACAGATCCGGTGCGCGCCAAAAACGCAAGGCAAAAAAAATCAAATTGCCACTTGCGCGAATGGCAAAAGATGTGGTATAATATCGGCGTCACGTGAGGATAGGGCCTCGCGAGACGAAAAACACACAAACCGAAACGGAGAAAAGAAAATGAGGATCGAAAACATTGAGGTAAAAGGTGTTAAGCAAGCCGTGAGCGACGTGCGCCGCGAATGTGCGGACCGTTGGATCGTCTTGCTCGACTTGAGCGATTGGAGCGTCCGCGAGCGCGGGTTGATTGGTGGCGACGATTGGCGCGACGCTTGGCCGGAGGTGACGATTGCCTCGGGCAATGCTAATAACGGCTGGGGGCACGACTACGTGACCATGTGCGACGTGCGTGACATAATCGCAGAGGTCATCAAGGCTCGAGAGAGGGCCAATGGGGAATATGCCGCAGGCGTCCGTCATGATGGCGGCGCGGAGTGTGGGGAGACACTTGCGGATTATGTCAAGACCGAGGTATATCAGACCGTCGCGTGGAAGAGGGAGCAACGCCGCTATGCACAAGCCTAAGCGCAACAAGCTCTCACGCATCCGCGCCGCCGCCGGGCGGGCGGGTGCCGCGTCGCGGTGGGGCGAC
>JAFUEM010000258.1 GCA_017463935.1 Kiritimatiellia bacterium
AAGCTGCGCAACGCGATGCTGAAGGAGGACCTGTCGCTGCCCGAGACGGCGCGCCTCGTCACGCGCGCGACGCCGTTGAAGGATCTGAAGGTGAACATCAGCGACTTCACCCTCGTGCGCGACACGAGCGCGGAGTAATCCACCCGTCAAGTGCGGGGGCAGATCCCGTCAAACGGGTCTGCCCCATTCCTCCCTACAGAGTGTCTTTTCTATTTGACAAACTGGGAGATGTCGAGAATCCTAGAAGTTATTCTCTTCCAGCTGGAAGTAGGCGCGGGGATGCGCGCAGACGGGGCACTTGTCCGGCGCCTGCTCGCTCTCGACGATCGCGCCGCAGTTGCGGCACTGCCAGCGGTTCTTCCCGATGCGCACCCACACTTCGCCCGTCTCGATGTTCTTGAGCAGCTTGCGGTAGCGCGCCTCGTGGTGCGCTTCGACCTCCGCGACCTTCGTGAAGAGGAACGCCAAACGGTCGAACCCTTCCGCCTTCGCCTCCTCGGCAAAGCGCCTGTACATCTCGGTCCACTCCTCGTGCTCGCCTGCGGCGGCCGCCAGGAGGTTCGCCTTCGTGTCGCCGATGCCGTTCAGTTCCTTGAACCACATCTTGGCGTGCTCCTTCTCGTTGAGCGCCGTCTCCTGCAGGATGGCCGCGATCTGCTCGTAGCCTTCCTTCTTGGCGACGGATGCGAAGTAGTCGTACTTGTTCCGCGCCTGCGACTCGCCCGCGAAGGCGTGCCACAGATTCGCCTCGGTCTTGCTGCCTTTCAGTTCCATGTTGCCTCCTTCCGGCCGTGTGCCGTGTGGTTTGTCCGACTTAACGTCGCCCGTGCGGTCCGCCGCCTCAGACGCCGCCGCGGCCGCGCAGCGAACCATGCGAGAGGAAGCCCTCGTACTTGCGCACGAGAAGGTGGCTTTCCATGATCCGCAGCGTATCGAGCGCGACGCCGACGATGATGAGGAGCGACGTGCCGCCGAAGAACGCCGCGATCACCCACGGAATCCGGAGCCAGCCCATGAGGATCGTCGGGATGAGCGCCACGAGGAGCAGCCCCGCGCCGCCGATCAGCGTGATCTTCGTCATGACGTCGTCGAGATACTCGGCCGTCGCGCGGCCCGGACGGATGCCGGGGATGTAGCTGCCGCCCTTCTTCAGGTTCTCCGAGATGTCGATCGCGTTGAACTGCGTCGCCACCCAGAAGAAGGTGAAGAACAGGATCAGCACGCCGTAGATCACCATGTGCAGGACCGAACCCGTGTCGGACAGCTTCTGCGCGAACTGGTGGAGCGACGAATCGGTCGCGGAGAACTTCATCAGCACCGAGCTCGGGATCTGGATGAGCGGCTGCGCGAAGATGATCGGCATGACGCCCGTGTAGTTGACCCTCAGCGGCATGAACGTCTGCTGCATGCCGTACGTCGCGCCGCCGCCGACCGACCGGCGCGTGGAGTGGATCGCCACCTTGCGGACACCCTGCGTGAGCATCACCGTGCCCATCACGACGAGCAGGAAGAAGAGGACGAGAAGCGCCAGTTCCGTGTAGGAGCCGGTCGAGGTCGTCGCATCGCCCGCCACGCCGAAGTAGCGTTCGTACGCGGCGAAGAGCGCGCGCGGCAGACGCGAGGTGATGTTGATCATGATGATCAGCGACGCGCCGTTGCCGATGCCGAACGTCGTGATCTGATCGGCGATCCACATCACGAAGAGCGAGGCCGTCGTCATGCCGATGACCGTCATCAGGTTGAAGCCGAGGCCCGGATTGACCACGATCGACTTGCCCGCCGGGAGCGACAGCCCGAGCGCCGCCGGGTGCGAGAGCGCCGTCGCGATGCCCCACGCCTGCACGACGCAGAGGACGATGGTGAGATAGCGCGTGATCTGCGCGAGCTGCTGGCGGCCGTTCTCGCCCTCCTTCTTCATCTTCTCGAGCGACGGAATCACCGACGAGAGCAGCTGGATGACGATCTGCGCCGAGATGTAGGGCCAGATCGACAGGAAGCCGATGGCGCACTGGCCGAGCGCGCCGCCCGTGAACACCTCGAACCAGTCGAGGAGACCGCCCTGCGCGTTCGCCTTGAAGTCCGCGATGATCTCGCCGAGGACCGTCCAGTCCACGCCCGGGGTCGGGACCTGCGAGACGAGACGGCACACGAAGACGAGGCCGAGCGTCACGAGAATTTTCTTGCGCAGCTCCGGGATGCGGAACGCATTCGAGAAACCTTTTGCCATTGACATAGCTGTTCTTCTTTCTTCCTTATGAATTCAAAAGTTGGTGTATTATATCAAAAATCAGCCGACCCTTTCAAGGTCGCGCTTCAAGGCTTTCTGCTTGAGCGCGTCGCGCTTGTCGTGGAGCTGCCTGCCGCGGCAGACGCCGATCGCCACCTTGATGCGCCCGCCCTTGAGATACATCTTGAGCGGCACGAGCGTCAGGCCCTTCGCTTCGGTCCGAAGGCGCAGGTCCGCGACCTCCTTCGCGTGCACGAGCAGCTTGCGCTGGCTTTTCGGCTCGTGGTTGAAGCGGTTGCCGAACCGGTAGGCGGCGATGTCGCAGCCGAGCAGCCACAGCTCGCCCTTGAGCACCGCCGCGTACGCGCCCGCGAGCGAGACCTCGCCGTGCCGCACCGATTTCACCTCGGTGCCCGTCAAGACGATACCGCACTCGATCGTCTCGAGCACGGTATAGTCGTGTCTTGCCTTGCGGTTCTCGGCGAAGACGGGATCGAACTTGTGCTTGTCGGACACCCGGATCAGTCGGCGAACAACGACTTGATGTTCACCTTCTTTTCGTTCCACTTCGTCTTCGCGTCCTCCGCCTTGGCGATGGCGTCGAAGTCGATTTCGGCGATGAGTTTGCCCTCGGCCACCTCCATGAGCGCGATGTCGCACTTGTCGTCATCGAGCGACGCCGGCTTGACGAGCGGCTTCGCGCCGTTGATGAGCTCGCGCTCGCGCTTCGAGATGAGGTTCACCAGCACGGGAACCGACGGGATCTTTTCGTGTGCCTTCTTCAGAAGTTCGCTGTTCATTGTCGCTTTTTCTCCGTAAAGATGTATATTATACACTATTTTCGCCGCATCGCGCAAGTGGGGCCGTCTCAGGCGTAGAAGTTGCCCATCGCGCGGAGCTTGGCGTAGCGCTTCTCCACGAGTTCATCGGCCGGCAGCTTCGCGAGCTCCTTCAGCGCCGCGACGACCGCCTTCCGGACCGCCGTGCACGCCGCCTTGTGGTTCTTCTGCGCGCCGCCCGCCGGCTCCTTGACAACCGCGTCGATCGCGCCGAGCTTCAGGAGATCGCCCGCCGTGATCTTGAGCGCCTCGGCCGCCGCCGGGGCCTTGGTGCCGTCGCGCCACAGGATGCCGGCGCAGCCTTCGGGCGAAATGACCGAATAGACCGCGTTCTCCATCATCAGCACCCGGTCGCCGACCGCAATCGCGAGCGCGCCGCCGGAGCCGCCTTCGCCCGTGATGACGACGACGACCGGCGTCTTCAGGAGCGCGAAGAACTCCAGGCTCTTCGCGATCGCCTCCGCCTGGCCGCGCTCCTCCGCCTCGCGGCCGGGATACGCGCCGGGCGTATCGACGAACGTGACAATCGGCACATGGAACTTCTCGGCGAGCCGCGCCAGGCGCATCGCCTTGCGGTAGCCGTCGGGGTTCGCCATGCCGAAGTTGGATTCCATGTTCTCCTCGACCGTCGCGCCCTTGTTGTGGCCGAGCACGAGCACGCTCCGGCCGTCAATCGTGCCGAAGCCGCCCACGAGGCCGCGGTCGTCGTTCACGAGGCGGTCGCCGTGCAGCTCCTCGAAGTCGTCGCAGACGTACCGGATGAAATCCTTCAGGTGCGGGCGCTGCGGATCGCGCGCCAGCTTCACGCAGTCCATCGCCGTCTTTTTCGTCGTCGTTGCCATCTTAGAACCCCCAGTAGTTGAGCATCTTGGCGATGAACGCCTTCATGTCCCTGCGCTCCACGATCTTGTCGATGAAGCCGTGCTGCTCCAGATATTCCGCGCTCTGGAAGTCGGCGGGCAGCTTCTGGTGGATCGTGTTCTCGATCACGCGCCGCCCCGCGAAGCCGATGAGCGCCTTCGGTTCGGTCACGTTGATGTCGCCCAGCATCGCGTAGCTCGCGCTCACGCCGCCCGTCGTCGGATCGGTCAGCACCGAGATGTACGGCAGCCCCGCCTCCTTCAGGCGGCCGATCGCCGCGCTCGTCTTCGCCATCTGCATGAGCGAAAGGATGCCCTCGTGCATGCGCGCGCCGCCCGACGCCGAGAAGAGGACGAGCGGCCGGCGCTCCGCGATCGCCTGCTCGCAGGCGCGCGCGATCCGCTCGCCCGTGCCCGTGCCGAGGCTGCCGCCCATGAACGCGAAGTCCATCACGCCGAGCATCGCCTTGTGGCCGCCGATGGTGCACGTGCCCATCACGACGGACTCCGTCTCGCCCGTCTTCTGGATCGTCGCCTCGACCTTCGCCTTGTACGGGCCCGTCGCGTCATGGAAATCGAGATGGTCGGAGTAGCTGACCGCGCGGAACACCTCCGCGAACGAGCCGTCGTCCGCCACCTGCGCGATGCGCTGGCGCGCCGTCAGCCGCCCGTGGTAGTTGCACTTCGGGCAGATGCAGTTGTTCGCCTTCCATTCGGCCTTGGACATGTGGCTCATGCACTTCGGGCAGATCGCCCACAGCGCCTTCGCCGGCGGGATCGCCGCCTTCTCCGTCTTCGGTTCAAACCAGCTCATGACCGCTTGACTCCTTTTCTTACGCAGGGAAATACACGATGCCGTAGATCGTCGCGTTCCGGCCGCCGAGGGCGCGGAGCGCGTGGTTGACGACGCTGTTGTAGTAGGCGGTGTCGCCCGGCTTCAGGACGGTCGTCTCCTCGCCGTAGCGCAGCTCCACCTCGCCGTCGATGCAGATGATCAGCTCCTCGCCCTCGTGCGACGAGAACTTCTCGCCCTCGCCCGGCTTCAGGACGATGTGGAACGGATCCATGTGGCGGTCGGGCTTGCCCAGCGCGAGCGACTGGTACGTGTACTCCGAGCCCGAGACCGCGCGGCCGCCGACCGTGCCCGCCGCGAGATCCGCCGCGCGGGTGATGACGGGATCGGGCTTGAACTGGTCGTCCATGAACGTCCCGAGGCGCTGGCCGAGCGCGCGCGAGAACTTGGTGAGGATGCCGAGCGCGGGGATGACCTCGCCCGCCTCCACCGCCTTGACGACGGAGATGTCCACACCGCACCGCGCGGCCAGGTCCTCCGGGCTCAGCCCGAGGTTTTCACGATACGACTTGACCCGCAGGCCCACCTTGCTTTCAACTGACATGTGAGAATCCCTCCTGAAATCCAAGAATTGCAATAGTATATCATAATCCGCGCCGCCGCGGGGAGCAATGTGGAAGCCGGGGATCTTCGCGCGCGTCCGCCGCCTACCGGTAGCCGTCCGCCTTCGCGGACCAGGCGCACATGAACAGCGCCATGCCCGCGAGGGCGAAGGCCCCGATCGACAGCAGCGCGGCGTTCCAGCCGAAGTGCGTGCTGATGAGCGCGATGCCGATGCCGGACACCGTCGTCGCGGCATAGCCCATGATGCCCATGAAGCCGTTGGCCATCGCCGCCGCATCGTTCGTCGCCTGCTGCGCGGCGACGATGCCGACGAGCGCCTGCGGCCCGTAGATGAAGAAGCCCGTGCCCATCAGCAGCAGCGTGGCCTGCCATATCGGCGCGCCGTCCGGCAGGTACCAGAATCCGAGCGCGCACAGCCCGGCGAATAGCATGCAGAACACGCACGTGCGGATGCCGCGCCCCTTGAACACCCGGTCGGTGAACCAGCCGGCGAAGACCGTGCCCACGACGGCGGCCAGCTCGAAGGCGATGATCATCAGTCCGCCCTTGGAGACTTCGATCCCCTTGTGCTCCTTCAGGAAGGTCGGCCCCCAGTCCAGAAAGCCGAAGCGCACCACGTACACGAAGAAGTTCGCGAACGCGCACAGCCAGATCACGCGGTTGCGGAAGACGAGGCGGCGGCGGTCGGCGTCGGTGACCTTGTGCACGGCCGTTCCGGCGGCCGTGCCGCGCACGTCGGAGAGGTCCAGCTCCGGCAGACCGTCCTCCTGCGGGCCGTCCTTGACGCAGAAGAAGCAGAACACGGCCGCCAGGGCCGCGAGCACGGCGGGGACGTAGAAGCACCACCGCCAGCCCATGCCGAAGGCGAAGAGCATCGAGCACAGGCCGAGCGCCAGCGCCGAGCCGAAGGAGTGGCTCGTGTTCCAGATCGACATCTTCGTCGCAAGCTCCTTTGGATGGATCCAGTGCGTCAGCATCTTCGCGCACGGCGGGAAGCCCATGCCCTGCGTCCAGCCGTTGAGGATCCAGAACGCGGCGAAGAGGACGGTGAGCGACGTGCAGCCGAAGAGGAGGTTCATGATCGCGGAGAGCGCGAGCCCCAGCGTCATGAAGATCCGCCCGTTGAGCCTGTCGGCCCAGAAGCCGTTCACGAACCGGCTGACGCCGTACAGGACGCCGTGCACGGTCAGGATCACGCCGAGCGCCTCCTTCGTGATGACGCCCTGCGCCAGCATCTCGGGCTGCGCCATCGAAAGATTCTTGCGCGTCACGTAGAAGAACATATAGGCGATCATGCTGCAGATGATGAACCGCCACTGCGCCTTGATGAACTTTTTGTCTGCCATGCCGGCCTCCCTTCTTTCGGTTGAAACGTCTTTCCCCTCACTTCAGCAGCACATTGACCGCCTCGGCGAACTTGTTGTAGTCGGTGATCACGATGTGATCCATGCCCTTGATCCGGACGTGGCTGTCGCCGCCCCCGTCCGCGAAGTCGTCGCCGATGAACACGACGTCGTCCAGCGTGTAGCCGTGGTCCGCCGCCCACGCGAGCGTGGCGTCGTACTTGTTGTACTGCTTGCCGGCGAAGTCGAACGACGTCGAGCCGCCGATGTACACGGAGAAGTCCCGGAAGATGTCGCACACCTCGGCGTACATCGCGCGGCGCTTCCGGCGGTCCGGGTCGAACGCGACCTTGTGCTCCGCGGACGGCGCGGTGCCGAGCAGGCCGAACGTCACCATGCCGGAGGCGTGGAACTCCAGCGGCTCGCCCTCGTACTCGGTGTAGCCGTACTTCCGCCGGAGCGCGTCCGTCTTCTCGCGGAAGAACGCGCGGTCGACCTCGTTCGTCACCGCCTTGACGATGCGGAAGTTCCCGTCGGCGGCCTCGGCGACCTGCATGCCGTAGTTGCCGACGATGTCGATGGGATAGCTGCCCATCTGCCGATAGATGCGCGGCGCATTGCCCGCGCCGATCATGACGCACTTGTAGCGCGCGTCCAGCGCCTTCAGCGCCGCCAGGTTGTGCGCGGGCAGCGGCGAGCGGTGCTGGCAGAGCGTGGCGTCGAGGTCCATCGCGACCACCTTCTTCGGACGGCCTTCGATCGCGCGCGTCAGCAGGACGGGATAGTCGCTCGTGACGCGGTCGGCCCCCTTCGCCTTCGCCGCCGCCCAGTCGGCCCGGCTCTGGCACATCCAGAGGCAGACGGTCAGGCCCGCCGCGTGGGCGCGCTCGACCATCTCCTTCGTCGTCGGCCCGCCGAGCGCCGCGACGCTGCCGCAGCCGAGCGCGCG
>JAFUEM010000259.1 GCA_017463935.1 Kiritimatiellia bacterium
GATGGCGGCGGCGTTCGACCTCATCGCGCACTACGCGGCGCGCGTGAAATTCGCGACGTGGCTGCAAATCCGCCCGAAGCTGCGCAACGCGATGCTGAAGGAGGACCTGTCGCTGCCCGAGACGGCGCGCCTCGTCACGCGGGCGACGCCGTTGAAGGATCTGAAGGTGAACATCAGCGACTTCACCCTCGTGCGCGACACGAGCGCGGAGTAATCCGCTTACAGGCGGGGACCTGTCCACAAATTGTGGACAGGTCCCAGAGCCTATTGACACCTTCGCCCGGCAGCACCGGCGCGTCCGCCCCGAACGCGACACCCGGTTTCAGCGCACTGCCAAGCACCGCGCCGCCCAAGACGGAAGTACGCTCGACGCCTCGACGCCGACAGAGACGCGCCGCCGCTCGCGGAATTCCTTGCGAATCTCGAATATCTCGCCGCCGTTCTCACGGCGAACGACCTGCGCGCGACTGAGGTGATCGCGGCGCCGTGACCTTCACGCGGTAGAAGCCCTGCCGCGCATCCAACCATTCAAAACCGCAGGATCTCGCCCTCGTCGTCGCTGAATGCGTTCGCTGCCTCAAGCTGGCGTCGGGCCGCCTCGAAACTGTCGCAGGCGAGGCGCCGGCTGAAATCGCGCAGCCTGTTCAGTGCCGCCAGCAGCACGTCGGGGTCGCCGTTCCTCGACAGCCGCCGCAACGCCCCGATGTAATCCGGGCGGAAGACCGTCGGCACGAGAATCTTCGCCTGCCCGGACGAAACAAGCTCCGCGTTCATCATCAGCCGGGAAATGCGCCCGTTGCCGTCTTCAAATGGATGGACCTCGCTCGTCATGAACAGCATGAAAAGCGCACGGGCAAACGGATGTCTGAGGGCGCGCGCCATGTCAAACCCCTTTTTCAATGTGCCGCGCACACAGTCCACGTGGACAAAATGCGTTTCGCCGGCCCGGTTGTCGTGCGTCTTGAACATGCCCGGACGGATCGACGGCCGGCCAGACATGATGACGCGATGGCGCGCGCGCAGGATGTCCAGAAAGTCGTCCGCGTCTTTCGCGGTGCGCGACATCTCGGCGCGGTTTGACGCGATGGCAAAAGTGCCGAGTATGTCATGGCTGTCCGCATCGCGCAGGGCGGGTGGACAGAAGCGCGCCGATCAGCCTGTCCAGACGGTCGAATTCCCGCCCGTGTCCGGTCTGTGACGCGACAGTCCGTGCATCGTCCCGCAGTTTATTGAGCGCCTCCTCGCCCCCCGCCGCAAATTCCGCCTCAAGCCGCGCCTCCAGTGTCTCCGCGTCCTGGCACTTGGCCACATTTCCCTGCGTCTTGTCCGGTTCAAGATTCTCCAGCAGGGCACGTGCAAGCGACGAAACGCCCAGACTTCCGAGAAACGGATAGTCGGATTCCAGCGAGGCTGGCGTCGAGAGGAAATGAACCGTCACGCCAGGGAGACGAATGATACGCGTGTATTTGTAGGAGAGGAACACATGGCCATCATGCGGCGCGTACTCAAACGCCGTCCGATGGCTCAATCGCGCTCCCGGCCACAGATTGCCGGCAATCGTCCACAGGTTGCGCCGGATGATGCTCTCGGCGGCATCCGTGAGATTTGTCGTGTAGATGCGAGGCGCCAGGCGCTTGACCCGACCGTCACGCTTCAAGCGCGACAACAATTTGGCCACATCGGGACGTGACGACCCGATGATGACCTCATTGAGCGATTGAAGATTTTTTTCCAACATGGCGCCCTTTTTCTTTTTCTGCGGAAATATTTTTCCAACATTATACCATATATCGGGCGCATCTTTCAATCTTCACCGCGACATCTTCACCGCGCCGTGACCTT
The DNA here is from genome assembly GCA_017463935.1 of Kiritimatiellia bacterium. Lineage (GTDB taxonomy): Bacteria > Verrucomicrobiota > Kiritimatiellia > RFP12 > UBA1067 > UBA1067. The sequence goes on from JAFUEM010000259.1 coordinate 1,843, forward strand.
CACGCGGTAGAAGCCCTGCGTTTCGTCGATCGGTTCGTCGCTGGTCCAGACGGTCCTCTTAACGCCATCGAGTTCGACGATCTTCGTCGTGCCTGCGACAGGCGACTCCGTTCCGCCGACGGTCTCCATGCGGTAGACCGGATAGAGCGCGTTGCGAGCCGCTTCGCCGAGGTCGGTACGCACGCCGTTGAACGAAAGCTCCAATCTGCCGTCGTCGAGGACGCGAATGCCCGTGACCGCGAACGGCTCGTCGGCAGCCGGATCAAGCCCCGCGTCGTATGCATCTGCCAGAAGATATCCAAGACTACGCAGCTTCGGGGCGGGAATCGGTTTTTGCGGATTGAGCCCGAGGCCCTGCGCCTTAAGCCATGCCACGCTCACGCCGTCGATTTGCGTTGTCTCTGCCGAAAGCTCCGTTTCGAACTCCTCCGTCGTCTTGATGACATCGTCCACCTTGACCGCGCCGTGCAGTTCGAGCGCCGCGATCTTGCCGTCCTCGCTCGGCTCCAGCGTCCTGTGCCAGGCGCCGCCCGCCGTCGAATCGAGCGGGGAGCGCACGCCGAAGTCCGTGAAGCAGGCCGTGCCATTGATGCGCACGAGCGCATAGGTCTCGCCGGGCTTCGTTGTGGAGTCGAGCGAAACCGACAGCCTCACCCAGTCGCCGTTCTTGTAGACGACGTCCGACAGCGTCGCCCATACGGCCTCGCCATTCGCGTCACGGCAGAGAAGCTTGAGCTTTCCGTCCACGTCACAGATGATGACGACCTTCTCGCCGTCTTTCACCTCCACAGGCGACTCGTCGGCGGAACGCCTGACAACGGCGACCATCAGGTCGAGGCGGTCGTTGCCGTTCGTCGTGCAGGCGAAGCTGCGCACGGCGAGATCGTCCACCTCCAGCACCTTCGTGTGCGGATCCTTCGGCATCGGGAAGCCGGGCGGATTCGGCGGCATGTATTCCGCCGCGACGATTTCGCCCGCGCCCGTCCAGCCGCCGACCTCGCCATAGGCGGTCTGCGCGCCCGGCGCATAGTTCTCGAAGCTCTCCGCATCGTCGATGGGCGTGGCGGCGACGGACGATTTGAATCCCCACGCGAATGTGCAGTCTTCGCTGACGGTAAACGACGCCGACGAGCCGGAACCCCAATCCATAAGGCCGCTTGCCGTTCCGTTCAGGTTCCACGCGACGTTCGTGCAGCTTGCCGCGTTGTTCGTATACGCCGACGCGTACTCCGCGCCCGCTACAGACAGATTCACGGATGTGCCGTCCATGTAGCGGTAGGGTCCGCCGACAATCGACGATGTTCCAACCCCGGGCTTCGTGAAATTGACGGTGCGGACATCGCCAAGCCCCGTAAGCTTGAGTGTCATAACTTTTTCATTGCCGCCGCCTCCACCATCTGCAATGACCACAAGGACAACAGAACCATCCGACAATCGAGGTCCGAGGCACATGCCTTCATAGTTCACTAGTTTGAACTCTATATTTTTGAAGACTTCCGTCTTGCGAACTAGTGTATATGTAGCCTCTTTAAGCGACTTGATTTCAGAAATATCCGTAGCCCCGCTAAAATCCACGGCATAAATGTAATTCTTGAAATCGTCGGCTAAGCCCCCCCATCCGCCATAGCCCCGTTCGAGAACAAGAAGCGTACCATCCGGAAGCGCGGTAAGAGCAGCCACACCGCTTCTTGCGTTATCCACGAGGTACATGCTGGAAGCTTCTGCTATGGGTCTCGTAAGATAAGCCCACTGTCCGTTTTCAGTCCAGTTATCGTAAACTGATTGTCGTGTAAACCTCGTAAGTCTGACAGTCGTCCCTGCGTTTAGCGTGGAATTCGTACCGTCACACTTGAGGGACTCCTCGTTGCATGTCCACATTGTAAGCCCGTCCCCTGAAATGGTCAATGCCTCAAGGCTGTAGTTCCCATAATACTGCTTCTGTATGGCAGGCACGGGAGCCGAACGGAGAAGTTCACCAGTCGCTGGGTCATATTCCCTTATGAGCGCGCTCGTCTCCTGCGAAATCCACACCGTGCCGGACGCCGGGTCGAACGCGCATCCCTCCATGTCGTTGCCGCCAGACATCACAACGCCTGTCCCAATGTCCATTCCGTTTGTACTCGAGGCGAGCGAACCTGTGTCGCGGTTGATCTTCAGCGTGATCGGATATAGCTTCTTGTCGTTGTCGTCGACGGCGTAGTAGAGATCGCCTCCAGCATAAGTTATGCCGCTGATCTGCTCAGCGCCATACGTGGCGCTCGAGGGTCGCGTCGCCTGTGAAACAGTCGTTATCTTCAGCGCGGCATTGGCCGACGGCAGGCCGACGGCCATCGTCGCGACAAGGACAGACAACACGTTGACGCGCAAAGACATTTTCTCCTGAACTCCTCTCTTTTGATCCGTGCACGCACAGTATACCAAAGTCGCGCGGATGCGGGAATTGCATATTCAACCGCATAAAGTTGCATTCTCCGCACGACGCGCCGCATCGCGCACGAGGGTGAAGCCGCCGATGTCCAGCTTCAGATCCTTCAGCGGCGTCGCACGGCAACCGCCTTTGTGAACACGCGTGTTCGCGGGGGCTGTTGGCTGCTGCGGTTTAACCGAACTGAACACCCGGTGAATTTGATATACTATCAGCAGTTAAACGATGACGAGATTGCTGACAGCCTTGTTGCTTGCAACCGCCGTGCCGCTGGACTGGAACGCGGTTGGCGTTGTCGCGGCCTGTGCGTGGGGTGGGCTTCTGCTCGCGCTCGGCGTGTGGAAGATTTTAAACGCAGAGTCGCAGAGTGCGCAGAGGCTTTCTGGGTCTGGGGGCCGGGCCCCCAGTTTGAAACCCTCTCTGCGTTCTCTGCGTCTCTCGGCGCTCGCTTCGCTCGGCTTGGCCGCTTCCCCACGGGTCGCGTCCACCCGCAAGGGGCGGTTACGCGTCTCTGCGTTAAAACAAAAACCCCTGTCGGCCCTTGTCTTCTTCGTTTGTGCGGCGATAGCCACCGTCGAGGCGCAGAAGCGGAGTGAGTTGAGAGTTGAGAATGAAGAGTTGAGAGTTAGACTGGAGCGCGGTGAAGCCGCCGCCGCAACGCTCAACTCTCAACTTTCAACTCTCAACTCCACCCAAGCCGCCACCGCAACTCTCACCTCTCAACTTTCAACTCTCAACTCCACCTGCGCCGCGAACCACGACATCAATCCTGCCCCATTGACCGACGCGGACATC
>JAFUEM010000260.1 GCA_017463935.1 Kiritimatiellia bacterium
CGTCGGCCGCGCCGGTCGCGCCGGTCAAGGCAGAGCCGCCGGCCGCGCCCGTCGCCCCTGTTGAACGGGTCGCCCGGCCGAAGCCGTCACTGCCGGAAGAGCTGACCGCGATGGATCTTTTCTGGTCGCGGATCGAGGACTGGTTCTGCGTGCGCGGCGACTTTGCGCCCAAGGGCATGTCGCGCGAGTTCGCGGTCGCGACGCGCTGGCTCGTGCGCGTCGGCGCCGTGCTGCTCGTCGGCGCGAGCGCCTATTTCCTGATGCTGGCGATCGACCGGGGATGGATCGGGCCCGCGCAGAGGGTCTACGGCATGATGGCCTGGGGCGTCATCGGCGCAGGCGCAGGAACAGGAATGAGACTTAAGAAGGCGGATTATGCCCTCCTGGGCGAAGTTGTCGCGGCGCTCGGCCTTGTCGCGCTGTATCTCGCGTTCGGCCTCGGCCACCGCTACTTCGAGCCGCCGGTCATCGCGTCGTGCGCGGGAACGTTCGCCGGTCTTGTGGCGGCGAGCGTGGCGGCGGCGCTGCTCTCCGTCCGTCTGCGGTCGCTCACGATTGCCGTGCTGGGGCTCGCCGGCGGACTGCTCGTCCCGCTGATCACGCGCTTTGCCGCGCAGCCGGTCAAGACAGACGTTTATCTCCTGCTTCTTGTGGGGGCGGCCGCCGTGATTGCGCATCTGCGCCGGTGGACGGCGCTCGGCTTCGCGGCAGCTGCGGCATCTTTCGCGGTGTTCGCCTGTCAGCACACGCGCGGCGGCGCGCTGGTCGCCGGGCTGTTCCTGACGGGGCTTTATGCTGCCGTTGTCGCGCTCGCGCTGGTGGACGCGCCGCACCGCTCGCGCGCGGGCCGCAACCTTTCGTGGGCGTTCGTCGCGCTGGCGGCGGTCGTCTGGTTCGTGGCGATGGCGCGCGATTGCTTCTGGCCGATCGGCGAGCTGCGCACAGCGGCGGTTCTTGCCGGGGCGGCGGTCGCGCACGGTGCGCTGGCCGGGTTCTGCAAGGGACGCGACCGGGTGGCGGCGGTGCTTTTCAATGTGCTGGCGGTCGCCTGCGCCGCGTTTGCGCTCGCGTCGTTCCTGGACGATCTGCGGGCGTGGATTCTGCCTGCTTTCTGCCTCTTTTCCGCACTGCTCGCGGAGCTGGACGCGCGGACGGACGACCGGACGTTCGGCGTGCTGGCGCTGGCCGTGCTGGTGCCGTGCGCACTCTACACCGTGTTCGGGGCCTTCCCGCTCGCGTACGGCGGGATGACGGCTGCGCGCTATACGGCGGAATTCGGCGTCCGCCTCGTCCGTCTCGCGAGCCTTCCCGCGCTTCTGGCCTTCCTCGCGTGCCGGCTGGGGCGCGAAGGCGGACTGGTCAATGCGGTGCGTTGGCGGTTCGTCTGGAGCGCGGCGGCGATGGTGTTTGCCTTTATCTCGCTTGAGAGTCATTTCGCAGGGCGGTTTCTGCTGCCGGTGCTGGGCGGCGGACTTGTCACGCTCGTGTGGGCGTCGGCGGGCGCGGCGCTGCTGACGGCGGGCATTGTGCGACGCGGGCGCGGGGCGCGGCTTGCCGGCCTTGCGCTTCTGGCGCTGGCCGTCCTCAAGATCCTGTTCCGCGACACCTCGTCGCTCGCGACGCCCGCGCGCGTCGCCGTCTTCGCGGCGGTCGGCACGCTGCTCATCGCCGGCGCATTCCTCTATCTCAGGTTCAAGAACGCTTTCGAGGAGGTGCCTGCAACACCTGTGCCCGCCGAAAAGCGTTAAAGCCAAAGGAGAACGTATGAAACCCAACAAGACATTTCTGCCGCTTTATGTGACCAACTTTTTCGGGACGCTGAACGACAACTTCCTGAAGACGCTCGCGAGCTTTACCGTCATCGGGTGGCTGCCCGATGAGCGCGTGAAATCGATTGCGATGGGTGTCACGGCCGGGGCGCTCGTGCTGCCCTACATCCTGTGCTCGCCGCTCGCCGACCGCCTGACCGCCGTGTGGCCGAAGCGCCGCATTGTGCGCGCGGCGAAGGGAGCGGAACTGCCGATCATGGCCGTCGCGATCGCGGGCTTCGCGCTCCATTCGCCGTGGCTCGTCATCGGCGCGGTGCTGCTGATGGGGCTTCAGAGCTCGCTCTATTCGCCTGCGAAATATGCGCTGGTGCGCGATATCGGCGGCGAAGCGCGCATCTCGACCGGCATGGGCGGCATGGAGGGCGTCTCGTTTCTCGGCGTCTTGATGGGCACGGTCGCGGGGGCGGTGGTGTCCGATCTGGAGATCGGACATCAGGACTGGCACCTGTCGTATTACGCGCTCGCTGGTTTTGCCGCGCTTGGCCTTGCGGCGAGCTACACCGTTCATGCGCGGGAAGAGCTCAACCGTGCGCTGCACGCCGTGAACCCGGTTCGCTATATGCGCCGCGCCTACCGCATGGCCGGACGCTACGACGGGCTGAACGCCGTCATCTTCACGCTTTCCGTCTTCTGGTGGGGCGCGGCGATGCTTCAGATGGGGCTTCTCGTCTACGGCAAGTCTGAGGCCGGGCTGAACCTCAGCGCGACGGGAACGGGCGCGCTGCTCTGCGCGGCGGCGGTCGGCATCGTCGCGGGGCAGATCATCGCCGGTTTCGTCGACAAGCGGCGCTTTTTGCTTGGCGCGACGCTCTTGACGGGCTGGATCGCGGCGGCGCTTTTCGCGGTTCTCTACTTCGTGCCGCTTTCGTCCGCGGCGTTCGGCGTGGTGCTGGGGCTTCTCGCCTTCGACCTCGGCTTTTTCAAGCTGCCGTTCGACGCCGAGATACAGAAGGTCGTGAAGGGGCCGAAGCTCAACACGATGCTTGCCTACTTCAACCAGGTGTCGTTTCTCTTCATGCTCGCGGCGAGCGGATGCTACGCGCTTGTGAGCTGGGCGTTTGGTCCGAGGGCGTTTCTGCTCCTTTTGGCCGTCGCGTTTCTCGTCGCGCCGTTTGTGTTTGTGTTCTGCTACCGCTCGGTTTTGCTTTGCACGGGCCGTTGGGTCTTCGCGCGGCGGTATCGGGTCGAGGTCGATGGACTGGAAGAAGTTTTAGGGCGAGAGACGATAGACGCGAGACGAGAGGGTCTGACGCGTCCAGCGTCTAACGTCTCATGTCGTGAAAAAAATTGCCGGCCGCTTCTCGTTCTCCCCAACCACCCGGCGATGGTCGATCCGATGCTCGTGGGCGTGACGTTCTGGAAGACGCCGCTGAAGCCGCTTTCGGACGAGCTCTTCTTCCATGCCGGCATCGTCGCGCCGCGCGTCCTGAAGACGCTGGGCGCGGTGGCTGTTCCTGACCTTCGCAAGCACCGCACGGCGAAAGGCGCGACAATCGCGCGCGGCTTGGGCGACATCGTGAAATCGACGCTCGAGGATGGCGGGAACGTGATCTTCTATCCGTCGGGGCATATCCAGACTGAGCCTGAACATGAAGACATCGGCACGCGCCAGCTCGCGTACAACATGTGCGGCGATCTGCCCGCCGGCGTGCGCGTCATTGGCGTCAGGACGCGCGGGCTCTGGGGATCGATCTGGTCGCGCAAGGGGCGGAAGGTTTCGCCGTCGTTTGTGCCGACATTCGTGAAGAGCGTCTTTCTGTGGTTCTTCTGGTCGCCGTTCGTCCCGCGCCGCCGCGTGACGATGCACGTCGAGGACTTGACCGACCGCGTGAAGGAATGGTCGAAGCTGACGCGGCTTGAGTTCAACCGAAAGCTGGAGGAGTGGTACAACGCGGAGTGATTTTAGCCGCAAAGAACGCAAAGGACGCAAAGTGTTTTTGGACAGGATTAACAAGATTAACAGGATTGTGGGAATCGGAAGCAACATTCTTAATCCTGTAAATCCTGTCTAAAACAAAACCTGAAAGGAGAAACGAAATGAATGCGCGAAAGATGTTTGCGCGGGCCGTCGCAGGAGCGGCGATGGTGCTGTTGACGAATTGCACATGGGGTGCGAGTTCTGCCGACTGGTTCCCTGTGTCTGTCTGCCTCACGATGGCTAGGCCAATACCGCCATTCCCATGCGACAATGTGGCGGGATTGTCGTTGTGCTTGCTGAGCGGAGAAGATTGTCCTGTCTATGGGTTACAGGCAAGCTGTCTAAGCGGATGCGCAGAGTCAATATACGGTGTCCAGATAGGAGCTGGTTATCAATGTGCGGATGACGTTTACGGGCTTCAGGTCGGTGGTGTCAACGTGACCACAAACTTGCGAGGCGTTCAGGTCGGCGGTCTGAATGCGATGCGTGGATACGGTCTTCAAGTCGGAGCTTGGAACATTGTTGATGAGACATCTTGCGCTGTGCAGATTGGGGTGATGAATTCGCATTTCTGGAAAATGGATGTGTCACAAAGTTCGGCGTGTTCGTTGCAAGTCGGTGTCATCAACCGTGCAGACGGCGGTTCCCGTTTACAGATCGGCGGACTCAATCTTTCTGATGATGGCTCCTGCTTTCAAATCGGGGTCTTGAACTTTCACAACGGTTGGATAACCCCAGTGCTTGGTTGGTCATTCAAGTAGCCGCAACAATGCAATCGAAAGGAAAGAACTCATGAATACTCGAATGACATTTGCGTGGGCCGTCGCGGGAAGGTTTTTAGACAGGATTAACAAGATTAACAGGATTATGAAAGGAGCGGGAGCATGAAGAAGAAAACAATAAATATCTTTGTCTCATTGGGCGTAATGGTTCTTTGCGGCTTTGTCGCCTTTGAGTACATCGACCATGTAAGCACACTTGGTTTGGGTGCGCCTCTTGTCTGTACGCTCAAAGTTTTTCTGGTCATGTCTGTCGTGCTATGCGTTGCATCGTTCGTGTACAATTGCATGGAGAAGCACAATGTCCTTGCTGTCATCCAGTTTCTAATTGGCGGCTTTTTGTTCCTTGCGTACTGGGCTTGCCTTGCGATTGCATTAAACTTCTATTATGATTCACAATCACACGGCAAAAGCGACGCTCAAACCGAATACAATAATAATCAAGTCGAAAGGAATTAACTCATGAATACACGCAAGATGATTGCGCGGGCCGTCGCGGGAAGGTTTTTGGACAGGATTAACAAGATTAACAGGATTGTGGGAAAGGTTCTTAATCCTGTCAATCCTGTAAATCCTGTCTAAAACAAAACCTGAAAGGAGAAACGAAAATGAAACGCCTGATGATAGTGATTACGATGATGTTGCCATTGATGACATTTGCCAGTCTGTTTGATGAACGGTCGGGGGAGATTTTCCAGGCGACGCGGGAAGGCCCGGGTGAACTCGCGCTCGGATTGTTCTACGTTGGAGTGCTCGCCCCGCCGATTGGACTTGCAACGGTACCTGCCGGAATCGCCGTCGCGGCCGTGGATGAACTGGTCGTATCGCCTGTGGTCGATCTGTGCTGCCTGCCATACGACCTGGCGCAGCCGCGTCATGGCTTTGTCCTGCGTGTGCGCGATGCGGACGGCAAGCCTGTGGCGGGAGCGCGTTTCTTCGCAAATATGAGTACGCGCAGCCTCATTGAGGACGTCGTACGTGAGACGACGGATGAAAACGGCGAAATCTTCGTTTCGAAATTGAACCATGTCTCGCTGAAACACGTGACGATTTCAGCGGACGGATGCTATGATTATCGTGAATATGACGGCCCGTGGCATTGCGTCTACGAGAAACAACCAGGCGACGACGGGCGGATCGTCCTGGATTTCGTCATGAAGAGGAAAATCCGGCCCGTTGAGAAAGTCGAGGCGGCAATTGAAATCCCAGATTCCTTGCGCTGGCAGTCGGCGGAGATTTTCTTTGACTGTGAAAAGGGCGACTGGCTGCCGCCGCATGGAAAAGGGCGCGTGCCCGACCTGAAATTGACAAAGTCGTTTGAATGCAAAGACGCCAAGAAACTTCAGGCGGCCTACCGGCAGACCATTCGCATTGAAGCCGTTGGGAAGGGTAATGGTTTCCTTCGCGACACGTGTAATTGGTATGATGGCATGCCGGGTGCGTATCAAATCCCCGCCACGGTGCATTTTGACGACAAACCGGAACCTGCCGTCTATTGCTGGTACTGGGATGGCGACGGTTCGACGGGAACAAAGGGATTTGACAGATTGACCTATTATTGCCTACGGCTTCGGACGCGTTTTGCCGAAAACGGGCGCGTTGTTGGCGCGCATTATGGAAAGCTGTTTTTCCACCACGGCATCGGGAGTCTGGCCCAGACGTTGTTTGTCTGTGCAGAAAACGAGCTGTGGCTGGAGTAGGTAGACGCATACACCAAAGGAGGAAAACCATGTTGAAAACAGTTGTGAAATCATCCGTGAGGATTCTGGCCTGTGTCGTAGGCGTTGCGCTGCTGACCGGCACGGGGTGCATCAACTCGATCATGTTCCATCCCGAGATGTGCAGAGGCGGGTACCGTGAAACGACATCGGGCTATGTCGACATCGGAACGAACGGCGTCAGGATCGCGGCGGTCGTGCGTGGGCCCGAGCGCGGCAAGAAGGCGCTCATTCGCTGCCACGGCAACGCGGAGAACATGGTGCAGACGCTGTGGGCCGTCGGGGAGCTTTGCGCCGACGGCTACACGGTTGCGGCCGTGGACTATCCGGGCTATGGGCTGTCGGACGGCTCGCCGGACGAGAAGGGATGCTATCGCAACGTCCACCGCCTCTACGACTGGCTCGTCGAGACGCGCGGGTTCAGTCCAGAGGACATCATCGTCGACGGATTTTCCATCGGAACCGGTCCCGCCGTCGAGCTTGCGGCAACGAGACCCGTGGGCGGACTGATACTGGAGGCGCCGTTCCTTTCCGCGCCGCGCGTCGTGACGAAGGTGCGCATTCTGCCGATTGATCCGTTCCCGAACCTGAAGCGCATCGGCGATGTGAAGTGCCCGGTGCTGTTCTTCCACGGAACCAGCGACCGCGTCATGCCGTATGGGCATGGCAGGGCGCTCTTCGAGCTTGCCCGCGAGCCGAAGCGGTTCATCACGATCGAAGACGGAGACCACAACGACTTCCCCGCCGTGATGGGCGTAGACGAATATCTGCAGGAAATCAGGAACTTCGCCGAATCGTGCGGAGGCAAGGAGGAACAGATATGAAGAAACTGATTATGGCATCTGCTGTGGCTGTCGGGATGATGATGTTCGGAGGTTGCGCGTCGATAGTGTATTTCAACGCCGCCAGCCAAGTGCCGGATGAATCGCCGTCTGTCCCGTCTGTGTCTGCTGAAGGGTCGATGGTAATGTCTGGCTTGCAGCCTTGCTTTGCTGCGACAAGCATGGACTTTGCCGGGCTTGGCTATTTTGGGGAGGAAGGCGGGCCTTTGGTATTGCTGTTGTGGAGTCCGTTCTTTGTCGTTGATCTCCCGATTTCCTTTTGCACCGATATCTTAACTATGCCGTGGCAGATATCGCGCTACAGGCGCGTATATTATCCAGACGTTTCGGCGGTGAGAAGCGCAATGGTTCCAGAACTCCTTCGAGGGCTTAAGGACTTGCAAAGCATGGATGGATGTTTCCATTCTAACGGCAATGAACTTACGAGTACAGCACTGGTGGTCCTTGCCTTTCTAGCACATGGCGACATGCCCGGTACTGCAGGCGAGTTTGGCGAGACTTGCAAAAAGGCCGTCGACTATATTGTCTCCTGCGCCGATACTGGCGGAGAATCGATTCTGTTCAAAGGCGAAGGGCAGAGTCCACTGGCGTTTTTTGCAACTGCTGATGCCATCGTCACAGTGTATGGATTGACACGAGCTCCAGGTATGCGAGAGATTGCCGAGAAGTGCGTTGATAGGACAATGTGCGAAGTCGAGGACATTGGGGCAGCGTTAGCTATTGAGGCGAAATTCAACAAGCAGGTTGCCGCTGCGAAGCTGCGGTGGGCCGTCATGACGCTTCACAACGCCAAAGTCGCTGGTTTAACCCGCGACGGTTTAGACTCAAGCCTCGCGGACGCGAAACGGATTCTTGCTCGATGCGGCGAAAGCGACAATGGCTATTACGACGTATGGAAGCTATATCGAAGGGTGTGGATTGAAGGGCCGACCGGGGAAGAGGATTACAAAGAATGGGCTGCTCTCTTGAAGGAAAAGAAGGCGGCTCTGCGAAAGAGCATGTGCGTAGTAGGAGCGGTGAAGGACAGTGAAGGGACGTGGCGCTGGATGAGTCAAGCTTGTCCTTGCAATGGAGGAATCTGGGCAAGTGGTCTTGGCAGATCTGCCGACATTGCGCTCGCCATTCTACAGGTTACATGGCCGGTATCGCACAGGCTTCCACCGAAGAACGGGTACAAGGAAGATGTCACAAGCGACAAGCAGCCGACAGTCAATTCGGTGGAACTCGATATTTGAAAGGAGAAACGGTTATGACTGTAGCCTTTTTAATGGCCGCAAAAAGCAACAATAAACCGCAGACGGATGCAGACGTGCCTTCGCGCGGCCTCTTGCGACCTTGCTTCGCAAGGCTCCTCGCTTTGCTCGTCGGGCAACCCGACGCCTTCGGCGCGGGCGCATCTCCGCTCGGCCAAGATAAAGAAAGCGCAAGCGTAGATGCGCCCGCCGCGAAGCGGTCGGGTTGGGTGAGGGCGAAGCCCGAACTGCGAAGCAGCCGCAAGGCCCCGCGCGCAGCGCAGTCTGCGAAAGTCTGCGGTTAAATAAACAAGGTTAAGGAGAACTGACTATGAAACGGATACTCATGATTGCGGTTGCAGCCGCGATGATCGGCGGGTGCATGACGGCGCAGATGAAATCGACGCCGTTCTACGAAGGGCACGATGTCACCTATACCGGGAAGGCGGAGGACCGCGTGAACCTGTGGCCGCTCGCCTACTGGCGCGAGCCGGTCGGGTCGGTCGCCTGGCCGCTCGTCTCGTGGGGCGACGACCATTTCGCGCTGCGTCCCGTCTATTCGCGCTACGGCAAGGAGCGGAACTTCCTCTGGCCCATCGGTCAGCACGATTCCGCGACAGGCGACGGGCGCGCGTTCCCCGTATTTTGGGGGAAGCATCGGTTCGACATTTTCCCCATCGTGCGGAACCACAACAAGTTCCATTCGCTCTTTCCGCTTTTCTTCTGGGAGGAAAAAGACTATATGACCCTCTTCCCCTTCGCATGGTGGGATATCGACGGCGAAAGTTTCACGCTATTCCCGCTTTACGGACACAGCAAAGAAGCAGACTGGCTCTTTCCGCTTTACTACTGCGATGATGACGTGACTCTCATCACGCCTCTTTTCGGCAAAAACAAGCATGGCGACAGCTGGCTGCTGCCGCTATACTGGCATGATGAAGACGTGACATGGGTGACGCCGCTTTTCGGCATGAACAAGCATGGCGGCAGCTGGCTCATCCCGTTCTACGCCTCGGTAAGCGGAGATTTCGTTTCGCCGCTCTGGTGCGGCGGCGGGTCGAGCAGCGATGAAAATTCCTGGTGGTGTGTCCCGCCGCTTCTCTCGTCGTATGAATCGTGGACGAACGGCAAGAGTGAAATGCGCCTCCTTCTCGGCATCTACGGACACGACACGGCAACGAACGGAACGGCCGAGGCCGATTGGCTTTTCCCGTTCTACAGCTGGCAGTCTGGCAGCAGTTGCAAAATTCTGTTCGGGCTCGCAGGCTGGGAGAAGGACGGCACGAACTGGGTCTTCCCGCTCTATGGCTATGATGGAGACGCGGGGGACTTCACGACGGCGCTCTTCGGGCGTGCGACACACTCCGGCCATACCGACTGGTGGTGGCTCACGCCGCTTGCAGGACACACGACAGGCAACGAGTCCGGCTTCTGGCTGTGGCCGCTCGTGAGCTGGAGCCGCGGCGACGACTTCGCGAGTCTCGAAAAGATGATGAACGCCGAAACGCTCGACCCCTCCATAACGGGCGAGATGAAGAGTGAAGTCCGTTGGAATTGCAAGACTGCCAAACTCGTCACGAACGATGTGTTCCGCACAGAAGGGGCGTCTGCAGCGTCCAAACTCCGTTTCGGTTCCGGACTGTTCGGCACCACGCGCAACATCTTGCAGGACGGCGGCGACAACGATTACATATACGACTGGCGCTGGAGCGCCGCCAAGCGCGCCGCCGGCGACGAATGGCGCACGGGCAAAGAGCGCACGGTCACGTTCAATGACAAGACGGCCTTCGGTAACTCGATTACATTCGGTGGCGAGAAGACGCGCGTCGTGAACTTCGACTACGACACGAAGGAGAAGGTCTTCGACGGCGAACTGGACGAATCGTACTCGCTTTTCGGGCTTTTGTGGTCGTTGCGCAACGAGAGGATCGCGGGAGGGCACAATTACAAAAAGCGCGCTCTCTTCTGGCGGTTCTGGCACTGGGAGGAGCTGAATGGCGACGTGTCGCTCGACGTGTTCCCTGGCTTTACCTACGACTCGAAGAAGAACGGCTACTCGAAGACCTCGTTCCTCTGGCGGTTCTTCCGCTGGGAGAACGACCCGGAGAAGGGGACGAAGGTCGATCTTCTCTTCATCCCGGTGTGGAGATAACGGAGTCGGAAATGGTATCATGTAAGAGGTTGTTGGACAGGTGTGACAAGATTAAGGTGCGCGGCGCATCTCCGCCTGCGCCGGAAAGAAGCGCGTGCCCGATCGGGTAGTGCAGGGCGGCGGCGAATTTGGTATACTGTCACCATGATGAAGATTTCCTCTTGGCTCGTCCTCGCGTGCCTCGCGCTTGCCGCCGTCTGCCGGACGGCCGGTGCGCAGGGGTTCGGCGAGCGTCTGTCGGACGACGACAACGCGAAGCTCGACGAGCTCGGCCAGGTGCCGAAGATGCGCCTCAGGTTCGACGGCAGCCTCGCGTCGTGGGGCGACGTCGCGTGTGCGTTCGACGACCGCGACAGGACCGGGTCCCGCGCGAAGGGCCCCGTGTACGTCGCCGCGCGCGGCGGCGCGAACGGCGCGCTCCAGCTCGGCGCGAACGGCTTCCGCCCCTCCCTGACCAACGTGACGCTCGGCGACGAATGGACGATCGTCGCGGTCGCGAAGGGC
>JAFUEM010000261.1 GCA_017463935.1 Kiritimatiellia bacterium
ACGTCCGCGTCCGCGTTCGCGTCTGCGGCCGGTTCGGCGGGCGCGTCGCTCGCGCACGCCGCGTCCTTCGGCGCGTCGCGCTGCTGCCGCTCTTCCAGGAGCTGCCGCGTCCACGCCAGTTCCTGCTGCGTGCGGGCCAGCTCCCTTTTCGCTTCGTTCAGCCGCGTGCGCAGATCGAAGATCATCAGCGCCATCACGACGAGGATCACCAGCGTGACGACGGTCCGGAACAGCTGCAACATGAACTTTTTCATCTTCTACTCCTTGATGGTGCCCTTCAGCACCGCGATGAACGCGGACTGCGGGACGTTGACGTGACCGAATTCCTTCATCCGCGCCTTGCCGCGCTTCTGCTTCTCGAGGACCTTCATCTTGCGCGTGACGTCGCCGCCGTAGAGCTTGGCGAGCACGTCCTTGCGGAACGGGCGGATGTCCTCGCGCGCGATGATCTCCTTGCCGATCGCGGCCTGCACCGGAATCTTGAACTGGTGCGGCGGGATCGTCTCGGCGAGCGCCTTGCACATCTGGAGGCCGCGCGCGCGCGCCTTGTCGCGGTGCACCATCGTCGCGAACGCGTCCACCGTCTCGGAGTTGAGGAGGATGTCCATCTTCACGATGTCCGAGACCTGGTAGCCCGCCGGCTCGTAGTCCATCGACGCGTAGCCGTGCGAGACCGACTTGAGCGTGTCGTGGAAGTCGATCAGGATCTCGTTCAGCGGCAGCTTGCAGTGGAGCATCACGCGCCGCGCGTCCATCGTCTCCGTGCCCTCCACCGTCCCGCGCCGGTCGATGACGATGCGCATCACGTCGCCGATCGATTCCGACGGCGTGATGATGCGCGCGGTGAGGATCGGTTCGGAAATCGTCTCGAGCGCCGAGGGGTCGGGCATCTGGAGCGGGTTGTCGAGCTCGCGCTCCTCGCCCGACTTCATCTTGAGCCGGTAGACGACGCCGGGGCTCGTCGAGATGATGTCGAGCCCGAATTCGCGCCGCAGCCGCTCCTGGACGATCTCCATGTGCAGCAGCCCCAGGAACCCGCAGCGGAAGCCGAAGCCGAGCGCGAGCGAGCTTTCGTGGTGGAAGGTGAAGGCGCTGTCGTTCAGGTGCAGCTTCTCCAGCCCCGCCGCGACCTTCGGGAACTCGTCGGTCGACATCGGGTAGATGCCGCAGAAGACGGTCGGGTGGATGTCGTGGAAGCCCGGCAGCGGTTCGGTGGCGCCGAGGCGCGACGTCGTCACCGTATCGCCGATCTTGATCTCGCTCGGGTCCTTCACGGTGCCGACGATGTAGCCGACCTGCCCCGCCTCCAGCCGGTCGACCGGCTTCTTGTTCGGCGAGAAGATGCCGACCTCGTGCACGGTCGTCGAGACGTGCGAGCCCATGAACGTGACGCCCTGGCCCGCCTTGAGCGTGCCGTCCATCACGCGCACGTACGTGATGACGCCGCGGAACTCGTCGAACACCGAATCGAACACGAGCGCGCGCAGCGGCGCGTCCACGCCCTGCGTCGTCGGCGGCGGGATGCGCCGGACGATGGCCTCGAGCACGGCGGGGCAGCCCGCGCCCGTCTTCGCCGAGACGAGCAGCGGATCGTCCATCGGAATGGCGAGGATGTCTTCGATCTCGCGCGAGACTTCCGCGACGTTCGCGCCCGGCAGGTCGACCTTGTTGAGGACGGGGACGATCTCGAGCTTCGCGTCCTGCGCGAAGTAGGTGTTGGCGACCGTCTGCGCCTCGACGCCCTGCGCGGCGTCGACGACGAGCAGCGCCCCTTCGCACGCGCCCATCGAGCGCGACACCTCGTAGGCGAAGTCGACGTGGCCGGGCGTGTCCAGCAGGTTGAAGAGGTAGGTCCTGCCGTCCTTGGCCGTGTAGTGCATCGAGACGGGGTGCGACTTGATGGTGATGCCGCGCTCGCGTTCGAGGTCCATCGCGTCGAGCGTCTGTTCCTTCAGCTCGCGCGCGCTGATGGCGTTGGTCAATTCCAGGATGCGGTCGGAGAGCGTCGTCTTGCCGTGGTCGACGTGCGCGATGATGCAAAAATTTCTGACTGTCTCAAGCGTCATAGGTGATAGTATATCAAATCTCAATCGTGCGCGTCAGTTGGAATCTGTCTAGAATCCTAGAAGTCTAGAAGTCTAGAATCCTAGAAGTCTAGAATCCTAGAACCCTAGAACCCTAGAAGCCTCGTCCCACTCCGTCCCAGAGTGGGTCAAAATGGCGCGCCGACGGCGCAAAAAAAGCGTTGGCACGGCGGTGCTTTACAAGGGGCGTTGAGAAAAAATGAAAGGAACACGAAAATGAACACACTGATGAATATGGATCCTTGGAGCATCTTCGATGACATGCTCGGCGGCAGCGCCTTCCGCCACATGCGTGCGCGCGCTGCGGGCCGCTTCCCGCCCGTCAACGTTTTCCTCGACGACAACGCCGTTTTGATCGACCTTGAACTGCCGGGCAAGACGGCGAAGGACGTGGAGCTGACGCTCGAGCCGCAGGCGGTCGTCATCGCCGACAAGCCCGCGCCGGTCGCCGACGGCGAAAGCGGCGCGGCCACCGAACCGGTGCGGCCCGCATGGAGCCGGCGCATCGAGCTGCCCTTCCGCGTCAACGCCGAAAAGGCGAACGCGAAGTTCACCGACGGCATCCTGCGCGTCGAGCTGCCCAAGACCGAAAAGGATGGCGTGCGCAAGATCGCCATCGCCGGCTGAACCGGATCAACAATCTCAAACGAAAGGAACAAGATCATGAATGACGAGAAGTATGTCGTGCCGAGCGCCACGTTCACCGAGCGCCCCGAAGATTACGAACTGAAGGTGCTCGTGCCGGGCGTCGCCAAGGAAGAGGCGGAACTGAAGATCGAGCACCGCACGCTGACCTTGAAGACGCACGCGAAGTACCAGAACCCGGCGGGCTTCAAGCAGGTGGCGGCGGAATTCGAGCGCACCAACTACGCGATCAGCGCCGACCTGCCTGAGAAGGCCGATCCCGCGACGCTCGTGGCGAAGCTGGAGAACGGCGTCCTGACGGTGACGATCAAGAAGCGTCCCGAGACGCAGGCCAAGCGCATCGAAATCGGCTGAGGCCGATGCGCCGCGGGCCTCACGTCACGACCGACGTGAGCGTCCCGTGGCGCAGGCGGGTGCGGACGACCGCCCCGGGCGCGACCTCGGCTGCATCGCGCAGCACCGCGCCCTTTTCGTCCGTCGTCAGCGAATAGCCGCGCTCCAGCACCGCATAGGGCGAAAGGAGATTGAGCCGCGTCGCGGCCGTCGCAAGGCGGTGTTCCGTCGCCGTGAGCCCCGCCGCGAGAAGATGCGCGAGCGCCGTGTCCGCCCGCTCCAGCCGATGC
>JAFUEM010000262.1 GCA_017463935.1 Kiritimatiellia bacterium
GACGGGCAGCTTCACCGCCGCGCGGATCCGGTCGAGGCGCGCCGTCAGGTCGGCCGGCAGCTCCGCGCGCGCCCCCGTGATGCCCTTGACGGTGATGACGTAGAGGAAGCTGTCCTTCAGCCCGTCCGCGCTCGCGACGACGCGCTCGATCGGCGTGTTCGGCGCGATGAGCGGCACGTAGGCGAGGCCGTGGGGCGCGAGCGCCGACAGGAGCTCGTCGCGCTCCTCGAGCGGCAGGTCGACCGACAGCACGGCGTCGATTCCCGCGTCCGCCGCCGCCGCGGCGAAGGTCTCCAGCCCCTTCGAGAAGATGAGGTTGTAGTAGGTGAAGAGGACGAGCGCGAGATCGGGATGCCGCGCGCGGATGCGCTTCGCCGCCGCAAGGACGTCGTCGAGCGTCACGCCGTTCGCGAGCGCCCGGTACGCCGCCGCGCGGATCACCGCGCCGTCCGCGAACGGATCGGAGAACGGCACGCCGAGCTCGATCACGTCCGCGCCGCCCGCCACGAGCGCGTCGACCGCCGCTTCGCTCGCGTCGAGCGTCGGATGGCCCATCGTCAGATAGGCGACGAACGCGCCGCGCCCCTCCGCCTTCGCCCGTGCAAAAGATTCTGTAATTCGCTGCTTCATCGTCATCTTCCCTTTCGTGATTTTTTAACGCAGAGACGCAGAGTCGCCGAGGGACTTCTTGTAGTTGAGGATGTTGTCCATGTCCTTGTCGCCGCGCCCCGACAGGTTGACGAGGAGAATCTTGTCGCGGCCCATCTTCGGCGCGCGCTTGATCGCCTCCGCGAGCGCGTGGCTCGATTCGAGCGCGGGGATGATCCCCTCGTAGCGGCAGAGGTCGTCGAACGCGGCGATCGCCTCGTCGTCGCAGATGACGGAATACTCCGCGCGCCCGATGTCGTGCAGGTAGCAGTGCTCCGGCCCGACGCCGGGATAGTCGAGCCCCGCCGAGACGGAGTAGGTGTCGATGATGTTGCCCGCGTCCGTCTGCAGGAGCATCGTCTTCGCGCCGTGCAGCACGCCGAGCCGCCCGCCGTTGATCGACGCGGCGTGCTCGCCCGTCGCGAGCCCCCTGCCGCCCGCCTCCACGCCGACGAGCTTCACCTCCCTGTCGTCGAGAAAGCCCGCGAAGAGCCCCATCGCGTTCGAGCCGCCGCCGACGCACGCGATCGCCTCGTCGGGGAGCCGGCCGAACTTGGCGAGGCACTGCCGCCGCGCCTCGCGGCCGATGACGCTCTGGAAGTCGCGCACCATCTCCGGGTACGGGTAGGGCCCGGCCACCGTGCCGATCACGTAGAACGTGTCGTCGCAGTTCGTCACCCAGTCGCGCAGCGCCTCGTTCATCGCGTCCTTCAGCGTGGCGCTGCCCTCCTCGACCGCCACCACCTTCGCGCCGAGCATCCGCATGCGCGCGACGTTCGGGGCCTGGCGCTTGACGTCGATCGCGCCCATGTAGACGTCGCACGGCAGGCCCAGCAGCGCCGCGACCGTCGCCGTCGCCACGCCGTGCATGCCCGCACCCGTCTCGGCGATGAGCCGCTTCTTGCCCATGCGCCGGGCGAGGAGCGCCTGGCCGATGGTGTTGTTCACCTTGTGCGCGCCGGTGTGGTTGAGATCCTCGCGCTTGAGGACGATCGTCGCGCCGCCGAGTTTCGCGCTCAGCCGCCGGCAGACGGTGAGGGGCGATTCGCGCCCGACGTAGTCGTGCAGGATCTCGTCGAATTCGCGCTGGAACGCGGGGTCGCGCTTCGCGTCCGCGTAGGCCGCCGCGAGCTCGTTCAGCGGTCCCATCAGCGTCTCGGCGACATACTGGCCGCCGTACACGCCATAGTGTCCTTTCGGTGTCATTGCATCATCTCCTTGAGTTGAAGTCCCGGGCGTTCGGCGCGCATGAGCGCGGTGCCCACCAGAAATCCGTCCGCGCCCGCCGCCTGCGCCGCGCGGATCGCCGCGGCCGTGTGCATCCCCGATTCGGCGATGCGCACGCACGCGGGCGGGATCAGCCCGATCAGCTCGCCGATGAGCGACGTGTCGGTCGTGAAGCTGCGCAGGTCGCGGCAGTTGACGCCGATCACCTCGCAGCCGAGGTCGACCGCGCGCCGGATCTCCCGCGCGTCGTGCGTCTCGACGAGCGCCTTCAGGCCGAGCTGGTGCGCGTGGGCCTTGAGCGCGAGGAGGTCGGCGTCGTTCAGCACCGCCGCGATGAGCAGCACCGCGTCCGCGCCGGCGAGGCGCGCCTCCGCCACCTGGTAGCGCGTCGTGATGAAGTCCTTGTAGAGTATCGGCAGCTTCACCTGCGCACGCGCCGCGCGCAGGTACGCTTCGTCGCCGAGGAAGCGGTGCGGCTCGCAGAGGACGGAGAGCGCCGCCGCGCCCGCCTGCGCCAGTTCGGCGGCGAGCGCCGCCGGGCGGAAGTCCGCGCGGATGAGCCCTTCGCTCGGGCTCGCCTTCTTCAGTTCCGCGATGATGCGCGGCGCGCCCTCCGTCCGGCGGAACGCCGCGGCGAAGTC
>JAFUEM010000263.1 GCA_017463935.1 Kiritimatiellia bacterium
ATGAGGGCGCATTTAATGGCTGCACGGCGCTGAAGAGCGTCAAGTTCGGCAGTGGTCTCGTGACCATCGGCAGCGGCAACAGCAGTGCGCGCACGGATAATCCCGACTATTACGCTTACACGGGCGCGTTCGGCAACTGCAGCGCACTTGAAACGGTCGAATTCAACGAGGGGCTCGTAACCATCGGCCATCATGCGTTCTCGGAATGCATCAAGTTGAAGGCGCTGGAATTGCCGAATGCAATCCAGACGATTGGCGTGAATGCTTTCTATCATAATGTCAGCCTTTCGCGGGTGGAGTTTGGCTCTGATCTGAGGAGCGTCGGTAGATATGCTTTCGCGAATTGCACGGCCCTTGCTTCAATCTCCTTTGCGGCAACAACTTATTACTCATTGGTGATTGATTCGTATGCGTTCATGAATTGTACACTTTTGACTACTCTTACGTTATCGGATGCAATTACCACAATGAATACCGGCGCATTTTCGGGTTGCTCCTTGCTGCGGCGCATAACGGTTCCCTCTGTTATATCAAAGGTTGCCAACGATGTGTTCAAGAATTTGGATCGTTTGAACGAAGTGACGTTCGCCGGCCTCCCGCCGGAGAACATCGAAAATGCTGGATTGCGGGCGGGCATCAAGATCCGCTATTCGAGCGAGTATGCCGAGGAGTGGGCGGACGCCATTGAGACGTGCGGCTTCACCAATGCAACCGCCTACGACCCGAGCGAGGCGGCGACGGTCATCGGCGGCGATTCGCGCTACGAACTGTCGCACGAGCAGTCCGACCGCTCCATCGCGTCGATTACGATCAATGCCGATACGGCAATCGACGCCTTCATCCTGACGGACGGCAAGGTCTACGACTCGGTGCTGCGCATCGTCAATACGGCGGACGGCGCCGTGACGTTGACCTTGCCGGCCGGCTACACCTACGAGACGTTTGAAGGTGCCGATCCGTTGACGATTCCCGCCAACTCGCGCAATCTCCTGACGATAACGCGGACGGAGGAAAACGTCTTCCTCGTCTCGCGCGAAAAACTGAAAGTCATTCAGTAGCCGGGAGGGTGTCATGAAAATGAACCACCTGAGATTCTGCGCAGTCTGCGCGTTGGCGCTGGCAGGAATGACCGTCGGCGCCATGCCGGTCGGCGTGCGGCTGGCGATGCAGGGGCGGGCCGTCGCCCGTGCGTCGGCCGTTCCGGCGTTCCCGGAATTGCCTGACACGGCATCGCCGGAGGCGGTCGCCGCAGCGCTGAGCGTCGCGACCGACGGCCGTCTGGCCGAAAACATCACGACGGTTGGCGAATACGCCGATTTCCGCGACTGGGCGTCGACCGTTGGCGCGGCGACCGTCAAGACGAGCGACGCGGCGTGGCTGTCGTATGCGGTGGGCGCGGCGGCGGTCGTGCCGATTCCGCAGGAGGGTGATCTCGTCCTTGACGGCGTGTCGGTTGGATCGGACGGCCGGCTGGAAGCGATCGTTTCGCTGGACGGTGTCAGCATCAGCGCGGCTGCACAGGAGGCACGGCTCAAGACGGTGTTCGGGGTGGAAGGGGCCTGCACGCTGAATGAGTCGGCGTTTTCACCTGACAATGTCGGACTTTCACTGGTGCCGACGGGCGACGGCCGTCTGAAAGCGACCGTCACGCCGCCTGCCGATGCGGGCGACGCCTATTTCATGCGCCTGAAGGTGAAATAAGCGCGGCCAATGCTCGGACGATTTAGGCTGTCAGGCTCTCGGCATGGGTGTGCCGGCGGGTCCTGCGGCCGGAAACAAGACAGAAAGGAACAGGTCAAATGAAGAAACTCGTTGCTGTCGCGATGATCGCGGCCGTTGCATGCGGTTGCGTGAGCGTCAACAAGAACGACGGTGGCACGGTGTGCCTCAAGCCGGCCGTTGTCAAGGATGCCGTGTATGAGAAGTACACGATTTCCGACAAGGCGGTGACGGCGAAGGCCCAGGCGGTGGGCATCTGCGGCTTTATCGTCATCGGTGACGCCGAAGCGACCCATTGGGCGGATAACGTGGACGGGACAGCCCGTTTCATGAGCACGCCGGCCATGGCCAAGAACAATGCCTATTCAAAGGCGTGCGAAGAGAACAAATGCGATTCTCTCGTCGCGGCGCGCTATTCGGTCACGCGAAAGAATTATTTCGTGTTCGATCAGGCGACCGCGACGGTGACCGGCTATCCGGCGAAGCTCGATGGCATTGAGGTGCTGCCCGCGCCCGTCCCGGCCTGCCCCGCGCAGAAGTAAGCGCGTGTGGGCTGATGCGTCGCCAGATCGCCTTCGGGCGGTCTGGTGGCGTGTCGGGATTGCCTTGCGACGTCGGACGAGAGGGAAGTGCCCAGAAAACAACGGAGGAATTGCATGAAAAAAAGAGCAATGGCAGTCGCAGGGATGATGGTTCTCCTTGCATCGGCGGCCGTTGGGGCGGCTAACCGCCCTGTTGGACTTTTCGTCAAGGAACCGACGATGATCCGGCATGAACGGTCGCGTCTTGAGCTGCTCAATTCGTTTGATAGCAACGGGGTGCAAAAGAAGCGCAGTTTCAGATATGCGGGCGAAATCTCCTATGGTGTCGGCAAGGGGGCGCAGGCGACAATCTCACTTGAGGCTTTTTTTGTGACACGCGCTGATTCAAAGGGCGCGAAAGACCGTCTTGCCGGACGCCAGTCGCTTGGAGAGTTCCAGTTTGGCGACGGCAACCGGCGGCTGCAGGCATTCGAATTCGAATCGCCGCGATTTACCGAAGAGCTTTTTACGCGATCGAAAACACGCACGCACTATCAAGGCGTCATCATCCGGGCGATCGAGGACGGCAAGGTTCGCAAGGTCATTTCAATGCCGTACAACGGGGCCTGGATCAAGGCCGCTCAATCCAGCGCGATTGCGATGGACTGGGACTGGCTCCGGCACGAACAGGAGGTGCACGAGCCCTTGCCCGGGACGGGGGACTCGACGCCGCCGGGGTGGATGGATGATTTTAAGGAGGCGCAGGAAATCGCGAAGCGTGAGGGCAAATGGCTGTTCGTTGTCTTGAGCCGGTCGCAGACGGGAGCGATCTGTGACTGCAACACGGCAGACGCCGTGATGCGGCAGGCGGTTTGGAATACGGTCAAGTTCCAGGCGGCCGCAAAAGAAAAGTATGTCCTTGTCTATGTCGATGATCCGGCCGACCGTTCGCTCCTGTCGCCTGAAAGCGAGTCACAGTCCAGTGCGATACAACGGGACTTGCTCGACGATGCAGTCTTGAAGAAGTTGCACTATCCTTTAAGACGCGCTTCTTTGGATCGCAGGGACCTGCCATGTACCTACATCGTTTCGGCGGACGGAGAAGTGCTTGCCTTTCTTGGCCGTTGTGCGAGGATGGATACTCGCGCGCAAGTTTACTTGCATGTCGAGAAGGGCGTCGACGGCTACATTGAGTACTTCCGTTCGGTTGACAGCGGGTTGCGGACGATCCTGTCTCTCCGCTCTGCGCTCCAGGGGCTGGATGCGAACTCGCCGGAGGCCTTGCGTCTCCGTCATGAGGCGCTCATGACAGTCGAACCGGCCATTCTTGCGGACCTGTTTCCGCAGGAAGTGAGGTCGCTGATCGCCGCCGATCGATCCTACGGGAAATTTTATCCCTATTTCAAATACGTCGAGCCGCTGGTTGAGGAACGGGTGCAGTTGACGCAACGTCTGGGCCAGGCCGTCAAACAATTTTTGAATGAAAAGCATATCAACTTGAATAATCCCAACGACGTGGATGAAAACCGGAAGTACTTCGCTGAAGTTCACGCCCAGCAACCGCGCGTCTTTAAGGAGCGGGGGTATGCGGCGCAATTTCGCCAACTGCTTGAAAAAGTCAAGGCGACCGAGCAGACTGTCGATGATGATTTGGTGCGTGCGCGGCTCGCCGAGTTGCGAAGGAATCTCGTTGAGCAGATTGACAGCCAGGGAGAAAATGTGGACAACCTGATAAATTTGCTCTGATCTGCTGCTCTTGCGTCGGCCGTCCTTTGCGGTCGTGAGCGGCATGAGCCGCGAACAAATCCCTTTGTCAAAATTCGGGGTGGCTCCCATATCTCCGCATGGTGTAGTCCTCCCTGGGGGGCGTGCGAGCAATCGATTGATCCTCTGTTCGGGCTGGAGGATAGTCTGGAAACCATGGGCGACGAGGGGCGCGCTGCCGCGACCAACCGGTTGGCACGGTTTGAGTTTTCATGGTCACCAACTCAACCTGCAAGAATATTTGATCGACCGGCATCTTTGCGCCCATGCCGACGAACGAACTGAACAATGTCTCGTGGTTGACGGATGATCGAGACGGCCTTAACGCCATCCACGAAATTGAAGCGCAGCTGCCGCCGGCGTGCGGGCCTTGCGCAACGGGGCGGGAAAATGGTAAAATAGCGCCTTCATTAACAACGCTCCCGCGGGAGCGCAGACAAGGGGGAAGACATGATCAGGAAAATGATGACCGGCGCCGTGGCGGCGACGGCGATGGGGGCGATGGCGGCGGTCAACGTGATTCCGCTGCCGAACAAGGTGGTCGAGGGCGACGGCGCGCTCGCGTTCGCGAATCCCGGCGCGGTGGCGGCGGCGGTGACGGAGACGGACGACGCATCGCTCCCGGCGGAAGGGTACCGCCTGACGGTCTCGGACGCGGGCATCCGCATCGCGGCCGCCGACGCGGCGGGCCGGTTCTACGCCCGGCAGACGCTCCGGCAGCTGACGACGCCGGACGGCAAGGGCGTGTCGGTGCCGTTCGTGACGATCGAGGACGCGCCGCGCTTCAAGTGGCGCGGGCTGCACTTCGACGACTGCCGCCACTTCTTCGGCAAGGAGACGCTGAAGAAGACGCTTGACGCGATGGCCTACCACAAGCTGAACGTCCTGCACTGGCACCTCACCGAGGACCAGGGCTGGCGCATCGAGATCAAGAAGTACCCCGAGCTGACGGTGAAGGGCGCGGTGCGGCCCGGCAGCCCGAAGCCGCGCGTCCTCGTCCGCCCGGGCGAGCCGAGCGAGCGCGGTTGGGTGAACAACCACATCCCCTACGGGCCCTACTTCTACACGCAGGACGACGTGCGCGAGATCGTGGCGTACGCGGCCGCGCGTCACATCACCATCGTGCCCGAGATCGAGCTGCCGGGCCACGCGCTCGCGGCGATCGCGGCCTATCCCGAGCTCGGCTGCACGGGCGAGACGCTCGAGCCGTGGTGGCGCTGGGGCGTGAGCGAGCACATCTTCTGCGGCGGCAGCGACCGGACGATCCGCTTCCTCGAAGACGTCCTGGACGAGGTCTGCGACCTCTTCCCCGGCCCCATCGTCCACATTGGCGGCGACGAGGCCCCGAAGAAGATGTGGAAGCAGTGCGCGAAGTGCCAGGCGCGCATCAAGGACCTCGGGCTCGACGGCGAAGAGGGCCTTCAGGGCTGGATGACGCGCCACTTCACCGACTATCTCGCCGCGAAGGGCAGGCGCACGATCGGCTGGGACGAGGTGCTGGACGGCAACCCCGGCGCCGGGACGATCATCATGTCGTGGCGCGGCCCGCAGGGCGGCATCCAGGCGGCGGCGCGCGGCCACGACGTCGTCATGTGCCCGATCGACCCGTGCTACATCGACAACCCGCAGGGGCTGGAGGACGATCCCTACGAATACATCAACTACGGCTTCAACGCCACGCTGGAGCGGTGCTACGGCTTCGATCCGGCGGCGGGCATCCCCGAGGGGCAGCACGGCCATGTCCTCGGCGGCCAGGGCAACAACTGGAGCGAATACACCTGGTCCGGCAGCGAGTACGAGTGGAAGATGTGGCCGCGCATGAGCGCGCTCGCGGAGTGCCTGTGGACGGCGCGCGCCAACAAGTCGTGGGCGTCGTTCCGCGCGCGCATCCCGGCGGTGCGCACCGCGCTCATCCGCCAGTTCCGCATGAATGCCGCGCCGATCGAATGAAATTGCGCTTCCCCGTCTGGGACAAAAAGGGTCGGACCCTTCTGTATAATTTGCTCGGCACGTCCAACGCCGACGTCGTGCACGCGCGCGCGGAAGCCGGCGATCGCGCGGCTGCTCCGTCGGCGACATCGTCGACACGATCGCCGCCACCGTCGTCCAGGCGCAGGCCGTGTGAGACCGGGGTCTGTCCCCGTTTCTCCGGGGGCTGTTCCTGTTTCTCCGCAACCGCGCGGCGGCGAAAGATGGTATAATTACCGCCATGAGATCGCTTTCCGTCCTTTGGCTGCATGTGCCCGAAGCGCGCGACGCGAAGGTTCTGCCCGTCGTCGAGTACGGGCTTTCCGACGCGTTCCGCGACTTCTGCCACGATGTCTTCAACGTGCGCGCGCCGCTTGAGTATCCGCCGCTCCGGCTGACGGCGCTCGCGAATTCGGAGTCGCTCCCGTCGGCGCTTTTCATCGACGGCGACCCGCGCAAGGGGCTTTCCGAGTCGGGCGACGATTGCTGCCTGTTCCTCGTCGACGACGCGCTTTTCGACAGCTACGTCGACGACCTGCCGCTCGGCGAGTGGCTGCGCGTCTATCTGCCGCAGATTCCGCGCGTCGTCGTCACGCGCCCGGGGCGGCATCCTCTCGCCGTGCCGCCGCGGCGCTGGGCGAAGAAACCGCTCGCGGTGCTGGAGCATCCCGCGAAGCACCACGAGCGGCTCGTGCACCTGTTCAAGTCGTTCTGGATGCCACGCTTCTGGAACGTTCTCCGGCAGTACGTGCAGGTGAAGGCGGGCACGAACTGGCACACGCCCGGGCATAACGGCGGCAACGCCTTCTCGCTCTCGCCGTTTCTGCGCGGCTTCCACGAGGCGTTCGGCGCGATGATCTTCCGCTCGGACCTTTCCGTCTCGGTCGAGTCGCTCGGCGATCTTTCGTCGCCCGAGACGCGCACGCCGCTTTCCGAGGCGCAGCGCCTGACGTCCGAAATCTTCGGCACGGCGCTGAGCTGCTACGTGACGAACGGCACCTCGACCTCGAACAAGGCGATGCTGATGACGCTCCTGAAGCCGGGCGAGACGGTGCTCGTCGACCGCAACTGCCACAAGTCCGTCCACCACGCGATCGTGATGGCCGGCGCCGTGCCGCGCTATCTGCCCAGCCGCTGGAACGCGCGCCTGGGCGTCTGGGGGCCGGTTTCCCTCGCCGACATCGACCGCGCGCTGTCGGCGACGGAGGTTCCCCCGCGCCTGCTGATTCTCACGACGTGCACCTACGAGGGCGTGCTCTATCCCGTGTGGGAAGTCGCGCGGCTGTGCGAGCGCAAGGGGACGCTTTTCTACGCCGACGAAGCCTGGGCGGCCTATCTCAACTTCCATCCCTACTACACGCGGCCCGGCGAGAACGGCGGGGCGATGCGCTACAGCGCCGTCAACGGCAAGGCGGGCGCGCATTTCGCGGTGCAATCGACGCACAAGACGCTGGCCGCGTTTTCGCAGGCGTCGATGATACACGTCTCGCTGCGCTTCAAGGCGCTGCTGGAGACGGACGCTTCGCCGCAGTTCCGCTGGCTCAGGCGGCGCTTCGCGTTCCACGGCCACGGTTCGTGCGAGAAGTTCACGCACGACCTCTACGAATTCCTGCGCTATTGGCACTCCACGTCGCCGCACTATCCGTTCATGGCGACCTTGGACATCGCCGGCGTGCAGATGCGCCTGGAGGGCATGAAGCTCCTGGACGAGCGCCTCAAATGGACGGCCGAGTTCCGCGCGCGCGTCGCGGCGGCGTGCGGACGTCCGGAGGAAGAGTGCTTCGCCGGCCTTGCGGACATCGCGGGCGAAGGCGGCTGGTCCGCCGCGGGCTATCTCAAAGATCCGCTCAAGATCGTTCTCATGCTGCGCTCGCCCCAGGCGTGCGCGACGTTCCGCAAGGCCCTGCGCAAGGCCCACATACAGTGGGAGAAATCGACGTCCGCGACGATTCTCTTCCTGGTGACGATGGGTACGGTCGAGGAGCATTTCGAAGCGCTTTTCCGCGTCTGCCGCCTGAACCGCGCGCTGATCGGCCGGCCCGCGCAGGCGAACGGCGCGCCGGCGGTGAACAAGGCGGTCGAAGGCCAGCCGGTGGTGCTCCCCCACGCGGCGGCGCTCTGCGACGGCGAACTCGTGCCGATCGGCGAAGCCGCCGGGCGCATCGCCTCGCAGTTCCTCGTGCCGTATCCGCCGGGCATCCCGGTATTCATTCCGGGGCTGCGCATCACCAAGGAGATGGTGAAGCTGATCGAAGGGGTGATCGCCGCCGAAGGGTCGGCCGCGGTGCACGGCCTCTTCTGCCGCGGCGGCCACGCGCCGTACTACGTCGAAGTGCTCAACGCCGACGAGGAGCGGCGGCTTTCGCCCTGAAGGCCGCAAGTCCGCGGTTGCGCAGGCAAAAAGGGTCAGCCCCTTCTGTATAAGCTCTACTGTATATGCTTGACTGTTGGCTGTGGGATGTGGTAGACCGGGGGAGTATGGGGACCTGATTCCCAGTAAATTGCCACAGTAGCGGGAGTTTGTGATATACTGTTCGGCATGAGACGTTGCAGGATTATACAGAAGGGTCTGGCCCTTTTGACAATGTGTAACCTTTTCGCGGATTGTGTGTATACAGGTTGAGAAGTTTAAAGTTTAAAGTTAAAAAGGGGGGGGCAATGCCAGGACAGGTAAATGCAAACTACAGCGCGAATTTCCAGAAGTTCGTGGATTTCGCGAACAAGGCGTATGCGACGAAGGGCGAGGACACGGTCGCGCGCTTCAAAGGAATGCCAGTCGGCGACTACAAGGGCGCGTTCGCGTCGTTCAAGCGCACGGCGGACATGAAGGCGGCGAACGACCAGGTGCGCGACTTGTTCCGCAAGACGATCGCGGACATGTTCGGCGGCGAGAGGAACATACCGGACGTCGTGCGCGACAACATGAAGCTCGAGGACTTCAACAAGGGCAAGCCGCTCACGGCGCGGCGCATCAAGCAGGTGGCGTCGGCAATCGACATCCTCGCCGGCGGCATGTTCCAGAGCGCCGCGAGCGTCGGCAGGGCGAAGTCGATGGGCTACGTAGCCTCCGAGCTGCCGAAGCTCGCGCGCGCCGCGAACTTCTACCAGCAGGCGAAAGGATGCACCGTCGAGGAGGCGGAGGCCGCCGCGTTGGACCCGAATTCGAAGGCGCGCCGCCTCTACGACTGCGGCGGGCGCTTCACGCAGAACGTCGAGAACTTCAAGAAGGGCCTTGCGCTCATGGACAAGTTCGACGGATGGTTCAAGAACCTCCATGACGACTATGCGGCCGGCAAGCTCGATACGCCGACAAAGCGCAGCTTCAAGGCCGGAGTGTGCAACCGCGACTCCGCCGTTCCCGCGCTGAAGTTCCTGATGGAGGAGATCGCGGTCAATTCCAAGATCCCGCTCGAGGCGGAAAACCCCGAGGATGTTTTCGGGATGAAAAACAACCCGGCGATGCGTTTCATCGGGCGAAACTACACGATTTCCTTCGCAAACTCGCTCGCGCAGATTCCGCCGGAGAAGCGCACCGTCCTCTACGCCGTGTTCGACGCATTGCACAAGCTCCCCTCGGGCAACAACATGCCGGACAAGAAACTGGAAATCGACCAGAGCATCAGCGCGGTTCTCGGCGCGCGCGTGATGAAGAACTTCGACGCTGTCGCGGCGCTGCAGAAATCTGGAAGGCTCGACCGCGCCCGCCTCGTGCCGCTCCTCTTCCCGGATCTTCAGGTCCCGGCCAACGCCCCGAACAAGGAAATCGTCAAGGCGTTCGAAACGAAGCTGCAGAGCGCCGAGATCATCGACATCATCCTGCCCCTGCACTCGCTCGCAATGCAGTCCGGCGCCACGCTGGATGAAGCCGCGGCGGCCATCCGCTCCGGGACGGGCCTCGAGAACGCGCCGGGCATTTCGACGGCCAACGGAAAGCTCGAGCAGCTGGACGGCACCGCGGATGGCGGACGCGACACCATGCTCGGCGACCTCTACCGTCCCTCGAGCCCTTCGTTTGCCAGCAACGGGCAGGACGTGCTCAAGGACGAGGACACGAAGTTCGTGTTCAACTTCCCGGACGGCACGACCGTTGCCGCAAAGAAGGGCGCCGAAGGCTCGAAGGACGTGCGCGACGCGAACAACGCCATCGCCGACAAGATCAAGGACCTTTGCGGAAACGTCCACCCGAAGCAGCTCTCGAACGTCTATTTCGTCCTCTCCCAGAGCGGCACCGGCGGCAACACCAGACGCGCCTTCGAGCAGTACGGCATCAACTCCGACGAGCACATGCCCCTCACGTTCACCTTCTCGCGCAACGACGAGACCGGCGCGGTAACAATCAAGTACTCCGAGCCCGAGGGCTTCCCGGTCAAGTTCAACTGGACCACGACAATCGACCTGGACGGCAATGTCGCCTCCACGCCGATGCGCATCTGGGAACCGAGAAAGGTTGCCGATGCGATAAAGGAGAAGCTAAAAGTCGCCGAAAAGCCCGACGAACAGGCCGCGAGATTCCGGGCGGTGGATCTTCTCGTCGAACGGGCCAAGGACGACGCCGACCTCTTGTATCTGCTCGGATACGGCAAGTGCTCGTTCGCCGTCGGCCTACTGCTCACCGACATCAACGAACTCAGGTCCGACGATGAGATCATCCGGAGGGTCGACGCCTTCCTGGACAACCTGAACGAGCTGCGCACCGCCGCGAAAGGCGACGAGCGCGTGATCAAGGGGCTGATGCCGCAGTTCATCAACTTCAGGGGACGCGCCGTCCGCCAGGGACTCATCACGAAGATGTTCGAAGAGGCGGCCAAGCTGGACCTCGGCGCGCTCGAAAAGATTTCATCCGCCTCCTCGCCGAAGGAGTTCGCCGAGGCCATGTGCGCGGTAAACAAGGCCGTGGCTAGGCTTGCCGACGCGACGGATGCCTATGTCGGCAACAAGCGGATCGGCACCGACGATGTGGTGGGCATCTCCGGTTTGGCGATGGGCATATTGTTCGCGCGACTGGGCGACAAAAAGCTACACGAGCTCAAGACGGCCTTCCGTTCCGAGAACGCCGCCAAGGTCGCGCAGGCCTTCGAGCGCTTCCGCAGCAGGCAATTCCCGGACGGCGTGACTTCGTCGGAAAAAGCCCGCAACGCGGTCATGCAGGTTTCCCTTCTGTTTTACTCGACGTGGGCAGTCCGGATGGACGCGCTGATGGCGATCGACGACATGCTGGGAACGGAGTTCGACTCCAACGCGGTCTATACGGACAGCATTCCCGAGAACGAATTCAAGGATGTCTACGACGCTGTCGAGAAGTATCTTCAGGAGACGAACCCGGAGAGCCTTGCAGAGTTGAAAGGGTGAAAAGCGGTACGTCACGGAGAAGTGGCTGTTTAATTCAAATCAGGAGGTATGGACATGGAATTCAATGAACTGCTTGCGGCGTTCGCCGCAAAATACGGGATAGAAGGGCTTGACGGTGCAGACGGCGTCGCCGAACTCGAAGTTGACGGCATCCGAGTGGAACTGCTGGAAGATTCGCAGGCGCGGAGTCTGATCGCGTGTGCGGAAATCGGACTTCCACCTCCCGACGCGAACGGCGCGTTCGGCGCCATGATGCTCAAGGCCAACTTTCTGTTGCGCGCCACTGCGGGCGCGACGCTCTGCCAGAACCCGGAGACCGGCGCGTACGCCTTGGTGCGCCCGTTCCCGCTGGCGCTCGCGGACGGCGAATCGCTCGCCGCAGGCCTCGAATCGCTTGTCAACCAGACGGAGAACTGGCGCACGGCGCTTGCGGGACTTCGTGAGGCCGAAGCCGCGCAGCCCGCGGACCAGGAAGTGGACGATTCGCACCATGACATGCTTTCAAGCGGATATTTTCATGTGTAACCTTTTCGCGGATTGTGTGTATACAGGTTGCGAAGTTTAAAGTTAAAAGTTAAGGGGGGGGCAATGCCAGAACAGGTAAATGCAAACTACAGCGCGAACTTCCAGAAGTTCGTGGATTTCGCGAACAAGGCCTACGGTCCCAATGGCAAGGGCGAGGATACTGTCGCGCGCTTCAAGGGGATGCCAGTCGGCGACTACAAGGGCGCGTTCGCGTCGTTCAGGCGCACGGCAGACATGAAGACCGCGAACGACCAGGTGCGCGACCTCTTCCGCAAGACGATCGCCGACATGTTCGGCGGCGAGAAGTTCATACCGGACATCGTGCGCGACAACATGAAGCTCGAGGACTTCAACAAGGGCAAGCCGCTCACGGCGCGGCGCATCAATCTCGTGAAAATCGCCATCGACACGCTCGGCGGCGGCAAGTTCACGGACCCCGCGAGCATCGGCAAGGCGACGGCGATGGGCTATGTAGCCTCCGAGCTGCCGAAGCTCGCGCGCGTCGCGAACATCTACCAGCAGGCGACGGGATGCACGGACGCGGAGGCGGAGTCCGCCGCGCTCGATCCGAACTCGACCGCGCGCCGCCTCTACGACTGCGGCGGACGCTTCACGCAGAGCGCCGAAGGCTTCAAGAAGGGCCTCAAGCTTATGAACGACTTCCAGGAGTGGTTCGCCAATGTCTGCTTGGAGCTGGGCAACGGCCCGGGCGTGACCGCCAAGTGCATGAACCCCTCCATAACCGGCACCTCCCACGCGCGCGGCGCCGAGAAGTTCATCTTCGACGAGATCGCCGTCAACGAAAACATTCCCCTTGAAGCCGAGGACAAGGAGTCGGTCTTCGGCATGGAGAGGAACCCCGCGGCCCGCTTCGCCCTGAGCAAAGTCGGCGACTCGCAGCACGCCACGCTGGCCCAGATGCCCCAGGCGCAGCGCGATCTTCTCTACGCGGTCAACGACCTCTTTCATCCCTTTGACCCCAACGGACAGCAAGGGACGGTGATCGGCCAGGGCGCAGTCTTCGTCGGGCGCGTCATTAAGCATGCCGACGAACTCGCCGCCCTCAAGTCCGCCGGCAATCTCACGCGCCAGACCGCCTTTGACGTGCTTTATTCCGACATCCCCGAAAAGGGCAATCGCGACGCCGAGACCGCAAACCTCATCGAGGACATCCTCATGGAGCGCCTGCCCGACAGCGGACAGATAGTCAGGGCCATCAACATGCTCGCGAGAACCGGCGCGTCCATAGACGAAGTGCTCAACGCGATGGAGAGGAACATCGCCCTTCCCTCGGCCCCCTACGTGTCTACTGTCACCAAGTCCCTTGTGTCCTTCGGCATGAACGGCGAGGGCGGCATCAAGGCCATGTGCGGCGACATCCACCGCCCATCAATGCCCACCTTCATCGCCACCGGCAAGGAGCCCGAGGGCGTCCGCAACCGCTACGTCCTCAAGTTCGCGGACGAAACGCTCGAATGCGGCGGCACCTCCGAGGCGGACGCCAAGCCCGTGTTGGAGCGCATCTCCGCGAAGCTCCGCGAGCTCTGCACGCCGGCGCACCCCAAGCAGCTCGACACGGTGGCCTATTCCCTCGGACAGGGGCAGCTCGGCCAGCTCAAGTGCCTCGCCAACCACGGACTCTTCGCCAACGAGCATATCCCGGTTGAGTACACCATCTCGAAGAACCAGGAGACTGGAGCAATCTCCATCTTCATCAAGGAGCCGGAGAACTTCCCCGTCAAGTTCAACTGGAAGGTTACCGTCAACGTAGACGGCAGCAGCACCTCCACCCCGATGCGCCTCGACCACGGCCAGTACGAGGCCAAGGCGATGACGTTCGTCGACCAGATTGCCGCCAAGCTGCCCGGGAAGAACGAAGCCGCGGCCAAGAACTTCATCAAGGACATGCTTGCGTATTGCGGCGACGATTTCGAGCTGAAGGACGTCGTCTCGCGGACGATCCAAGGGCTTTGCATCACCGCTGCCGCCAAGATACGCACGCTCGATGAGATCAAGGCGCGCATCGACGCGATCCGCGCCAATCTCGAAGAGGTGCGCAAGGCGGCGGCAGGAAACGAGCGGATCGAAAAAGCCGGCTTCAACCTCCTGTGGGGCATGAACGGCAAGAGCGTTCCGCCGGGATTGATCGGAAAAATGCTCAAGGCCGCTTCCGCCGAGAAGCCCGGCGAGTTCTCCAAGCTCTCCGCGACATCGACGCCGCAGCAGATCACCAAGGCCGTCATCGACATGCGCGAGGCCGTGGAGAACGTGATGCGCAACGCCTACGTGCAGGATTATCTCGAGGGTGCCGATGAAATGGGGCCGGCGCGGGCATTCGCGTTCTCGGTGCTCGTCGCGAAGTTCCCGGAAGCGCAGCTCAAGGGCGTGAAAGACGTGTTCAGCTCCGAGACGATGTCGAAGCTCTTCACCGTCATGGACGATCTCATGAGAGACAGGAGGCCTGCCGGCGCCAAGCCGGTCTCCAGAAACATTTCCTCGTTTATAAGAGAGCAGAGCATGGCCCTGGAGCAGGTGGTACTCCAGTACAAGAAGGCTGTCGAGAGTTTGCTGGGGCAGGAAGAAGGCGATGGCGTCAGACCGTTCGAAGGTCAGTTCGACAAGACGGCCTTCGGCGACAAGGATATCCACGACCTCTTGATCCCGCTGGCCGAACGCGACGAAGCGGCCGAGCTCGACGCCGAGCGCCGGCAAGCGTACATGCCCAGGGCGTTCCCGCGCGCCCAGTCCAACGCGGTCACCGCCTACGCCATAGCCGGCGAGGGCAACGCCAAGAAAGTGGACAATCTCATCCGCATCGTGCTCTCGCACTGCGCCGCCAGCGAAGAAGCCGTCAACTACGTCGCCGCGAACATCGACAGGATCCTCGTCTCGGGCAACGGAACGCTTCGCACCCTCGAAGAGGTTCGCGAGCGCTCCCTCGCCGTCGCGGCCAACCACGTTTCGCAATAGCAATCGGTTGCCGCGGCGAATCGACTTCAGTGAATGCCGCGCCGATCGAATGAAATTTATGATATAATATCACCTTCATGGAGAAGGTAGACACAGCAATGGCCAAGGCGGCGGTTCTGACCGCGGCCCTGCCCTACATCATCGATTTCAAGGGGTCGGTCGTCCTCGTGAAAGTCGGCGGCAGCGTGATGGAGGTCGAGGCGAACCTCGATTCGCTCATGGACGACATCGCCTTCCTGCGCGCCGTCGGCATCAAGGTCGTGATCGTGCACGGCGGCGGCAAGGCGATCTCGAAGGCGATTCAGGCGTCCGGCCACGAGCCGCAGTTCGTCGAGGGCCAGCGCGTCACCGACGAGCCGACGATGGAGATCGTGCGCAGGACGCTGAACAACGTCGTCAATACCGACCTCATCAAGCGCCTGCTCGCCAAGGGCGTCAACGCGCGCACGCTCCACGGCAACTGGATGTTCACGGCGCGCAAGATCGTCCGGCCCGACCGCGGCTACGTCGGCGAGGTCGTGGCGGTGGACGCGCGCGCGGTCAACGAGATGCTGGACGCGGGGATCATCCCCGTCGTGACGCCGCTCGCGACCGGCGAGACGGACCACCACCTCTACAACGTCAACGCCGACATCGCGGCGGCGGCGCTCGCCCGGGAGCTGAAGGTGCGCAAGTTCGCGCTCGTCTCGGACGTGCCGGGGCTGCTGCGCGATCCGGCCGACCCCGCGACGCTCCTGTCGACGCTGAAGCTCGCGTCCGTCGCCAAGCTGAAGGCGGAAGGCGTCATCTCGGGCGGCATGCTCCCGAAGATCGACAGCTGCTGCGACGCCATCCGCGCCGGCGTCAAGAAGGTCCATCTGGTGGACGGCCGCATGGCGCACTCGCTGCTTTTGGAAATATTCACGCGTGAAGGCGTGGGAACGGAGATAACCGAATGAGCAAGACAACCGACATACTGGAAACCTACGGAAAGTCCCTGATGCCGACGTACGCGCCGAGCGTGGTCCTGGCGAGCGGCAAGGGCGTGACGGTGCGCGACGCCGACGACCTGACGCTGTACGACTTCACCTCGGGCATCGGCGTGCACAATGTCGGCCACTGCCACGGCAAGGTGGTCGAGGCGATCCAGCAGCAGGCGGCGAAGCTCACGCACGCGTCGAACCTCTACGCGAACGAGCCGGCGACGAAGCTCGCCGCGAAGCTGGTCGCGCTTTCGGGGCTCGGCGGCAAGGTGTTCTTCTGCAACTCGGGCGCGGAGGCGAACGAGGCGGCGATCAAGCTTGCGCGCAAGTGGGGCGCGGCGAACGGCGGCCGTTACGAGGTCGTGACGATGCGCCAGGGCTTCCACGGCCGCACGCTCGCGACGCTCGCGGCGACGGCGCAGGCGTGGTGCCAGGAAGGGTACGATCCGCTGCCCGTCGGCTTCGCCTACGCGGACTTCAACGACATCGAGAGCGTCAAGGCGGCGGTGAACGACAAGACGGTCGCGATCCTCCTCGAGCCCGTGCAGGGCGAGGGCGGCGTCACGCCCGCGACGGCGGAATTCATGGAAGGCGTGCGCGCGCTCTGCGACGAGAAGAACCTCCTGATGATCTGCGACGAGGTGCAGACGGGCATGGGCCGCACGGGCACGTGGTTCGCGTGGCAGGGCTACAGCGTCCAGCCCGATCTCTTCACGCTCGCCAAGTCGCTCGCGGACGGCATTCCGATGGGCGCCCTTGTCTCGAACGCGAAGGTCGCGGACGTCTTCACGCCCGGCTCGCACGCATCGACCTTCGGCGGCAACCCCGTCGCGGCGGCGGCGGCGCTCGCGGTGATCGAGGTCATCGAGGAGGAAGGGCTTTTGGCGCGCGCGACCGAGGTGGGCAATCTCTTCCGCGAGGCGCTGCAGGGCTTCGTCGACCAGTACGACCAGCTCCTGGAGGTGCGCGGCAAGGGCCTGATGCTCGGGCTCGTGGTGGACGGCGATCCGAAGGACGTCGTCGAGGCGCTGAAGGCGCAGGGCCTTCTGGCGCTCACGGCGGGCGGCAATGTCGTGCGCTTCCTGCCGCCGCTCGTGCTGAAGGAAGAGGATCTCGAGGAGGCGGTCGACATGATCGCCGACGCGCTCGACTGCACGTTCGGCGGCGACGCCGAGTAGGCGGCCCGGCGACAGGGGCGGCGCGCGCGGACCTTCCGGTCGCC
>JAFUEM010000264.1 GCA_017463935.1 Kiritimatiellia bacterium
CTGGCCGGCCGCCTCCCAGTCCGCGAGCGCCTTCTTGTCCGCGCCGGACGGCTCGAGCGCCGCCAGGTCGGCCTGGCGCGCGAGCACGTCGGCGAGCTGACGTTCGTCCGCCTCGGATTTCGTGAAGAGGTCGTCGAGGTTGACGTCCTTCGCCTTCAGGAATTCAATCGCCGCCAGCACCTCGGGCGTGCGGATGCGCTTGTCGCCGTCCGTGTCCATCAGCTCCAGGAGGCGCAGGTCGAAACGCACGCCCGTCGTCGGCATCGAGATCGCGAGCCAGTGCTTGCGGTCGAGGCTCGCGAGGTTGGCGACATCCGCGCCGCACGTCAGCTTGACCTGGCGCATGCGCCCGGCGCGCATCCATTTCCATTCATGTGTGCTCATGCCGTGAATCCCTTTCTGTCTGAATTGATTAGAAAAACCATTTGGCGCAGGCGAGCAGCCCCTGCTTCCACGGGACGCGGTGGCTGACGCCGCTTTTGCCCTTGAACTCGTCGAGGTGCGCGACATACCAGTCGTAGTTCCGCACGAGCGCCTGTTTGTTGGAATACTGCGGGCGGTAGTCAAGGAGCTTCTCCGCCTTTTCGATGGAGACGAACGAATCGGTCGACGCCGTCTCGTAGACCCACGGATAGAGCGGCGAGAGGTGGAGCTTCTCGAGGACGCGCAGGATGAGGATGAGGGGCTTCACGGGCATGCCGCGGATCTTCTTGCCGTGGCCCGCGCGGTCCAGCACCGCCTGGTAGTCCTCGCGCATCGTCGTGAACTCCTTCGCGCCGATGTTGAATTCCGTGGCGACGACGTCCTTCGGGTACGTCAGCGCGTTCCAGATCGCGTGGTCGAGGTCGTCGACGTCCATCAGCTGGTAGCGGTTCGCGCCGCTGCCGATCATCGGGAAGCCGTGGCCCGTGTACGCCCAGTCGTAGAAGAGCGCGAAGACGCCGAGGCGCTCCGGGCCGATGAACGACTTCGGGCGGATGATGCTGACGCAGTAGCCGTCCTTGATCGCGTCGCGGCAGATCTCCTCCGCCTCGATCTTCGCGTGGCCGTAGGGCCCCACACCGACGAGCGGATCGGTCTCGTAGATGGGATGCTTCTTCGGGACGCCGTACACCGCCGTCGACGAGATCTGGATCATGCGGTCCAGCCTGAACTTGCGCGCGGCGGCCAGCACGTTGCGGCAGCCGTCCACCTCCGTCGTGTAGATGTCCGCCTCGGAGTAGAGCGGGAGCGCGGCGGCGCAGTGCACGACCGCGTCGCAGCCCTCGGTCACCTTCTCGACGGCCGCGACGTCGCGCACGTCGCCCAACGTGAACTTCAGCCACGGCTCCGATTTCTCGGGATAGTCGAAATCGGCGATGTCCAGAACGCGAATTTCCTCCACGCCTTTCGCGCGGAGGAAACGGATGAGGTTGATGCCCAGGAATCCCGAGCCGCCGGTGACGAGAACTTTCATTCCGCGCGCGGCGTGTCGAGCGGCATGTCGGCCGGCAGCTGCTCCGCGAGCGGCGCGGGCGCGGGGGCCGCCGTCTCGCCCGCCACGACCGAACCGGCGCCCGACGTGGAGGTCAGCTTGGCGAGGACGAGCGTGTTCAGAAGGAAGATCGCGCCGAGAATCGCCGTCGCCTTGATGAGGACGTTGCCCGCGTCAGCGCCGAGCGACGCTTCGAGCGCGCCGCCGCCGAACGCGCCGCCGAGGCCGCCTTCTTTCGGCTTCTGCAGCATGACGATCAGCGCCAGCAGGAGGCACGCGACGACTTCGATGACATAGAGTAGACCGATGATGATGCTCATTTCGTTTTTCTGCCTTTCGTAAATGTCGAAACATTATATCATATTTCGGCCCCCTACAGCAAGATGCCGGGCGGGAGGTCCGAGGGGATGTGCCAGGCGTCCGGCGCGAACATGACGGGGAAGACCGGAATGCCGTCCGGCGCGCAGTTGCGCTTGAACGCCTGCGCGACGAGCCGGTAGAGGAACGTGTCGAGCGTCTTCTTGACAAGCGCGACCGGGAACTGCCCCTTGAAGAACGTCTTCGCGGCGGCGAGGAGGTCCGCCCGGTCGAGCCCGTTGACGATGAAGTTCCAGATGAAGAAGTCGTGCAGCTCGTAGGGGCCGAGCTTGTCTTCCGTCTTCTGGCCCTTGATGAGCTCGGGGCTGACGGGCGTCGCCACGATGTCGAGGATGGCCGCCGCTGCCGTGCCGCCGTGCGAGTCGGCCCACCACGTGCAGACCTTGCGCACGACCGTCTTCGGCACGCCCGCGTTGACGCCGAACATCGACATGTGGTCGCCGTTGTAGGTGCACCAGCCGAGCGCGATTTCGCTCAGGTCGCCCGTGCCCAGCACGATGCCGCCCGTCATGTTCGCCTTGTCCATCAGGATCAGCGTGCGCATCCGCGCCTGCGCGTTCTCGAAGGCGACGTCCGGCGTGCGGCCGTCATGCCCGATGTCCTTGAAGTGCTGGCGGCACGCTTTCGTGATGTCGATCGTCTCGAGCGCGAGGCCGAGCCCTTCGCACATCCGTTCGGCGTTGCCCTTCGTCCGCTTCGTCGTGCCGAATCCGGGGAGCGTGTAGACATGGATGCCCTTCCGGTCCAACCCCAGCCGCGCGAACGCGCCGACGGCCACGAGCAGGCAGAGCGCCGAATCGAGTCCGCCCGAAAGGCCGATCGTCACGTCCTTGACGCCGATGCGCTTCAGGCGCGTCGCGAGCGCCGCGACCTGCGTCTCGTACACCGCCGCCGGGTCGCACGGGAACGCCGCCGTCGCCGCGCGCTTCTTCGGCCGTTTGGCGAGGCTGCCGAGCGTGCCGCCCTCGGCGAGATAGCGTTTCAAGGCCGCCGCCGTCTGTCTGTTCATTTCGCTCCGTACTCCTTTTTTAGCGCGTCCGCCACCGCGCGGTCGACCGCGAACGCCGTGCCGTGGCGGATGCCCTTCGGCAGCTTCAGTTCGCGCGAGCGGTCCTGCCACGTCCGGCCGCCGTCCGTGCTGGCGGCGAGGCCGTAGCGCTTCTTGCCGTAGACGTCGTAGTAGACGAAGACCGCGTCGCCCACCGCGAGCGGCGACGGCCCTTCCACCCAGTCCGGGCCGGGATTGATCGGCGCCGAGACGTCCGTCGGGAAGCCGTCCGCGAGATGGTCGGCGAACGTCACGCGCAGGTTCTTCTCCGGCGGCGTGTGGTTCTCGTTCTTGACGACCATCATCCACTTCTTCGCGGCGCGCGGCGCGCGGACGACCGCCGCGTCGATGGCGCTGAACGCGGGGTTGAACCACAGCCGCGTCGGCGTGAACGTCGTGAAGTCCTTCGTCGTCGTCAGGTAGATGCGGTGGTTGAGGCCGTTTTCCTTCCGGTCCATGCCGGCGATCGGCGCGTGACGGCCGGGGATCGTCGTCGCCCAGTAGATGTAGAAGTCGCCCGTCTCGTCGTCGTACGTCACCTCCGGCGCCCAGCTGTTCCGCGCCGTCGGCTCGTGCTGCATCACGGGAATCGCGCGCTGTTCGCTCCAGTGGATGAGGTCCTTCGACGACGCATAGCCGATGATCCGGTCGTGCCACGAGCTCGTCCACACCATGTGGAACGTGCCGTCGGGGCCCCGGGCGATCGACGGGTCGCGCATCAGCCGGTCCTGACCGACCGTCGGGCGCAGGATCGATTCGTTGTTGTTGAGCGCCGTCCACGTGAGGCCGTCGTCGGAAGTCGCGAGGTGCAGCCCGTCGCGCTCGCCGCGGAAGTAGGCGAAGAGATACGTCTCGTCCGCCGCCGCGCCGACGGCGAGCGGCGCGAGCGCCAGCGTCCAAAGTGCAATTTTGTTCATGTGCGATAGTATATCAAAAAACCGCGACGGGCGCGGTTCCTCGCTCCCCTCGGCGGGCCGGTCAGTCGAGCACGACCGTGTTGAACGAATGCGGCCTGAGTTCGACCGCATAGGTCGTTCCGGCGATGCGGAAGCGCACGCGCCGCGCGGCATCGGCCCAGTTCGTCGCGACGACGACGATCCCGCCGTCGGGGTTGCGGTAGCAGAGCGCCTCCGTGCTGTCGCGCCAGGGCGAATAGGCGAGCTGCACCGCGCCGGGCTGGATGAACGCGGCGAAATGCCGGAC
This sequence comes from Kiritimatiellia bacterium, assembly GCA_017463935.1. Taxonomy (GTDB): domain Bacteria; phylum Verrucomicrobiota; class Kiritimatiellia; order RFP12; family UBA1067; genus UBA1067. The sequence continues at coordinate 4,104 of JAFUEM010000264.1, forward strand.
GGCGTAGTATTCCGGACGGTACGAGAACGTCTTCGTCTTCGAATCGACGCGGATGAGCGCGTTCTGCTCCCACCCCCAGTTCGAGCGGCCCCGGTCGCACAGGATGAAGTTCCAGTTGTACCACTCGTCCGCCCCGTGGCCGAGGTTCTGGAAGAGGAGCCAGCTCGTGTGCTCGCCCGCCCGCCAGTCCATGCGCCCGTTGCCGCACTCGGACTCGGAGCAGATGCGGTGCTTGCCCGGATACTTCGCCGTCATCGTCTCCATCACGTCGCGCCCCTCCCACTGGAAGCCGAACCCGTCGATCACGTCCAGCAGCCCCGGCGCCTCGATGATCTGCTCGATGTAGCTCTTGCGGTTCGTGTTGAACGTGCCGAGATAGAGCTGCACGCCCGGCGCCTTCGCCTTCAGCGTCGGCGCGAGGTAGTCGCGGTTGAAGCGCACCGTCCCTTCGGCGGTCCACGGGCAGCCCGGATACGGCGTGTAGGAATACGCCTCGTTCTGGTACATCACCCGGTCGATCGGCACGCCTTCGGCCCGGTACAGCTCGATGAACCGGACGAACATCTCCGCATACGCCTGGAGATACCGCGGCTCCTGGATGAAGTAGTTCTGCGTGGCGAGGCGGCGCGGGAACGGCTTGCGCCGGTCGCCCTGCAGCCACATTTCGTTCGGATCGACCGCATCCGACGCCCCGCCGCCGTAGAGCAGCGCGTCCTTCTCCTTCGGCTGGCTGTTGAAGGGACTCGACAGAACGCAGTAGTCCTCGTTGAGCTTCATCCACGCCGGCGGCGACCACGGGCTCACCCAGAACGTCAGGTCCGGCCGGTAGCGCTGCGCCATCTTGACAAGCGCGATCTGGTTCGTCTTGTCGTGCTCGATGTTGAAGTGCGCCAGGTCGAAGTCGCCCGCGACCTCGCTGCACGCATACCACGCGCGCGAATAGTCGTTCGCGTTCATCGTCAGGCGGCCGCGCGTGAAGCGCAGCTCCCCGTCCGGCGCGAAGAGCCTGCGCAGAATCTCCTCCTGCTCGGCGGGCTTCAGCATCCGCAGCGCGTCCAGGTCGAGCTCGTTGAACGTCGTGCCCCACGCGCGCCACGGGACCGACCCCGCGCGCGCCGTCGCACCGTCCGTCTCGAACAGGTCGAGCGCGCGCGCCGCGTCGTCCCCGTCC
>JAFUEM010000069.1 GCA_017463935.1 Kiritimatiellia bacterium
ACGTGGCCGCCTACGTCTGGCCGGCGTACCACGACGAGCCGCGCTGGGCGGAGCTCGGCATCTTTGGCGACGGCAAGGGCGAGTGGCAGAACCTGTACGAATCCGTGACGCGCACGCCGGGCGACTGTCAGGAGGTCAAGCCGCTTTGGGGCTACGCGGACGAGTCGGATCCCGTCGCGGTCGCGCACAAGATCGACGCGGCGACGGCGGCCGGCGTGAACGTCTTCATCTACGACTGGTACTGGTACGGCGGGCGGCCGTTCCTCGAAGGCGCGCTCGACAAGGGGTTTCTCGGCGCGAAGAATTCGGGACGCATGAAGTTCTACATCATGTACGCCAACCACGATGTCAATAGACTCTGGGACAACCATGTCGGGACGGCGGACGGCAAAGACAAAGTCGTGTGGCCCGCGAAGATTTCGGACGCAGACTGGCGGTTGATCGTCGATCGCTGGATCGAAAAATACTTCAAGCGTCCGAACTACTACAAGATCGAAGGCAAGCCGGTCCTCTCGATCTATTCGCTGCGCGGATTCGTCGCGTGGGACGGGCTCGAAAAGGCGAAGGCGCGGCTCGACTATCTGCGCGAACGCGTCAAGGCGGCGGGCTTCCCGGGGCTGCACCTTCAGGTGATCGGCGGCAACAAGGGGACAAGCATGCGGGAGGCGCTCGTCGCGCTCGGGGTCGATTCCACGACGAGCTACAACTGGACGGACAATACGTGGGAGCGCATGAACGACGAGACGCAGCCGGAGCTCGACTACGACGAATGGGGCGAGCTGTCGCTCGGGATGCACGACCGGTGGCAGAAGGCGCTCAAGGAGATTGGCATGACGTACTTTCCGAATCTTTCCGTCGGCTGGGACACGAACGCGCGCTACCCGAAAAGCGAGACGCGGCGGATCGTGCGCAACTCCACGCCGGAGAAGTTCGAGCGCTTCGCCCGCCGCGTCAAGGCGTGGGCGGAGAAGAATCTGGATGCGCCGCTGCCGAAGTTGATCACCGTCAATTCCTGGAACGAATGGACGGAGGGCGCGTATCTGGAGCCGGACGACCGCTTCGGCTACGGCTATCTCGACGCGCTCAGAAGGGTGTTCGTTGAAGAGGTGCGGTAAAACGACATTGTTTCAAATCAAACAGTCTTTTAAATGAAAGGAGAAATCAACATGAAAACGAAAAAGTCGCTATTCGGAGTCTGTGCGCTGGTTGCGACCGCGCTCGGCGCTCTGTCGGCCACGGCCGGCATCAAGTACTGGGACAACCCGGCGTACAAGGCATTCGACGTGGGCGACTACGTGCAGGACGGCCTCGTGCTCAACTACGACGGCATCCGCAACGCCGGCCCGAACGCCGACCACGAGCAGGAGGCCACGACATGGAAAAACCTCGGCTCCGGCGGCACCGATTACGACATGGTCATAGGCGGCGCGGCGGCTAATTCGGGCTGGGGCGATGACGGCTATGTTTTCGCAGGCGACGCCTATTTCAAGAGTGCGTCCAAGCATACGCTCCCCGAATACTACGAAATCCAGACGCTTGTCGATGCGAAGGCGAGCGACCACACCGGCATCGGCTACATCTACACGCGCATCTTCGCCGACGCATGGCAGGATGGCGACTCGGCCTGGAACGGTTCGTCAATCGCCGTTCGCCCGGCATGGTCGCAGACCGTTTCCGGCACGACCTACAAGGGCTCGCTCGTATTCAACACCCACTACTATACCAACGGGCGTCCGTTGGTTCCGACTTCGAGTGCAACGACCTACGACTACATCACAGCGCTGGGCGACTCCAAGTCGGCCGCGCTCTTCACCGGGCTTGAAGTGCCGACGGCGATGCCGGGACGCGCCAGCCCCCAGTCCGGATCATGGAACGCACGCAACGCATCGTATATCTACCTCGGCGCGCACGACAACGGCAGCGGCGTGGGCGAAGCGCTGAAGGGCACGGTCAAGAATTTTCGCTATTACTCCCGCATCCTCGATGCCGACGAGCGCGCGTGGAACCGCGTGGTTGACGAGGCGCGCTACTTCAACCGCAGCGCGCCGCTCCCCGTCACAAATGTCGTAGTCGCCTCGAACATCCCGATCGTCTCGGGCGAAGAGCCGGCCGGATGCTATGCGGTTGACGGCAGCCATACTTTTACCGCTCCCGCATCGACGGTTGTGAAAGGCCGCAACTACACGCTGGACGGCTTTACTGTCGAAACATGGAACGACGCAACCGGCACATGGGGCGAGCCTGTTTCGCATCCGGGCGAATCGTCCTGTGCCGCGACGGGAACGTCGCGGTTCCGCCTCGTCTGGCAGTGGACGCCCGGCGACGGCCTTATCGCATACGATGCCGGCGACTACGTGCAGGACGGCCTCGTTCTTCACTACGACGGCATCCGCAATGCCGGTCTCGACGCCCCGCACGACTCCGCCGCGACCGCGTGGGTGAACGTCGCGAATCCCGGCACGGGCGACCTCGCTCGCTACTCCCTCGTCTCCAGCGCGTGGCAGGAAGGCGCAGCGACCGGTTCGTGGACGGACAATGGCTTCGTGTTCGCGAAGGACGCCCTCTTCCGCTACGCCGATTCGTTCACGGTCCCGACCCGTTACACGACACAGGCAGTATTCGACGCAAAGCAGTCCGAACAGGAGAACATCGCCTACATCGTTTGCCCCTCGCCGGATGGAAACGGCAACGATTGGCTGCGCTGGTCCGTGGGCCTGAGAAAAACATCTTTCGACTACGGCGATGGCAGCGTTGCCAACGTCCTGTTCTACTGCGCCGCGGATGCCGCAGGCGGGCGCCTTGCCGAGCGTGGTTCGGCAGACAGGGTTTACAACTATGCGACGGCGATGCTCGACATCACTAACGCAGTCGTCTTCACGGGAACGACCGCCCCGTGGAGTGCGACCGGCGCATCGTATGGCCATCGTGTCAAGACGGGCTCCGGTGCCGCCCTTGCGTTGACAAAGGGCTTCTCTCTCGCCGGGCACTATTCTACGGCGACCGAACTTCTGAAAGGCACGATCCACGATTTCCGCTTCTACGACCGCGTTCTTTCCGACGCCGAAGTCGCCTGGAACCGCGTCGTTGACGAAGCTCGATACTTCACGGAGCCTTGCGTCGTCGTCGCCTCGACTCGCGCGGACGTCCAGGCGAACGAGGCCGACGGCGAATACGGCGTTTCCGGCTCGTACACGTTCACCGCGCCGGAAAGCGTGACGGTCGGCAAAATCACATACGCGCCCGCAGGCTACGCGATACAGCAATGGGACGATGCGGCCGGCTGCTGGGGCGCGGCGACGGAATACACCGGCGCGTCATACGCCTACACGACCGCAGCCGGAAAGGTGCGACTCCTGTGGCGCTGGAAGGCTGTGAGCGGAATCCGCACCTCCGCCGACTACGATGTTTCCGATTACGTCGCGGGCGGGCTGACGTTCCACCTCGACGGCATCCGCAACACCGGCGCGGCGGAGGAGCATGATTCGAATGCGACAACTTGGGTGAATATCGGCACCGACGGCGAAGCGCGCAACGCGACCGTCACGAAGACGACCGATCTGGCGTGGACGGCAAACGGCTACACGTTCGACGGAACGCGCAAGTTCCTCGTATCGAACGCCACGGGACTTGGCACGGCTTCGCACACCGTCCAGTTTCTGACGGACGCCGTGCAGAACAACCAGCAGAATCCCACCAGCGCGACCATATACTTCTTTTCGGGTGCGGCGGACTATTTCGCCGGCGCGACTTATGGCGGCAGCTACTACTATCGCATTCAGGGCAAAGGCAACGACCTGAATCTGCGCTTCACGTTCGACAAGGACGCGCCGATAGGCTATGCTACGCTTATGACGGATGCGTCCGCGAAGAAAGCCTACGCCTTCCAAGGCGAATCGAAATCGAATGCGGAACCGAATGTCAAGTCTTACGACAGCATCTCTGCGCCGTCCTTCGGCAATCTGGCCATCGGCGGCTGGGGCGGCGCTGAAAGTCAGTACATGAAGGGCACGATCAACTACTTCCGCTACTACGACCGCGTTCTTTCCGACGCCGAGCTTGCGCACAACCGCGAGGTCGACCAGGCCCGCTACTTCGGCAAGCTGGCGGTGACGAATGTCGTTGCGTCCGTCAGCGGCGAAGAGACGGCTTACAAGGTGGAAGGCGGCTATACATTCACGGCCCCCGAGACCGTCGTTGAGAAGGGCGCGACAAAGAAGGTTGTCTGCTACACGACCGAGGAACTGGTGGACGGCGTGTGGAAGAATAGGGTCTGGCATGACGGCACGGCTTACACCTATGACGTCGCCACGTCTGGCGGCAAGACGATCCGTCTGACGTGGCGCGGTCCGCGTCCCGGCCTGGTGATCGTCGTCCGCTAGGGCGTTTCCGTCGCGCATCGACTCCGGAGGATCGACATCCGCGCGCAGTGACACACAAAAAAAGTCGTTGTCACGCAACCGGTTTTTGCGATACAATATCAGACATGAACAAAAATGCAATCCTGTCCGTCCTGGGCTTGACGCTGGTGACGCCGGCCGCGTACGCGGCGCCGGCCGATGTGGAATTCCGCGACTGCCCGAAGTGCACCAAACGCATCCGGATCGATCTTGACGCCGGCAAGGCGTATGTGAACCTGTCGCGCCTCGAGGGCGCCGACCGCGCGGCCGTGGCCGAACGCGCGGCACGGCTGCTGGCCGAGGCGACGATCCCGCCGGCGGCCGACCCGAAGATTCGTCCGCTCATGGGCTGGTCCAGCTGGAACACGTTCGGCGTGGACATCTCGGAGTCGATCATCCTCGAGACCGCCCGGGCCCTGGCGACAAACGGTCTCCGGCGCGCCGGCTACACGTACGTCAACATCGATGACGGCTTCTTCTGGGGGCACGGGGAGGATGGCGTTTTGCGCTTCCACCCGGAGCGGTTCCCCAACGGCATGAAGCCCGTCGTGGACGGCATCCACGCCCTCGGCCTCAAGGCGGGCATCTATTCCGATGCCGGCGCCGATACGTGCGGCAGCATGTGGGGCGGCAGCGGCTCCGGCGGCAAGGACAAGGGCGGCATCGGCGGCGGCCTCTACGGCCACGACGCCGCCGACTGCCAGCTGCACTTCAACGAGCTCGGCTTCGATTTCATCAAGGTGGATTACTGCGGCGGCCAGCGGCTCAAGCTGGACGAGCGCGCGCGCTATACGGAGATCGCCGACGCCATCCGGGCGACGGGCCGTACCGACGTGCGGCTCAACATCTGCCGCTGGGCCTATCCCGGCACGTGGGTCGCGGACGTGGCCGAATCGTGGCGCACGACAAAAGACATCCGCGCCAACTGGAAGTCCGTCAAGGACATCATCGCCGAGAATCTCTACCTCAGCCCGTTCGCCAGCGCCGGGCACTACAACGACATGGACATGCTCGAAGTCGGACAGCTGAAGGGTTCCGTCAAGACGACCTTCGGCAACCACGGCGACACGGGTTTGACGGCAGACGAGGAAATGACGCATTTCGGCATGTGGTGCATGCTCTCCTCGCCGCTGTTGATCGGCTGCGACGTGCGCACGATCCCCGACGCCACGAAGCGCCTCATCACCAACCCCTATCTGCTGGCGATGAACCAGAACGACCTCGGCTGCCAGGGCTATGTCGTCGCCCGTGACGGCGAAGCCTACATTCTCGTCAAGGACGCGGTGGCGCGCTTCGGCCGCTCCCGCTACGTGGCGCTCTACAATGCGTCGGACGACGAACACGTCTTCGCCGTGGAGTCCGCCGCGCTGGATCTGGGCGGAAAGATCGAGGCGTTCGATCTGGCCGAGATGGCCGACGTGGGCGCGTTCGAGGGCCGGGTGCACGTGAAGGTTCCCGCCCACGGCGCGAAATTCTACCGCTTCGACGCCGAAAGGCGCCTGCCGCGAACGGTTTACGAGGCAGAGACCGCGTTTCTCGCCGCCTATCAGGAGCTGCACAGCCCCCAGCGTCTCGGGACGCCCTACACGGATGCGTGCGCGGACGCCTCCGGCGGCGTGATCCTCCGGAACATCGGCAACGGCGCGGCGAACGACGTCGTCTGGCGCGAGGTGGAGGCCGACGCGGGCGGCGCGTTCACGCTCGCCTTTTCGTATGCGTCGCCCGACGACCGGGAGATGTTCGTTTCGATCGACGGGGGCGAGGCGATGCGCGTTCCGGCGCCCGCGACCGGCGGCGCCGTCGCGACGGTGCGGTG
>JAFUEM010000265.1 GCA_017463935.1 Kiritimatiellia bacterium
CCCAGACGGTTCAGCAGGCCGCGCGCGACACCGTGCTCGAGGTCCAGGGCGCCGTCACGCGCCTTCTGGAGCGCGTTCTCGCCCAGGATGTCGACAAGGCGCTCGCGGACGAAAAGACCGTTTCCGCGCTCGTCGCCGACGCCGTCAAGGCGGTCGCGGGCGAAGCGGAGGTGAGCCTTGCGAGCGACCGGCTCGTGGCCGCGCTCAAGGCGCAGCTCGCCGCGCGCGGCACCATCCAGGTGACGCTCGACGAAGCGCTCGGCACGGGATTCTCCGTCAAGCTCGACGGCGGCCGAGTTGAACACGCCTTTACGGGCGACGTCATCGCGGCGGAGCTCGCCCGGCGCCTCCGTCCCGACCTCGCGAAGCTCGTCAAGTAAAGCCCGACGCGATGACGACCGATTACATCGTTTCCAGTCTGCCGGCCCTCGCGTTCGACCAGCCCGCGCCCCTGACGCAGGAAGCGTTCGATGCGCTGGCCGGCACCGCCGCCGACGGGATTCTCCGCGCGCGCTGGCAGGACCTGGAGACGCAGCTCAGGAACGCGGTGGCCGAGGCGCGCGGCGGCGCGAAGTGGAAGCGCGCGGCGGACGGCTGCAGCGTCTACTGGAAGAACCGCGTCCTCGCGGCGTTCCAGGAAAAGGACGTGGCCCGGCGCGACGCCCTTCTCGACAAGGTCTGGTGGGATGCGGCCGGCGAATTGACGCCGCCCGAAAGCCCGCTGGGCGCCGGCGCGCTCGCGACGTACGCGGTGCGCCTCAAGATCGCCTTGAAGCGAACGAAAATTTCAGCGGAAGCCGGCAACGCCGCTTTCGACAGACTGACAGCGGAGACGAAGATATGACGACAACGGGAAAGATTGTGACGGTGAACGGCAACATGATCACCGTCGCCTTTGACGGGGCGGTCGCCCAGAACGAGGTCGGCTACGCCGTGCTCGGCGGCAAGCGGCTGATGGCGGAGATCGTGCGTGTGCGCGGACGCCGCTGCGACATGCAGGTGTTCGAGGCCACCACCGACCTGATGGTGGACGACACGGTGGAGTTCACGGGCGAGCTGCTCGCGGCGGAACTCGGGCCCGGCATGCTGGCGCAGGTCTACGACGGCCTCCAGAACCCGCTTGCCGAGCTCGCAAAGGAAGCGGCGAAGATCTCGAAGGACGCGGGCTACTTCCTCCAGCGCGGCATGTACCTGCCGGGCCTCCCGCGCGACCGGAAGTGGGACTTCCACCCGACGGCGAAGGTGGGCGAGCGCGTCAGCGCGGGCGAGGCGGTCGGCTGGGTGTCGGAAGGCATCTTCGACAACAAGACGATGCCGGGCCACAAGATCATGGTTCCCTTCGCGCTCAAGGGCGTCTACACGATCAAGTCGCTCGCGCCGGCGGGCGACTACACGGTGACGGAGGACATCGCGACGCTGACGGACGCGAACGGCAACGACGTCAAGATGCAGATGATGCAGCGCTGGCCGGTCAAGGTGCCGATCAAGTGCTTCACGGAGCGCCTGGAGCCGACGGAGACGCTCGAGACGACCGTCCGCACGATCGACACCTTCTTCCCCGTGGCGGTGGGCGGCACCTACTGCATCCCCGGCCCCTTCGGCGCGGGCAAGACGGTTCTCTCGCAGACGACGGCGCGCTACTCGAAGGTGGATATCGTCATCTCCGCCGCGTGCGGCGAGCGCGCGGGCGAGGTCGTGGAGACGCTGAAGGAGTTCCCCGAGATCACCGACCCGAAGACGGGCCAGTCGCTCATGAAGCGCACGATCATCATCTGCAACACGTCGTCGATGCCGGTCGCGAGCCGCGAGGCGTCGGTGTACACGGCGGTGACGCTCGCCGAATACTTCCGCCAGCAGGGCCTCAACGTGCTCGTCCTCGCGGACTCGACCTCGCGCTGGGCGCAGGCGATGCGCGAGCTTTCGGGCCGCCTGGAGGAGATCCCCGGCGAGGAGGCGTTCCCGGCGTACCTCGAAAGCCGCATCGCGGCGTTCTACGAGCGCGCGGGCCGCGTCCGCCTGAAAGACGGCTCGACGGGCTCGGTGACGATCGGCGGCACGGTCAGCCCGGCGGGCGGCAACTTCGACGAGCCCGTGACGCAGGCGACGCTGAAGGTCGTCGGCGGCTTCCACGGCCTCAGCCGCGCGCGTTCGGATGCGCGCCGCTATCCGGCGATCGACCCGCTCGACTCCTGGAGCCACTACAACAGCGTCATCGAGCAGGCGAAGGTCGAAAAGGCGCGCGCGATCCTGCGCAAGGGCAACGAGGTCGGCCAGATGATGAAGGTCGTCGGCGAGGAAGGCACGAGCCTGGCGGACTTCACGACCTACCTCAAGGCCGAGTTCCTCGACGCCGTCTATCTCCAGCAGAACGCGTTCTCGGAATCGGACGCGACGACGCCCGTCGAGCGCCAGAAGGTGATGTTCGACGTCGTGGAGAAGGCGCTGCTGACCGAGTATGCGATTTCGGAAAAGCCCGCGATGCGCAAGTTCTTCATGGACCTGCAGCAGACGTTCATCGACTGGAACGACAAGAAGTTCCGGTCCGACGAGTTCAACGCCATCCAGACAACGCTCGTGAAGAAGATCGAGGAGGCCGCCCATGTTTAACAATAAAGTCTACCACAAGATCGACGCCCTGTCGGGTTCGATCGCCACCCTGCGCGCCGAAGGCGTCAAGTACGGCGAGGTCGCGGAAGTCGAAAGCCGCGCCGGCACGTCGCTTGCGCAGGTCATCAAGCTCGACGGCCCGAACGTGACGCTCCAGATCTTCGCGGGCGCGCGCGGCGTCGACACGGCGGCGAAGGTCCGCTTCCTCGGCGAGACGATGAAGATCCCCTTCTCGAAGGATCTGCTCGGGCGCGCGTTCACGGGCGCGGGCGTGCCGCGCGACGGGGGCCCGGCCATCACCGAGAATCCCTCGCCGATCGGCCAGCCGTCGGTGAACCCGGCCCGGCGCATCATGCCGCACCGGATGGTGAAGACGAACATCCCGATGATCGACCTCTTCAACTCGCTCGTCGTCAGCCAGAAGCTGCCGATCTTCGCGCGGGCGGGCGAGCCCTACAACGAGCTTTTGGCGCGCATCGCGCTCCAGGCCGACTCGGACGTCATCATCATCGGCGGCATGGGCCTCAAGTACGACGAATACCTGAAGTTCCGCTCGACGCTCGACAAGTCGGGCGCGCTCGCCAAGACGGTCATGTTCGTCCACACGGCGGCGGACCCGACGGTGGAGTGCATGCTCGTGCCCGACGTGTCGCTCGCGGTCGCGGAGAAGTTCGCGCTGGAGGGCAAGGACGTGCTCGTGCTCCTGACGGACATGACGAGCTTCGCCGACGCGATGAAGGAGATCGCCATCACGATGGAACAGATTCCGTCGAACCGCGGCTATCCCGGCGACCTCTACTCGCAGCTCGCTTCGCGCTATGAAAAGGCGGTCGACTTCGACGGCGCGGGCTCGATCACGATCCTGGCGGTGACGACGATGCCGGGCGACGACGTCACGCACCCCGTCCCCGACAACACCGGCTACATCACCGAGGGCCAGTTCTACCTGCGCAACGGGCGCATCGAGCCGTTCGGCTCGCTCTCGCGCCTCAAGCAGCAGGTCAACAAGGGCAACCCGAACGATCCCGACAACAAGACGCGCAAGGACCACCGCACCATCATGGACGCGATGATCAAGCTCTACGCGCAGTACAAGGAGACGATCGAGAAGCAGTCGATGGGCTTCCGGATGAGCGACTGGGATCAGAAGCTGCTGAAGTACGGCGCGCTCTTCGAGAAGGAGATGATGGACCTGTCGGTCAACATCGACCTCATCGACGCGCTCGACCTTGGCTGGAAGATTCTCGCGGAATGCTTCGACCGCGGCGAAGTCGGCATCCCGTCGAAGATGACAGACGAATTCTGGCCGAAGAACTAGTGGCAAAGAAACGCACCAGACCCAACCTGAGATCGTGGCTCGTCATCGCGCTGGTGGCGTGCGCGTTCGTTGCGTTGAACCGTGCCGCGCCCCTGCCGTCGCGCGTTCGGGAACTGACGCGCCTGGAGTTCGACGCCGCGCTCGCCGAGGGGCGCGTCGTGCAGCCGGTCCTGCGCGTCATCGACCGCGAGGAGGGCTCGACGCGGCTCGTCGGCGAGCTGACGACCGGCGAGAAGACGGCGGACGGCAAGGAGGCGACGACCGAGTTCATCGTGCCGCTCGTCCCCGGCGAGAACGAGGAGCTGATGGCGACGCTTCATGCGCGCGGCATCCCCGTGAAGGTCGTCGAGAAGCGCGCGGCGCTCTCGCCCTTCATGGTGCAGCTCCTTTTCTTCCTCCTGATGATCGGCGCGTTCTACTGGCTCTTCGCGCGCCGGATGGGCGGCGACGGCGGCCCCTTCGGCTTCGGCAAGTCGCGCGCCAAGGTCCTGAACGGCAAGGAGGACAAGAAGAAAGTCACCTTCGCGGACGTCGCGGGCATCGACGAGGCGCGCGAGGAGGTGCAGGAGATCGTCGAGTTCCTGAAGAAGCCCGACGACTTCCGCAAGCTCGGCGGCCGCATTCCCAAGGGCGTGCTCCTCGTCGGGCCGCCCGGCACGGGCAAAACGCTCCTCGCCAAGGCCATCGCGGGCGAGGCGCAGGTCCCCTTCTTCGCGATCTCCGGCAGCGACTTCGAGGAGATGTTCGTCGGCGTGGGCGCGAGCCGCATGCGCGACATGTTCGCCGAGGCGAAGAAGCGCGCGCCGTGCATCGTCTTCATCGACGAGATCGACTCCATCGGCCAGAAGCGCACGGGCGCGGGCGCGCTCGGCGGCAGCCACGCCTACGAGCAGACGCTCAACACGATGCTCGTGGAGATGGACGGCTTCGAGCCGAACGAGGGCGTGATCGTCATCGCGGCGACGAACCGGCCCGACACGCTCGATTCGGCGCTCCTGCGGCCCGGCCGCTTCGACCGCCAGGTGAACGTGGAGCTGCCGACGCTCAAGGGCCGCACCGAAATCCTCAACCTGCACGGCAGGCGGATCAAGTTCGCGCCGGACGCCGACCTCTCGCGCGTCGCGCGCGGCACGCCGGGCTTCTCGGGCGCGGATCTCGCGAATCTCCTCAACGAGGCGGCGCTCCTCGCGACGCGCAAGAAGCTCGACGGCGTCGACATGGCGACGCTCGAGGAGGCGCGCGACAAGGTGCTCTGGGGCCGCGAGCGCAAATCGGCCGGCTACTCCCGCCGCGACCGCGAGATCACGGCCTGGCACGAGTCGGGCCACGCGCTCCTGCAGCTCCTCGTCAAGAACGCCGATCCGCTCCACAAGGTGACGATCATCCCGCGCGGCCGCGCGCTCGGCGCGACGATGGCGCTGCCGGAGCACGACGTCCTCAACCACACGCAGTCGTATTTCCTCTCGGAGCTCGTCATCCTCTGCGGCGGACGGATCGCCGAGAAGATGTTCACGGGGGAGCTGTCGACCGGCGCGGCGCAGGACATCCGCCAGGCGACGGAGATCGCGCGCCAGATGGTCTGCACCTACGGCATGAGCGAGACGTTCGGTTTCCAGGCGTTCCGCGAGCCCAATTCGTTTTCCGCGGCGGAACTGCCGCCCGCGTTCAGCGAAGAGACGTCGCGCGCGATCGACGCGGAAGTCTCGCAGCTGATCGCCCGCGCCTACGCCGAGGCGGAAAAGCTCCTGAACGACAACAGGGACAAGCTGTCCAAACTGGCCCATGCGCTCCTTGAGAAGGAGACGATGGACGGCAAGGATGTCGAGGACCTCTTGAAGGAAGACGACTCCACCCCGCAGGAAACGGAGGCGGATGAATGACATCGGCCTCGGCCATCGTCCAGATCGCGATTCTCTACCTGACCATCTACGCGATCCTGAAGCGGGCGCGCGGCTCGCGTTTCGGCCAGGCGCTCGCGGGCGTCGGGATGCTCGCGGCGGCGATGTTCGCCTTCGCCTACCTCTTCCACTTCGACGTCCTCACGCGGATCGTCCAGTTCCTCCTCCTCTACCTCGCCGTCTCGACGGTCGTCATCTTCCAGCCGGAAATCCGCCGCGCGCTGATGGCGTTCGGCGCGTTCGGCTTCGTGCCGAAGACGAACCGCCATGCCGACGGCGCGGCGACGCCGGAGATCGTCATCGACACGCTCCTCGACCTCGCCAAGGACAGGATGGGCGCGCTCATCGCGCTCGAGCGCGGCATTTCGCTCAGAAGCTACGAGGATACGGGCGTGGCGACGGACGCGCTCTTCACGCGCGAGCTCGTGCGGTCGATCTTCACGCCGCCGCTGCCGCTCCATGACGGCGGCGTGGTCCTGCGCGACGGGTTCCTCTCGTCGGCGCACTGCATCTTCCCCGTCTCGAACAACCCGGAGCTGATCGCGAGCGGCATGCGCCATCGCGCGGCGGTGGGACTGTCGGAGGAAACGGATGCGCTCGTGGTCGTCGTCTCTGAGGAGCGCGGCACGATCTCGGTCGCGCACAACGGCCACCTGTACAGCTACGAACGCGAAAGTGCGCGTGAACCCGTGCTGCGGTGGCTCACCAAGGCCATGCCGCAGGGCCCCGAGCACCGCGGATTCATTCCGTCGGTGCTCGTGCCGATCCAGCAGTTTTTCATGCGGCAGCGCCGGACCGGCAGCTAAGGCTTACATCTTCCACTCTTCCAGGCGGGTCTTCTGCTCGACCGGCTGGGCGTAGACGTTCGTTTCGTCCGGCTCTTCCTTCTTCGGCTCGAGCGCATGCTCGAACTTCGGGAGCTCCCGGACGGGCGCATCCTCGCGGATGACCGCCGCCTTGCCCTTCGCGTCCGCCGCATTGGCGTTCGCGAGGCCCGTGCCGCCGGTCATCGCCGCGGCCGCCGAAATCTCCTCCTCGGTCACCGCCTCGCGCGCGTCGACCGCCGCCTTCGCGTCCGCGTCGACCTCGCCGAGCTTCGTGTGGCGCGGCGGGATGGGCTTCAGAAGCGGATCGTCGTCGCCGATCACCGTGCACTTCAAGGGCTCCTTGATGTACTCTTCGATCTCGGGAATCGCGAACGACTCGTCCTGGTCGGCGAAGCTGATCGCGATGCCCGTCGAGCCCGCGCGGCCCGTGCGGCCGATGCGGTGGACGTAATCCTCGGCCTCGTAGGGGAAGTCGAAGTTGATGACGTACTCAAGGCCCTTGATGTCGATGCCGCGGCCCGCGACGTCGGTCGCGACCACGATCTTCACCTCGCCGTCGCGCAGCGAATCGAGCACCTGGAGGCGCTTCGACTGCGCGATGTCGCCCGAGAGCATCTCCACCGAGACGCCGCGCACCTTCAGCGACTCGTAGACGTCGCTCGTCGTGTTCTTGCGGTTGCAGAAGACGATGGCGCGCGCCTCCGGGTGGAGCGCGATGTGGTTGAAGAGCACCTTGAACTTGTCCTCGCTGCGGATGACGTAGACGACCTGGCGGACGGTGTCGGTCGCGTTCGTCTCGCTCTCGACCTCCGCCTTGTACGGCTCCTCCATCCAGTTGAGCGCGAGCTTCATCACCGAATCGTTGAGCGTCGCCGAATAGAGCATCGTCGTGCGCTTGTCCTTCGGCGGCAGGCGCTGCATGATGCGGCTGACGTCGGGGATGAAGCCCATGTCGAGCATCCGGTCCGCCTCGTCGATGACGAGCGTATCGACGTGGCTCAGGTCCACGACGCGGCCCTTCGTGAAGTCCAGGAGGCGGCCCGGCGTCGCGACCATCAGGTCCACCGGCTCGCGCAGCACTTCCTCGCGCTGGCGGTCGTAGTCCATGCCGCCGTAGATGGCAAGCGACCGGAGCCCCGTGTAGCGGCCGATCGCGTCGGCGTCCTTGCAGATCTGGATGACGAGCTCGCGCGTCGGCGCGATGACGAGCGCGCGCGGCGCGCCGCCGACCTTGGCGCGGTTCTCGGGCGTGCGCAGGTAGCGCGTCAGGATCGCCACGAGGAACGCGGCCGTCTTGCCGCTGCCCGTCTGGGCCTTGCCCGCGATGTTCTTGCCCGCCAGCGCCTGTTCGAGCGACAGCGCCTGGATCTCGGTGCAGTACTTGAAGCCCAGATCGGCGATGCCGTGCATCACCTCGCTCGGGAGATCGAAATCGTGGAACCGCTTCTTGCCTTCCATGGGCTCGACCGCGAACGAGGCGGGATCCCACTGCGAATGCAGCCAGCGCCGGCGCGAAAGCTCCGCGTGCGAAATCTCGCCGCCCGGACGCATCTGGTCCGCCGCCGTGTTGGAGCCGGAAACGCGGCCTTTGCGCCCGCCGCCGCGACGGCCGTTCTTGCGCCCGCCGTCACCGCGCTCGCTGCGATCCGTGCGCTCGCCGCGCGGCTTCTGCTGACCGTTGCCGCCTTTCGGCTGCTGCGGCTGGCCATTGCCCTTCGGCGACTGACCGTTGCCGCCGCCCTTCGGCTGCTGCTGTCCGCCGTTCTTCTGCTTCTTCTGCTGGTTCGGCTGCTGCCCGTCCTTCGGCTGACCGTTCGGCTGCTGGCCGCCGTTCGAACCACCGTTGCGGCCCTTTCCGCCGCGCTTCCCGCGCCGGCGCCGACCGCCTTCGTTTCCCTGCCGCGGCTGCTCCGGCGCCTTCTTGCCGGAGAGTGCGGCCACCATCTTCTTGAGAAATCCAAATGCCATGTTGATCTGTATCCTTGTTCCAATGCCAAAGTGCCTTGCGCCCGCAATCGACGGACACAAGGCACTTTCGGGAGTCTCGGGCGATTAACGCTTCGAGAACTGGAAGCGCTTGCGCGCGCCGGGCTGACCGGGTTTCTTGCGCTCCTTCATGCGGCTGTCGCGTGTCATGCAGCCGGCCTTCTTGAGCGCCGCACGGGTCGTCTCGTCCGCCGCGACGATCGCGCGGGCGAGGCCGTGGCGGATCGCGCCCGCCTGACCGGCGATGCCGCCGCCCTTCGCGTAGACGACGACGTCGACCTTGCTGAGGTCATAGCCCGAGATCGCGACGGGCTGCTTGAGGTAGTCGCGGAGCGCCTCGCTCGGGAGGTACTCTTCGAGCGTCACCTTGTTGACCAGCCACTTGCCGGTGCCGGGAACGAGATTGACGCGCGCGGTCGCGGTCTTGCGACGGCCGGTGCCGGCGGAAATTGCCTTGTTCGTAGCCATTGTCCTGAATCTCCTTTTCCTTAGAGCTTGATTTCGACCGGCTTCTGCGCGGCGTGGGTGTGTTCGGCGCCCGCGAAGACTTTCAGGCGCGTCATCATCTTGCGCGCGATGTTGTTCTTCGGGAGCATGCCCCAGACGGCTTCCTTGATCATGCGGTCGGGATGCTGCGCGCGCATCGTCGCGGCGCTGAACCGCTTCAGGCCGTTCCGGTAGCCGGAGTAGCGCTGGTATTCCTTCTGCTCTTCCTTCTTGCCCGTGAGCTTGACGAGCGCGGCGTTCGTGACGATCACGAACGCGCCCGCGTCGACGGACGGATCGAAGGTCGGGAGATCCTTCGCACGGAGTTTGTTGGCGACGGTGACGGCGAGGCGGCCGAGCGGCTGATCCTTCGCGTCGATGAGGAACCACGCGCGATTGTCGCCGGGGTTCGGAGCACGGTAGCTCTTCTGCATCTTTCTGTTCTTCTTTCTATCTCGCGGATTTGTGCCGTTTTTCAGGTTTTGTCCGCAACTTCGGCCCGGGCACCCTTGCCCGCACCGCGAGACCGACTTTGACCCCGATCTCAAAATTGGATGTAGTATATCATATCCGCCACGCGAATGCAAGGCCCCCGGTGCGCTAGCGCTTTTCGCCGGCGGCGCGCGCGGCCGCCTTCTTGACCTCGGCCGCCAGCGCCGCGTTCACGCCCGCCGCCGCCGCGATGGCCGCGAC
>JAFUEM010000070.1 GCA_017463935.1 Kiritimatiellia bacterium
CCGCCGCCTCGCGCGCCTGCTGGCTGCGCTTGCGCGCGCGCGCCGCGAGCGCGTCATCGTCCGTCAGGAGCGCACCGCCGCCGGACGTCGTGATGATCTTGTTGCCGTTGAAGGAATAGATCGCGCACGCGCCCGCGCTCCCGGCGGGGCGGCCGTTGTGCGTCGCGCCGACGGCCTCGGCCGCGTCGCTGACGAACACCGCGCCGTGACGCCGGCAGAGCGCGTCGATCGCGTCGTAGTCGCAGCAGCGGCCGTAGAGGTCGACGGCGATGACCATCGTCGGGCCCTTTGCGTCCGCGAGCGCCCGCGCGAGCAGCCGGACGTCGATGTTGCCCGTTTCGTCGCTGTCGACGAAGACGGGCTTCGCGCCGCGATGGTACGCGGGGCCGACCGTCGCGATGAAGGTGAGCGTCGGCGCGATGACCGTCCAGCGCCGGTCGACGCCGTATTCCGCCATCGCGAGATCGAGCGCGGCGGTGCCGCTCGCGACCACGACCGCCTGGCGGCGGCCGGCGAGCGCGGCGAGGCGGCGTTCGAACGCGTCGACCATCGGCCCGCACGGCGCGACGTACTTCGAGTCGAACGCCGCCGCGATCGCCTTGCGTTCCGCCGCGCCCACGTACGGCGGCGACAGGAAAATCCGCTTCACGGCCGCGTCCCTTCCGTCGTCAGCGCACCGGCAGCAGCTTCTCCTGGCCGTTCATGTACGGCCGGAGCACCTCGGGGATCGTCACCGAGCCGTCCGCGTTCTGGTGCTGTTCCAGGAGCGCGACCATGAGGCGCGGCAGCGCAACGCCCGAGCCGTTGAGCGTGTGGACGAACTTCGTCTTGCCGTCCGCGTCCTTGAAGCGGCAGTTGAGGCGGCGCGCCTGATAGTCGGTGAAGCACGAGCAGGACGAGACTTCCAGCCACTGCTCCTCGCCCGGCGCCCACAGCTCCAGGTCGTAGCACTTCGCCGCCGAAAAGCCCATGTCGCCCGAGCAGAGCTGGAGGACGCGGAAGTGGAGCCCGAGGCCCGTCAAAATCTCCTCCGCCTCCTTGACGAGGATCTCCAGCTGCTGGAACGACGTGTCGGGATGGACGAAGTTGACCATCTCCACCTTGTCGAACTGGTGCACGCGCAGCATGCCGCGCGTCATCTTGCCGGCGCTGCCCGCCTCGCGGCGGAAGCACGGCGTGTACGCCGTCAGCTTGATCGGCAGGTCCTTCGCCGCGAGGATGTCGTCGCGGTAGTAGTTCGTCACCGGCACCTCGGCCGTCGGGATGAGCCAGAAGTCGTCGATTGGACAGTGGTAGAGGTCTTCCGCGAACTTCGGCAGCTGGCCCGTGCCCGTCATCGACTCGGAGTTGACGACGAACGGCGGCAGCATTTCGGTGTAGCCCTGCTTCTGGCAGTGGACGTCGAGCATGTACTGGATGAGCGCGCGCTGGAGCTTCGCGCCCTGCCCGAGGATGATCGGGAAGCCCGTGCCCGTCAGCTTCACGCCGCGCGGGAAGTCGAAGATGCCGAGCTTCTCGCCGACCGTCATGTGGTCGAGTATCTTGAAGTCGCGCGCGTGCCACTCGCCGACCTTGCGCACGACGACGTTGGCGGACGAATCCAGGCCCGTGGGGATTTCCGGCGCGGGGATGTTCGGGATCATCAGCAGCGTGTCGCGCAGCTCCCTGTCGACCTCGGCGAGCTCGCGGTCGATCTCCGCGATGCGGTCGCCCACCTTGCGCATCTCCTCCTTGGCGGCCGCGATGTCGCCGCCCTCCTTCGCGATCTTGCCGATCTCCTTCGAGGCGGCGTTGCGCTTCGCCTTCAGCGCCTCCGTCTCGCCGACGAGCGCGCGCCGCTTCGCGTCGAGGTCGCGCGCCTTCTCCAGCTTCGCGGCCTCCACGCCGCGCCGCGCCAGCTGGGCGGCGGTGTTGTCGAAATCATCCCGCAGTTTCTTGATGTCAATCATTTCGTCTAATCTCCTTGGTAACGGTATAGTATATCACAAATCCGCTTCTACAGGGGTCTGTCCCCGCGAATCGAGGGAAAGGACTTCGGACGGCGGACTTCAGACTTCAAAACTGCACAGCCCTCCGCCGCGGCCGGACGGGGCGTCAGGGCCGCGCGAGGAAAAAGACGTGCCGGCGTATGCGCGCGGGGAAGAGCGGCTGGCCGTCGTTCCGCGAGATAGTCCCGCGCCGCATCTGTGAATTCAAGGCGGTTGGTCGTGCCGTTCAGATAGGCGGTCCGAAGGCGGTGGTCTGTAGAGAGCAGCGTCGTATTGGTCGGCATGTTGTCGTTCAGCCACTTCAGGTGCGTCAGCATGTTTTCTTCCGGCTTCAGCGCGCGTATGCGATCGCAAGAGTCGCTATCGGGCGAATATTCACAGAAGCAGTCGCCCTGCGAATCGCGCCCGGCGAGGAGGAAGTAGACCGACAGCGCCGCCCACGCGAACACGGGAAGCGCACAGGCGAAGAGGACGGCTTGAATCGTTTTTTTCATGGTCTCATCCCTCACGTTGCCAGTGTGAGCACAAAGAACATCGCGGCCAGCGCATCCCACGCGATCAGCGCGAGATACCCGAGCCAGACCAGGACGAACTGCCGGCGTCGCCAGCAGATCGCGAACAGCAGCGCCAGCGCCGGCGGCGCGACGATGCCGGCGAACGCAAAGACCGCCGCGCTGCCCCAGGCGGCCCATCCATGTCCGCAGGCAACCAGTCCCAGAAGCGCGAGATTGCCAAACGGCATCATCACGCACAGGAAGAACACGCACCGGCCCAGGCTCAGGACGAACCCGTCACAGCAGAGAATCGGAAGCGTCACGGCGCACAGCCACGGCAGGACGATCGCCGCGACCTTCACCATGTTCCAGCTCCTGTCCATCATCGCACATCGCGCCATCTTCACGCCCCTTTCGTTGTGTCCGTGCGGCAGTTCTGCCGTGCCGCCTCAAGCCAGCCTTCGGCCCAGTGGTAGAAGCGCGGGCGGCAGTCGCGGAAAATGCGCCGCGCCTTCCTTTCGCCCTTGACGACGAGGCCAATCGCAAGGGGAACCTGCGCGTCGGTGCTGAAACAGGCAACGCGAAACATCACGGCGCACCCCTCGATCGATGCGAGCGGAAGCACGAGTCGCCGGCCGAATCTGCCGATTCCATGGAAGTAGACGAGCCGCCCGTCCGCACATGCGATGCGATGAACGCCAAAGCGTCCCAGAAGCGCGTCCAGCAGACTCTCCACGGCGAACCACGCCGGCGGCAGCAGCCGAAGAGTCAGGGCGCAGGCGGAGGCACAGGCGAACGACCGTCTGTCGACGAGTTCCGCCAACGGCCATGCGACCGTCGCGACGGCGGCAAAGCGCGCCAACGCCGCGCCCAGCGCCGTGCTGCGCCAGCTGCCCTCGCGATAGTCGAAACCGTCACGCAGGTCGGTGATGCCGCGCGGACGGTCGCGCAGGTGGATGCGCAGGCATCTCGCCCGTTCCGCCTCCCCGGGCGTCGTCGTCGCGCCGCACACCGGGCAGACAAGCGCATTGCCGGGCATATCGATGTCCGCCGGCCCGAACGCCGCGCCGCAGTTCCCGCACAGAAGCGGTTCGTCGCAACGTCCCGAGTCGACGGGCGCAAACAGGTTCGCCGCGACGAAATCGGCTTCCGCCCGGCTGCGCCCTCTCCAGATGTCGTCGCGCGCAGAACCGTTGATCCAGACGGCGACAACATCCCGGCCCCGTTCTTCGAGGACGCCGCGCGTGATGACCGTCCTCTCAAACGTACGGCGCAAGAGAGGGATGAAGCCCAGCCACAGCGACTCGACGACAAGCGCGTCCCGTCCAAGGCGATACCGCCGCGCCGTCAGACGGCACAGCGCGACGACACAGACCAGCGCGGCGACGGCAGCCGACAGGATGGCGGCGAATATCGGCCAAAACTGGCTCGTCTCGCTCAGATAGGTGAAATGCGCCAGCACCCATGCGAACCCATAGAGCACAACTGCACAGGCCGGAAACGTCCACAGCCAGCGCAGGGGAAGGCCGCGCCGCAGCACCGGCAGACCGTCTGCATCCAAACGCACCGACCAGCCCTTGGGCACCTTCGCCTTCGCCTCCGCCAGACGCTCCCTGTACGACTTTTCGTCCGCGCCGCAGTTCCCGCATCTGTTCTTCGCGCACGCAGCCATCGACCGCTCCTTTTCAGCTGGGACCTGTTCCCGCGAATCGGGGAAAGGACTTCGGACATCTGACTTCAGACTTCGAAACTGCAAAGCCTTCCCCCGTGGCCTCAACCTTGAAGTCTGAAGTCAAAAGTCTGAAGTCCAAAATGTGGCCCCGCAAATCACATGCAAGTTTCATTTTTCTCCTTTATCTTATCATTTATCTTCGTTTGCTGTCAAGCGCGCCGACGCCGCGCCACGGCGGAAGAAGGCCCTATCGCCCCCTTCAACCATAATAAACGAAATTTGCGCGAAAAGATTTCAAAGAAATTTCTAGATTTCTAGACTTCATTTCGTGGTCTTAGTGCCTGTCATGCGGCCCAAAGCATCGTAGTAGGTGGTTTTTCCGTAGCGGTCGGTCCTAGAGCTGCCCTGAATGCGGCCGTATCCGTCGCGCCATGTAGTCTTGCCCGTATCTGTCGGTTATACAGACCCTTTTTACCCTAACAGGCACAGTCCCCACCTTTGCCGCTACAATCGAATGCGCGGCCGTCCAGGCCAGCAGCAAGACGCACCCTCACTCCGGCGGCAGCTGCGCCTCGATTTCGTGTATCGCGTTGGTGACGTAGTCGTACTGGTTCGCCTTGGGGCCGTGCGCGAGAACCGAGCGCATCACCTCCAGCCGGTTGGTACTGTAGCGGTAGTCGGGAAGCCAATAATTGATGATACTATCCAGCCATTTTACGCCGTTCGTGTTCACCAAGGCAAAGTCATGTATGCAATCCTTCGCCATCTGTCGCGCTTCTCCCGAAGTTTGCGGTTGCATGGCATAATACAAAAGCCTTCCGCAAACATCCTCGCCACATCTGCCAATTCCCTGTTCTGGCAGAGAAAGATACTGTCGAACCGCCGCGAGCGTATTGGCGTTGACACCGTCCATTTTAAACAAAGCCTCAAGTGCGCCATCGCCCCAACGCGCATCGCACACGTATTCATAGAGGAAGGGCAAATCGGCCTCTCCTCCGTACTTCGAAACGAGAAAAATCATACTTCTTGTTCTGTTTGTGTTCGAGTGCGCCACTTCCTTGACCAAGCGCAGGAAACGGTTTGTATCGGGCAAGGATGGAATGCGATCCAACCCGCCCCTCCCGTTACCGCAGCGTGGCTCAGTCCTCTCCACAAGGAACTCTTTATATTCATCGTCACTCAATTCGTTCGAGAAACGAATATAGGCAAGCCCCGACATTGCCACTATCGAGGCCGCAAACAAGATTGCATTCTTCATCTTTGACTTCCTTTCTTCTTATTTATCGCCAAAACCCGTTTGTGCGTGGCCCTTGGAATAGCTTCCGTCGGCATGTTCGCGCACGCCGAAAACCTCACCCGCCGTCAGGTCGCGTCCGCTAACGCCCCTGCCATTCATCAACATGCGTTCGATGATCCTTTCGCAAGTCATGTCCCGCCCGTAATAGCCAGGACCGTCATTGATGCAGCCGTTGCTCCAGTCGTCCGGCGCATAATCGTAGCGGAACCGATAGCCGTTAGCCCGTCCATAAGCCATTCATTCCTCGACCGGTTGCGCATCGCGGACGCGGGCTTCGTAGATTTCCTTCGGCGCTGCAATGCGCTCCTCGCTTGATCCCTTTGCGGCAAACAAGCAGCCGCACATCATCATTACGCCAACTGCCATTAACTTTTTCATCGCTTCGCGCCTTGCTCCCTTGCCCCACCGTTAAATGTCACTACATATCGACCATCCTTCTCATTTGCGGCCCCATTGCCGACGGGCGTATTCTTGCATATCATTGTCCGCCTTCTCTATGTCAGCGAGAGTCGTCATGCAGAATTCACGCGTCCACTTCTCCAAGTTGGCTTGATCCGCTGCCGAGAAATCCTTGCTGACAGACGGGAACACCCTTTCACTTATGTGCCTGATATTGTTCTTCAAGTCGAGCCGAAGCCCCTTGGCGTAGAAGCTGCGCCATCTGAAGCCCTGGAACGTTTCACCGGCAATTGGCGTGTCGCAACAAAAGCAAAGGCTCTTGTAATTAATCAGCATGTCCTGAAAGAAACGCGCCCTTTGTTCATCATTCGCAACGATGTCGGGACAATCGGACAAGGCCGCCTCAATGCATCGCCAATAGCTCCTTTCCTGTGTCACAACATGTGATTGTCCTTGAAGAATTGCCGTCGTGTCAATCGAAAACAAATCAAAATCAACCAACCTCGCCCTGCACCGTTCAGCCAACATCCGTCGTTCATCGGGATGCATCGGCGAGTTAAGAGCATTGACTATCTCGCCGAAGTCCACCTGAGCCATGTAGCCTTGCTTCAATCGTTCCTTGTATTCGTCAAACAGCTTCTCCACGACTTCGCGTTCTGCCGAAATCGGCGGTGATGTCCGCAAACTGCAAAGAAGCGAAATCGCCGCCCCCGTCAGGGCGATGCCGATTGCAACATATCTCGTGTTGATCTTTTTCATAAAGTTCCTCCGACTGCCTGAGATTTCCGCCTTGTCCCATCCGGGTCGCGCTCAACCCAATAGTCCTGCAACTTTGTCACACGCAATGTACCGCCACTGTTTATTGTGAAGATCTGGTAATAAGGCGTTCCAAACTCATGAGGCTCTTGATAGTCATATTCGTCCGCTGGCAGCTTGCGCCATGCAATCGGGATTCGCCATGTTATTTGCCCCGCAGTCCACGGCGTCACGGGGAGGCGTTCGCCAAGCTCCGCATGATCCGGCAAAAACATATTGTCTATGTATACCGAGCGCCAAACGCCGGCACCTCTCGCTACAGTGTGATGCCAGATGTTCTCGTATGCATTGGTTGCAAAATAACCAGTGGGATCAATCCCTGTTCCATACTCTGGGACTTCCACGATTTGAATCTGACCAAATGCAACCGATCGTGGCTCTAAATACAAATCCAATGTCATGCCCGCCCACCCAGCGACACCGATTTCTGCATCCAAATAACTCTTTGCAAAAACATCCAACGCGACAACCCCTGTCGGCTCGATAACGGACAGCAACGGCTGATACTGAAAACCACCAGCCAAAGTGACGGTCATCCCATTTTCTTCTGCAACGAAAGGACATTGATAAATCAACTTGCCGCTTCGGTTTGTCAATGAACCCGCGCCATCTATTAAGACCGTCCATCCAGGAACGGATGGGAACGTTTCAATCTCAACCTCTTCGCCAATGCCGACGCGGTGTCGGTGCAACGCCCCCTCTCTGCCAATTTCAGGCGTCAGCTCCACGCGCACGGATGTGAGAGTCGTGGTGTCGGCAAGGATTCGACCCGTCATGTTCTCGGTGAATGTTGC
This sequence comes from Kiritimatiellia bacterium, assembly GCA_017463935.1. GTDB lineage: Bacteria > Verrucomicrobiota > Kiritimatiellia > RFP12 > UBA1067 > UBA1067. Next base: position 7,461 of record JAFUEM010000070.1, read on the forward strand.
TGTCGCCGAAATGTCGCCGACGCCCGCGCTCTCCGCAAGACCCTCGTAGTCAACGCCGAAAGTGAACGTCTCGCCAGCGGCAACCGTGACGTTCGTCGGCAGGGAGCCGCCCGCGCCGACCAGCCGCCCGCCGTCCGTGAGCGTCACCGTGAACGTGCCGCCGAACTCGCCGCCCACGACCCTGCCGCCGAGCGTCACCGTCGTCGACCGCCGCGCCACGACCTCTCCCGGCGCATTGGTGTAGGCATTCTCGAACACAACGGCGGCATCCGCAAACGCAATGTTCACGCCGGCGCCGTTCACGTCGTCGCCCTCGGTTGCGCACGGGCACCGCAATTCCGACGGCAGAACCCGCGAATAGCCCTCCCACAAGGCCAGTCCGTCAAGCACATGCAGCGATCCGGCGCAACGGCAATCGGAACCGCAGCTCCACGAAAAGCCCTGTTCGTTCGTCACGCAGGAACAGCAACCGCCGGAGAGTCCAAGAATGCGCGGCAACACGTCGATGGGCGAAGTGTGCGCGACGTAGCTTTCGGGGCCGCCGCGCAGCTGCACGCGCTCGAACGTCAGCTCCAGCGGCAGGGAAACCGTCAGGTGCCGCGCGCCGTTCGTCGTGATTTCGGCGTACTCGCTCGACACGGCAGCAGTTTCAATCGGCAGGTCGCTTTCAACGTCGTAGGTCGCGCCCGCGAGAAGCGGCACATGGCAGACCTCGTTCGTCCGCGCAACGATCACATGGTCGCCCAGATCGCTCGGCCCGTCGCACGTGACGCGGATCGTCGCCACGCCCAAAACGCCCGTTGCGCTCACGTCCAGCCAATAGTAGGCGTCCACGTTGGCGTTCGTCGGCAGCGCGTTCGCCGTACCGTAGAAGTCGCCGTCGCAGGTCGTCGGCGCGGGATCGATTGCGTTGGCGAGGCCGTCGCCGTCCCAATCGTCGGGATTGATGCGCGCATAGACGCGGCGCAGGCTGTTCGACTGCGTGGCGAAGTCGCCATCCGGCCACAGCTGAATCTGCGCCGTGACGGGCGCGTTCGTGTCACCGTTCAGGAAGAAGCTGTCCCAGACGAGCGTGCGGCTGTCGTCGTCCCCCACGGCGAGCCACAGGCAGCTTGCGCCCTGCAGCGCGAGCATCGGCGCGCCCACCGCGCAGATCTCGTGTGTCGCGTCGCGCGGCGTCGGGCGCAGCTTCCCTTCGACGAAATACCAGAACGACGAGAACGCCGCATGATTCGTGCCAAGCGGGAACGACCACGGCGTAAGGTCGAGGCGGTTGTTGCCGATGCTGGAGCGCGCGCCGTGGAGGTGCCAGTTGCCGACCGTCACCGCATTCGTCGGGATTTCAATTGCGGCAGCGCTCGCATCTTCTTCAACGAGAAGATAGCCTCGGTCGATGTCCACATCGGTCAATGGGGCAGGATTGATTTCGTGGTTCGCGGCTCGGGTGGAGTTGAGAGTTGAAAGTTGAGAGTTGAGAGTTGCGGTGGCGGCTTCGCCGCGCTCCATTCCAACTCTCAACTGTCCCGTCTTCTGCGCCTCGACCGTCGCAAGCGCGGCGAAGGCCAGAAAAACGAGGGCCGGTAGGGGTTTTTGTTTTAACGCAGAGGCGCAGAGTCGCAGAGAACGCAGAGAGGGTTTCAAACTGGGGGCCCGGCCCCCAGACCCAGAAAGCCTCTGCGCACTCTGCGACTCTGCGTTTAAAATCTTCCACACGCCGAGCGCGAGCAGAAGCCCGCACCACGCACAGGCCGCGACAACACCAAAAGCATTCCAGTCCATCATCCGCCCCCTTACCTGAAACGAATGATGAGCTTCCGGCGCTCGGCGTCCTGCGTCACCGTCTCGGCGAACACGCCCAGCCCGCGATGCAG
>JAFUEM010000266.1 GCA_017463935.1 Kiritimatiellia bacterium
AGCTCGAGGATCCGCGCGATCCGCGCCGTGTTCTCGGGCGCGCGCGTCGACCGGGCGCGGCAGAGCGCCTCGCGCACCGCGCGGTCGGCGCAGTGCTTCATCGTCTGCGGATAGTTCGCGTCGTCAATCGTGTAGGTCGTGCCGTCCTTCTCGAACGAAAACGCCTTGGTCGCGTCCAGGACCGCGTTCGAGAAATCGGTCGCGAGCTTGGCGAGCTCCGCCTGGATCGCGTTGAAGCGGTCCTTCCGGTCGCCTTCGAGCGCCACGCCCGCGAGCGCCGCGCTTTCGACCATCTTGTCCAGGATGCGCCGGCGCGTCGGCTCCGTCTCGCGCGCGGCGAGCGCCTTCGCCGCGTCGTAGATCGGCTTCGACTGCCCGACGCGCAGCGAGAACGCGACGACCTGCGGCTGGAACGACTCCTCCAGCCGGCGCCAGGCGTCGGAATTCATGACGCTCACCATGTGCGCGACGCGGCCCCAGCAGTGCCACAGCTCCTCCGTCGCGTCGTCGAGCGCCCAGACGAGCGCCTCGTACGTCGCCGGCCGCGCCGCCTCGATCGCGGCGACCGCCGTTTCCGCGTCCGCCAGCAGGCGCGGCAGACGTGCCGCGGCCGCCTCGGGCGTGAACGCATTCCATTTCGGAAATCCCGTCTCGCTCATCGCTCTCCCCCTTTGCCACCTGAACCGTTTTACACGCTCGCGCGGTCGCAGAGCGCCGAAACGAGCAGCGCCTTGATCGTGTGCATGCGGTTTTCGGATTCGTCGAACACCTTGGAATACTTCGACTCGAACACCTCGTCCGTCACCTCCAGCGCGCCGCAGTCCTTCGTCACCTCGGTGTTGAAATCGTGGAACGCGGGCAGGCAGTGGAGGAACATGAGCCGCCCGTCGAGGTTGCCCGTCGCGCGCATCAGGTCCATGTTGATCTGGTAGGGGCGCAGCAGCCGGATGCGCTCGGCCGTCTTCGCCTCCTCGCCCATCGACACCCACACGTCGGTGTAGAGCACGTTCGCGCCCCGGACGCCCTTCTGCGGATCGTTGAAGACGCGGATGTCGACGCCGTTCCTCTTCGCCACGGCCTCCGCCTCGGCCAGCACCGCCTCGTCGGGGTGCAGCTCCTTCGGGCAGCAGCAGACGTAGCGGATGCCGCACTTCGCACAGCCCATCATCAGCGAGTTCGCGACGTTGTTGCGCCCGTCGCCGACGTAGGCGATCGTGCAGTCCTTCAGGTCGCCGAACGTCTCGCGCACCGTCAGGAAGTCGGCGAAGATCTGCGTCGGGTGGTAGTCGTCGGTGAGGCCGTTCCAGACCGGCACGCCCGAATATTTCGCGAGGTCCTCGCAGTCGGCCTGCCGGAAGCCGCGGAAGAGGATGCCGTCGTAGATGCGCCCGAGCACGCGCGCGGTGTCCTTGACGCTCTCCTTCTTGCCGAAGTGGATGTCGGGGCGCGTCAGGTACTCGCCGTTGCCGCCCTCGTCGCGGACCGCGATCAGCGTGGAGTTGCGCGTGCGCGTGGAGGACTTCTCGAAGATGAGCGCGATGTTCTTGCGCGCGAGCAGGTTGCCGCGCACGCCCGCCGCGCGCCGCGCCTTGAGCTGCGCCGCGAGGTCGATCAGATTCATCATCTCCTCGTCGGTGAACGAGGTCAGGCGCATCATCGAGCGCCCCTTGAGGCTGTCCATCCACGTCAGCATGTCGGTCGTCCTTTCGTTTCGCCGTACCGTCTTCGTCAATCCGCCCGCGCCATCACCGACAGCGCGCGCGCGAGCATGTCCATCCCCACCCTGCCCGCGTCGAAATCGGCCTTCACGCGTTCGTAGCGGCGCACGCACTCCTCGCGGCTCGCCGCACGCACGATCGTGTCGTTCACGATGCCCGACGCGATCCGGTTCACGCCCATGTCCGTCGGCGACTTGTAGGGGCATTCCTCGCCCATCATCCGCTCCCAGATCTCGCGCAGGATCGGGTAGGCGTCGATGTCGCGGTTGTAGTTGACGCGCATCTCGCCGTACGCGAGGAAGTGGTGGGGATCGATCTGGTTCTCGTCCTTCAGCTCCAGCGTCGCCGCCTCGTAGGCGACGTTTAGCGGGTGCATGAGCGGCAGATTCCAGACGGGGAACGTCTCGAACTTCGCGTACGCCGCCTTGTTGCCGCGCTTCACCTCGTGGTAGAGCATCGTCAGGCAGGTCGCGAACTTGCCCGAGCCGGGGCCGGGGCCGGTCACGACGACGATCGGCCTCTCGCTCGGGATGTAGTCGTTGCGGCCGTAGCCCGAATCGCTGACGATCGTGTCGAGGTCGTTCGGATAGCCCTTGATCGGATAGTGGTAGAAGACCGGCACGCCCGCGTCCTCCAGCACCTTCGCGAACGCGCGTGCCGCCGGGTGGCCGTCGAAGCGCGTGATCGCCACGCCGCGCACGGTGATGCCGCGCTCGCGCATCGCCTCGACGAGCTTGATCGTCTCCTCCTCGTACGTCGTGCCGTAGTCGGCGCGCAGCTTCTTCGCCTCGATGTCGCCCGCGTAGACGCACAGGACCAGCTCCGCGCGGTCGCCGAGCATCTGCAGGAGCCGCAGCTTCACGTTCGGGTCGTAGCCCGGCAGGCAGCGCGCGGCGTGGTTGTCGTTCATCAGCTTGCCGCCGAACTCCAGGTAGAGCTTGCCGTACTTCTCGGCGCGGCGGCGGATCTCCTCGCTCTGCTCCTTCAGGTACTTCTCGTTGTCAAAGCCGTATTTCGCGATCGCCATCGGTCCGTCCTTCCCGTTACGTCGTTTCCGTCACTTGGCGCCGTTGATCTCGTCGAGGATCGCCTGGATCTTCGGCCTGCACCGGCCGCAGCCGCCGCCGGCCTTCGTGAAGTTCGTCACTTCCTCGACGGTCGTGAGCTGGTTCTCGATGATGACGCGGCGGACCTCGTTCTCGCTGACGTTGTAGCACGTGCAGAGCACCTCGTCCTCGAGGTTGCGGTCGGTCTTCTCGCCCGTCTCGAAATTCCTGATCGCCGCCTCCATCGCCTCGCGGCCCATCACCGAGCAGTGCATCTTCTGCGGCGGCAGCCCGCCGAGGTAGTCCGCGATCTGCTGGTTCGTGATCTGCTTCGCCTCCTCCAGCGTCTTGCCGATCACCATCTCCGTCAGCGCCGAGCTCGACGCGATCGCGCTCGCGCAGCCGAACGTCTGGAACTTCGCCTCGGCGATCTTTCCGTCCGCGCCCAGCCTGAACTGGAATTTCAGCGCGTCGCCGCACGCGAGCGAGCCGACCGTCGCTTCTCCGTCGGGGTTGTCGATCGTTCCCACGTTCCGCGGATTGCGGAAGTGATCCATCATCTTCTCAGAATAGTTCCACATCGTCTCAGTTCCTTCAAATGTTTTTGGCGGCGCGTCATGACGCACCGCCAACCCCTTCGCCTTCGATTGATGGTGGGCGATACTGGACTCGGACCAGTGACCCCTACCGTGTGAAGGTAATGCTCTAACCAACTGAGCTAATCGCCCTCAACCGAATTGGCGCGTAGTATATCAAATTCGCCGCCGCCGCGTCAACTGCGAACAGCGAACCGTCGCCGGCCTTTTTTTCGGCCGCGCCCGCGGCGGCGTTCACGACAGGACGAGGCCGCGGATTTCCGGCTCGAGCACGACGCCGAAGCGGTCGCGCACGCGCAGCTGCATCAGCCGCGCCAGCGCCAGGATGTCGCTCGACGTCGCACCGTCGCCCGCGACGATCACATTCGCGTGCTCCTCCCAGACGAACGCGCCGCCGACGCGCAGGCCCTTCGCGCCCGCCGCCTCCAGGAGCCGCCCCGCGAAGTCGCCCGGCGGATTCTTGAAGACGCTCCCGCAGCACCGCGCCGGAAACTTTCTGCGCCGCGCGAGGAACGCGCGCGCCGGTTCCGCCGCCGCGACGCCGCCGAGCTCCCATTCCACGTCCTCGATCACGCCCGCGATCGCCGACGTCCGGTAGCCGAAGCCGCAGTCCGCGCGGTCGATCCAGCGCCCGTCGACCTTGACGCGGCGGACGACTTCCGAAATCGAATGGCCGAACGCGCCCGCGTTCATCTTCACCCAGCCGCCGATCGTGCCGGGAACGCCCGCCATCCACGGAATCCCCAGCGTCGCGCCCGCCGCGCCGGCGGGCCCCGCGACCTTGACATATTCCGCATCGGTCGTCAGATCGGAAATCCACATGTTCGAGCCCGCGCCCGCGATCACGCGCGCGC
>JAFUEM010000267.1 GCA_017463935.1 Kiritimatiellia bacterium
GAGCCCCGCGCGTGAATCGGGCTCCACGCGAAAGTCCGCATCCGCCCACGTGCGCGACCCCGGCAGCGGCGCGAGACGCAGGTAGACGACGCCCGTCCCGGCGAGCATGTCCTCGACGGCGGCGACGGGGCACGTCAGCTCGAAAGCCGCCGTGCCCGGCAGGAGCAGCCACTCGAGCTTCTCGACCAGTTCGCCCACGCGATCCGTCCGGTCCCTGAGCGTCCACGCCGTCACCTTCAGATGCCGGTAGGCCGCGCCGGTGCCGTCTGCCGCCGCCTCGCTTTCAACGCCCTCGGCGGCCGTGCGCACGAGCTCATGGCGCACGGTGCGCCCGCCGGCGCGGAGTTCAATCACGTTCCGCCCCAGCGCAAGCGGGACCTTCGGCCAGAAGACCGTCCGGACGCAGTCGGGCGACTGCGTGCCGACCGTCCGCCCGTTGACGACCAGCGTCACGTCGCCGCAATTCGAGAAGCCGAGGACGGGCCGCTCGGCGCACGCCGTTTCGTTCTGGCGCGTGCCGACGAGGTGGAGGACGCGTTCGTGCGTCCAATTCGCCGCGTAGAGCCAGAACGCGTCCTTTGCCGTCGTGCGGTCGTAGGTGACGAGCCCCTTGTCGTTGATGCCGTCGCGCTCGCCTTCGGTGCGCCGGTCCGCCGCGAAGTCGAAAAGCGCCCAGACGAACGTGCCCCACAGCCGATCCTCGCCCGCGAGCGCCTTGAAGACGCGCCAGTGGAGATACGCCTGGTATTCCTCGGGGTGGAACTTCCCGCCCGGCTCGACGCGCCGGTCGGCCGCGCCGTGGTGCCGGACGCTGCCGCCCGCGCCATACTCGCTGATGCCGAGCGTCGAGCGCCCCGTGCGCCGAAACATCTCCGCGACTTCCTCGGCCGCCGTATCCGCGTTCTCGCCGTACCAGCCGGGATAGAAATTGAACGCGAGCACGTCGGGGAGGGCGTTGAGCGCCTCCAGCTTGGTGTCGTTCGTCGCGCCGGCGACGGGACGCGTCGCATCGAGTGCGCGGACGTCGGCCGCCAGGTCGGCGACGAACGCTTCGGCCTTGCCGGGCGTCATCGGATGGCGGTTGTAGAGCTCGTTGAAGACGCTCCAGAGGACGATGGACGGATGGTGGCGGTTCTGGGCGACCATCTCGCGGGCGAGGGTGCGGGCATTGGCGGCGTAGGCGTCCGTGAACGGCAGGCCGTTGACGTTCGGCATCTCCGCCCAGACGACGAGCCCCTTCTCGTCGCACAGGTCGTAGACGTGGCGCGATTGCGGATAGTGCGCCGTGCGCAGGGCGTCCGCCCCGATGGCCTTGACCCAGTCGATGTCGCGTTCTTCGTCCGCGCGCGAAAGCGCCCAGCCCCGGCCGTCCAGGTCCTGGTGGCGGTTCATGCCGCGCAACCGCCGCCTGACGCCGTTGAGATAGAAGCCGTCGGCGCGGAACTCCGCCGTACGGAAGCCGAAGGGAACGGTCACGCTGTCCTCGTCGCCGGGCACGCCCGCGCGGACGGTGACGCGGTAGAGGTGCGGCGTCTCGGGTGTCCACAGCTCGGCGCCGGGGAACTCGAAGACGCGCGTCACGTCGTCGCCGCCGAGGACGCGGGCGTGCGCCGTCACGCGGCGGTTCGGCACGTCGATGTCGAGCGTGACGCCGTCCGCGCCGTCCGTCACCGGATCGATGCACACGGCGGGCGTCTCGATGAGCCAGACGTCGCGGTAGAGCCCGCCGAACAGCGTGAAGTCGGCGCTCATCGGGGGGATGTCGGGATTGTAGGTGTTGTCCACCTCGACTTCCAGGACGTTCCCCGTCGGACGAAGCGCCGCCGTCGCCTCGCAGCAGAACGCAGTGAACGCGCCGACGTGGCGGCCGACGGTGCGGCCGTTGACCTTCACGACGGCGACCTGCGACACGCCCTCGAAGCGGAGGAACGTGCGGCGGCCGCGCGCAGACGGCGCATCGGGGAGCGCGCGGCGGTAGGTGACGGACGTGCGGC
>JAFUEM010000268.1 GCA_017463935.1 Kiritimatiellia bacterium
CGCGCGGCTCGTGGTGACGAGAGGGAAAGGGCGCGTGGCCGTGAGGCGTCCGTTCTGGGCGACAGGCGAGGGCGCTTCGCGCTACGAACTCCGCGACGTGGCGGCTGGCGATGTGGTCGACATCGACCTCCCATGCCGCCTGCGCACCGAGGCGACGCCCGATCGGCCCGCGCGCACGGCCGTCTTCTACGGGCCGGTCCTGCTCGCGGGGCGGCTCGGCACCGAGGGCGTGGCGCCCGACGACATCCGCGCGCTCGACTACTACGAGCACGACTACAAGGTTCCGGCGCATCTGGCGCATGTCGCGCTGGAGCCGTTCGACGGCTGGACGCGCCTGGCGAAACCGCCGCCGCACAAAAAGGTGTGGGACGACGCCTCGCATCCGGCCGAGCCGTACTGGGGCGAGCCGAATTTCCGCACGCCGGCGGGCGTGGTGGTCGCGCCGCTCTGGACGATCCACGGCGAGCGGTATGTGGTTTATTGGGAGTGAGGTTTGGAGGTTTGGAAGTTTGGAGGTTTGGGGGTTTAGGGTGAGAGAGGGAGTTGCAGATGGAGGAACGATGAAAAAGATGAACCCGATGTTCTGCCTTGTGTGGGGCGTGCTGGCGCTGGCCGCGCCGGCGCGGACGTTCGTGCATCCCGGCGTCGCCGAGAGCGCGGCCGACATCGCCCGCGCGCGGCAGATGATCGCCGAGCAGCGCGAGCCGTGGTACGGGTGCTTCAAGGCGCTGGAAAGCTGCTGGAGCGCCGATCCCGATCAGCGCGTGCCGGACTATCCGACGGTGCTCGAATCGTCGCGCTGCAACGCGACGATCGGCCAGGCCGGCCGCCGCGCGCACGACCTCGCGCTCATGTACCGCCTCACGGACGACGTGCGCTATGCGAAAAAGGCCGTCGAATTCCTGAACGCGAGTTCGCACTACACGGAGCTGAAGGACGTCGGCACCGGGCCGCTCGACTTCGGCAAGATCTACCTCCTCGTCAGCGCGGCGGAACTGCTTCGCTTCGATCCGAACTGGGAGAAGGCGGACAAGGTGCGCTTCGCGAAGATGCTGCGCGACGTCTTCTATCCGCAGATCCGGAACGGCGACATCGCGCGCTTCGGCAACCAGGGGCTCTTCGCCTACCGCGGCGCGCTCGCCATCGCGATCTTCCTCAACGACGAGGTGAAGTACGACCGCATCTGGCGCTATCTGAACGGCCTGCCGCACCGCGCCGACCAGGAGCCGTTCGCGTCGGGTCCGGCGCGCGTCGATGACACGCCGATGCAGACGTCGGAATTCCAGCTCGACTACCGCCTGCGCGGGCATGACGACACGGTGCCGGACTACGGCTACGACGAGGTGCTCGCGCACTACATCTACGCGAACGGCCAGTCGCAGGAGGCGAGCCGCGACCAGGGCCATGCCGCCTGCGGCGTCTTCCTGTACGTCGATCTCGCGGAAATGTTCCGGATGCAGGGCGACGACCTCTACCGCGCGTGCGACAACCGCATCCTGGCTGGCCTCGCGTGGCTCATCCGCTTCAATTCCGGCGGCTGGACGCCCGCCGGCTACACGGATGACGAGCGCGCGGCGACGTTCGCGAACGGACTCTTCTACCGTGCGCGTCACCGCTCCGGGCGCTGGCGGTCGCTCCAGCCCAATCCGTGGCCGGGGCCGAATTTCGGCGGGCCCGGCGCGCCGCGCGAATGCGCCTACGCCTGTTACCGGCGCGTCAAGGGCGCGGACCGCGAGCAGCTCGCGTGGCTCAAGCGCGCGCGCGACGAGCAGAACGCCGCGAACGGCGGCTTCGAGACGTGGGGCGCGTCGCCGAACTGGTTCTACGAATGGGCCGGCTGGGGCACGCTCATGAAGCGCCGCGAGTGAACGCGACGCGCGCGCGACGGACGCTTTTGGGGCCGCACGGGCTTCATTTTTGATATAATACCCGTCTATGACATCGACGGTTTATATCGCGAAGAACGTGTATGGCGGCGACGGGCTGGGACGGCTCGGCGACGGGCGCGTCATCTTCGTGCCCGGCGCGTGGGCGGGCGAACAGGTCAAGGCCGAAATCATCGAGGAGAAGAAGCACTTCGTCAAGGCGCGCCTCGTCGAGGTGGTCGAGCCGAGCGCCGCGCGCGTGGAGCCGGGTCCGGTCGTGCCGGGCATGGTGTATGCGGGCCTCAGCGACGCGGGCGAGCTGAAGGCGAAGGACGCGCAGCTCAGGGAGTTCTTCGAACGCGCGCGGCTGGTCGACACGCCGGCCGATCTGATCGCGAGCGCGGAGATGCCGGCGCACACCACGCGCTACCGCAACAAGGTCGTCTACCACTTTGCGCGCGCGGACGCGAAGGGCACGCGCTGGGTCATGGGCTACCGCCGGGAGCCGGGCCACGAGATCGTCGACGTGACCGACGATCCGCTGGCGCGGCCCGAGATCAACGCGAAGCTGCCCGACATCCGCAAGCAGGTCGTTGCGCTTCTGACGCAGGGCGCGGACGCGGTCCGGCGTTCGGTGGAGAAGGAAGGGAACGTCACCGTCCGCTGGACGGCCCGCAGCGGCGTGCAGTGGTGGATCGGCCGCGCGAAACAGCCGGTCGTCCTGAAGGAAGTGACCTGCGGCAAGGTGTTCGAGGTGCCGGCGGACGGCTTCTACCAGGTCAATCCCGACGTCGGCGAGGAGCTGGCGAAGGCGGTCGTCGCCGAATTCCGCAAGGCGCCGACGGCGGAGATCCTTGATCTCTATTCGGGCGTGGGCGTGTTCGGGCTCTGCTGCGCGGCGGCGGAAAAGGACGTGCGCGTGACGGGCGTCGAATCGGGCCGCCAGGCGGTGGAGTTCGCGCGCCGGAACGCGGCGGCGCAGGGCGTCGCCACGGTGCGGTTCTTCGCGGAGGAGGTCGGGCGCAACACGCGCCGCCTGCGCCTCACGCGCGCGACGACGGTCATCGTCGATCCGCCGCGCGGCGGGATGGAGCCGAACGTGCCGCGCTGGCTGGCCGCGTCGGATGCGCCGCGCATCCTCTACGTCTCGTGCGATCCCGCGACGCTCGTGCGCGACCTGAAGACGCTGTGCGCGGTCAACTACGCCGTCGAGAGCGTCCGCTGGTTCAACATGTTCCCGCGCACGGCGCGCTTTGAAACGCTCGTCGTCCTGAAGCATCGATGAAGTTTCTCGTCCATACCTACGGCTGCCAGATGAACGTCCGCGATTCCGAGGCGGTCGAGGCGCTCATGCTGGCCGCGGGCCACGAGAAGGCGGCGAACGAGGACGAGGCGGAGGTCGTCATCGTCAACTCGTGCACCGTCCGGCAGAAGGCGGAGGAGAAGGCGGTCGGCAAGGCGGGCAACCTGATCGCCGCGAAGAAGATCACCGGCCTCATGGGCTGCGCCGTCAAGCGGATGGGCGCGGACGTCTTCAGGCGGCTGCCGAAGCTCGATTTCGCCGTCGCGCCGCGCGCGTTCGGCCTCATCCCGCGCATCCTCGCCGACGGGCGCTTCCCGCGCCTCGAGCTCGGCGACGACATGGCGCCGGAAAGCCTGGCCGCGCACGTCGAAGGCGGCTGGCAGGCGTTCGTGACGGTGCTCCTCGGCTGCGACAACCGGTGCAGCTACTGCATCGTCCCCGACGTGCGCGGCCACGAGTATTCGCGTCCCGCGAAGGAGGTGATCGCCGAAGTCGCGGCGCTCGCGCGGCGCGGCGTGAAGGAAGTGTGCCTCTTGGGGCAGAGCGTGCTGCGCTACGGCATCCGCAACGCGGCGTGGCCGGAGGGGACGGGCGAAGCGTTCCCGCGCCTCCTGCGCGCGCTCGCCGCGATCGACGGCATCGAACGCATCCGCTTCACGTCGGCGCATCCGAGCGGCTGCACCGATGAATTGATCCAGGTCTACCAGGACTGCCCGAAGGTCTGCCGCCACCTGCACCTGCCGGTGCAGTCGGGGAGCGACCGCATCCTGAAGGAGATGGGGCGGCGCTACACGCGCGCGGACTATCTCGCGGCCATCCGCCGGCTGCGCGCGTTCGACCCGGAGTTTGCGGTCACGACGGACGTCATCGTCGGCTATCCCGGCGAGACGGCCGACGACTTCGAGGCGACGCGCACGCTGATGGAGGAGGCGGGCTTCGACAACGCCTTCGTCTTCAAGTATTCGCCGCGGCCGGGCACGCGCGCGGCGCAGCTGCCGGACGACGTGCCGACGGCGGAGAAGGAGCGGCGCGACCAGGTGCTGCTGGCCGATCAGGAGGCGCGCGGGCAG
>JAFUEM010000269.1 GCA_017463935.1 Kiritimatiellia bacterium
CATGATCACCGGCGCCGCGCAGATGGATGGCGCGATCCTCGTCGTGTCCGCCGTCGACGGCCCGATGCCGCAGACCCGCGAGCACGTGCTGCTCGCCCGCCAGGTCGGCGTGCCGAAGATCGTCGTCTTCCTCAACAAGTGCGACCTCGTCGATGACGCCGAGATGCTCGACCTCGTCGAGATGGAAGTGCGCGAGCTCCTTTCCAAGTACGACTACGATGGCGACAACGCGCCCGTGATCCGCGGTGCGGCGTATCCCGCCACCCAGGCCGCCAGCGCCGACGATGCGGCGTGCAAATGCATCACCGAGCTCATGGATGCGCTGGACACCTACATCCCCGAGCCGCAGCGCGAGCTTGACAAGCCGTTCCTCATGCCGATCGAGGACATCTTCTCGATCGAAGGCCGCGGCACGGTCGTGACCGGTCGCGTCGAGCGCGGCATCGTCAAGGTGGGCGACGAAGTCGAGATCGTCGGTCTCAAGCCGACGGCCAAGACGGCGGTCACCGGCGTCGAGATGTTCCGCAAGCTCCTCGATCAGGGCCAGGCGGGCGACAACATCGGCACGCTCCTGCGCGGCACCAAGAAGGAAGACGTCTGCCGCGGCCAGGTGCTCGCGAAGCCGGGTTCCATCACCCCGCACACCGAGTTCAAGGGCCAGGTCTACGTCCTCACGAAGGAAGAGGGCGGCCGTCACACGGCGTTCATGAAGGGCTATCGTCCCCAGTTCTACATCCGCACGACGGACGTGACGGGCGACATCCAGCTCCCCGAGGGCGTCGAGATGGTGATGCCGGGCGACAACGTCGAGATCACGGTCAAGCTCATCGCTCCCGTGGCGCTCGAAGAGAAGATGCGCTTCGCGATCCGCGAAGGCGGCCGCACCGTCGGCGCCGGCACGGTCTCGACCGTCATCAAGTAAAGACGAAAAGTCTTCTGTGAGATGCCTGCCCGTCAGCCCCGGCCTACCAGTGGTCGGGCGCGGGGCGGCGGGTGCGGCTCGAACAAAGACGGACGAAGAAGAGTAGAAGACAATGCGTGATCTTGCGATTTTGGCCTGCGGTGAATGCAAGCGCCGGAACTACACCTCGACTCGGAACAAGAAAACGATGACCGAGCGTCTGGAGAAGGTGAAGTTCTGCCCGAGCTGCCGCAAGCGTACGACCCACAAAGAGACGAAGTAAGTCTTGCCGATAGGGTAGTAGCACAATGGCAGTGCAGCGGTCTCCAAAACCGCCTATGGGGGTTCGATTCCCTCCTACCCTGCCAACAACGGAGTGAAGAAGATGGACATTGCAAAGAAGACGAAGGAATACCTGACGGGCGTCGGCGCCGAAGCGAAGCGCGTGACCTGGCCGGGCAAGCGTGAGCTCTGGGAGTCGACGCTGGTCGTCATCTCGTTCATTTTCATCCTGGCCGTCACCACGCTCGTCTGCGACAAGGCGATCGAGTTCTGTCTCAATCTGATCAAGGGCTAAGGGGACGACGATGGAAAAGCAGTGGTTTGTCCTTCACACGCTCACGGGCCAGGAGACGAAGGCCTTCAAGTCGATCGAGGCGCGCGTCAAGATCGAACGCATGGAGGACTATATCGGCCGGTGCGTGATCCCGACCGAGAAGGTGACGGAAAAGAAGGACGGCAAGAAGCGCACGGTCACCAAGCGCGTGTTCCCCGGCTATCTCCTCTGCGAGCTCGCGCTCTATGACGAGGCGCGCGGCGTGGACGAGCACGGCCGCCGGGCGATCTACGAGCGCACGTGGCAGTTCCTGCGCGAGACGCCGGGCGTGATCGGGTTCGTCGGCAGCGACCGCCCGATGCCGCTCAAGCAGAGCGAAGTGGACGCGATTCTCAACGACCGTCCGGCGGGTGCGCCGGCGGTGGAGCGTCCGAAGATCAATTTCGCCGTCGAAGAGACGGTCAAGATTACCGATGGCGCGTTCATGGGTTTGACGGGCCAGGTTTCAATGGTGGATCCCGACAAGGGCAAACTCAAGGTTGAGGTCAACATCTTCAACCGCAAGGTCCAGGTCGACGTCGAATACTGGCAGGTCGAGAAGGTGGCCGTGCAGGACATCTTCGAGGAAGCCAAGTAGACGGCAGGTTTTGCGGTCCGTTATCACCGGGAGGGATCCCCGGGAGGAGCCGCACGGTAAAGGAAGAAAGGTTGAGCGAAGGAGCGAGCGGAGCAAAGCGAAGCGAGCGACTGAGCGAATACTGATATGGCCAAGAAGGTAACTGGAGTTGTCAAGCTCCAAATCCCGGCCGGCGCTGCGAATCCCGCACCGCCCGTCGGCCCGGCCTTGGGTTCTGCTGGTGTCAACATCATGCAGTTCTGCAAGGAGTTCAACGCGAAGACGGCGAAGGACGCCGGTCTCGTCATCCCCGTGATCATCACGGTCTACCAGGACCGCAGCTTCTCGCTGCAGTTCAAGTCGCCGCCGGCGTCGGTGCTCCTGAAGAAGGAAGCCGGTCTCGCCAAGGGCAGCGGCGTTCCCAACAAGAACAAGGTCGGCAAGGTCACGAAGGCCCAGCTCCTCAAGATCGTGGAGATGAAGAAGGCCGACCTCAACACCGAAGACGCCGAGGCCGCCGTGCGCATGATCGCCGGCACCGCGCGCAACATGGGAATCGAGGTGGTCGAATGAAGCACGGCAAGAAGTATTTCAACGCGCTGAAGAAGGCGCCCAAGAAGCCCGTCAGCATCGAAGAGGCCGTCAAGTTCGTCAAGGCGAACCCCGGCGCGAAGTTCGACGAGACGGTGGACGTCTACTTCTGCCTCGGCAAGGGGCTCACGAAGGGCGATACCGCCGTGCGCGGCGTCGTCAAGCTCCCCAACGGCTCGGGCAAGACCGTCAAGGTGGCGGTGTTCGCGGGCGGCGAGCAGGCGGAGGCCGCGAAGGCGGCGGGCGCCGATTTCGTCGGCCTGGCGGATCTGATCGAGAAGATCACGAAGGAAGGCTGGTGCGATTTCGACGTCGCGGTCGCGACCGTCGAGGCGATGAAGGAAGTGCGCAAGTGCGCGCGTATCCTCGGCCCGCGCGGACTCATGCCGAACCCGAAGACCGGCACGGTGACGGACGACGTCGCCACGGCGGTCAAGGAGGCGAAGGGCGGCAAGGTCGACTTCCGCATGGACAAGACCGGCAACGTCGCCGTCGTCGCGGGCAAGCGCTCGTTCGAGGCGGAGAAGCTCGTCGAGAACATCAAGGCGGTCGTCTCCGCGGTCAACGCGGCGAAGCCGGCGACGGTCAAGGGCGTGTACATCCAGTCCGTGACCATCTCCTCCACGATGGGCGTCGGCGTGCCCGTGATCGTCGCGGCGGATGCCGAGTAAAGGAGGTTCGCACAATGAGAATTGAGAAGATTGCGATTCTGAACGAAGTGGTCGAGCGCGTCAAGGACTCCGACTACTGCTTCATCGTCAACCACGGCGGCGTGACCGTCGCCCAGCTCGCGAAGCTGCGCAGCGACCTGCGCAAGGTCGACAGCCGCCTCCTCGTCGTGAAGAACACCCACCTCGCGAAGGTCGCGAAGGAGAAGGGCTGGTCGGACGAGGTGAACGCGATGCTCAGCGGCACCACCGCGATCGTGACCGGTCACGGCGAGCCGACGGCGGTTGCGAAGGCGATCATGGAGTTCGTGAAGGCGTCGGGCGGCAAGGCGGCCGTCAAGGGCGCGGACTACGACAACAAGATCGTCGACGCCGCGATGGTCGAGGCGCTCTCCAAGGTGCCCGGCAAGAACGAGCTGCGCGCGACGCTCCTCATGCTCCTCAAGGAGCCGGCGACGCGCCTGGCGCGCGTGCTGTCCGAGAAGGCCAAGAAGGAGGGTGGCGAGGCCGCCGAGGCCCCGGCCGCGTAACGAAAAGGAATTCTAGAATTTCCTTCAGATGAAAAACGCTGAAGGTTGAACTAAAAAGGAAAACAACAATGACAAACGAAGAAATCATCAAGGAACTCTCGGGCAAGACTGTCCTCGAGATCAACGAACTCGTCAAGGCGCTCGAAGAGGCGTGGGGCGTTTCCGCCGCTGCCGCCGTCGCCGTCGCCGGTCCCGCCGCAGGTGCGGCGCCCGCCGAAGAGAAGACGGAGTTCGACGTCATCCTCAAGGCCGCCGGTGCGAACAAGATCGCGGTCATCAAGGAGATCCGCGCGATCACGGGCCTGGGCCTGAAGGACGCCAAGGACATGGTCGACGGCGCGCCGAAGAAGGTTAAGGAAGCCATCGCGAAGGACGAGGCCGAGAAGATCGCCGAGCAGCTCAAGAAGGCCGGCGCCGAAGTCGAGGTCAAGTAAGACACGCTCGGGACAACCGAAAAGCGGGCGCGGCAGTTCTGCCGCGCCTCTTTTTTTGCACGGAAAGCAGTAGCGCATTTTGAAAGAAAGTGATATACTTACGGCAGTTGAAAACGGAGACCACAACATGAAAATCAATCTCATCGCCGCCGTGAACGGCGCGCCCATCGGACTGAGTTTCGGCTCGGAACGCGACATCATCATCGGCCGCGAAATCGGCTCGACCATTTCGCCGATGGCGGCGGAAGGGCTCTCGCGCCATCACGCGAAGATCTATTTCAAGGACGGCACCTGGTACGTCGAGGACCTCGGCAGCACCAACGGCACCTACCGCGGCACCGACAAGATCGAGGGCCCGACGGCGCTCGCGGTCAAGGACAAGCTCCAGTTCGGCCGCTTCGAGATGTCGGTCGACGAATTCGTGGACGAGGAGAAGTCGTCGACGGTGCAGCTGCCGGAAGCGGCGGTCGACG
>JAFUEM010000071.1 GCA_017463935.1 Kiritimatiellia bacterium
ACATGGATCGCCGCGCCGCGCGTCGTGCGGGCCGCCGCCTGCAGCGCGCGCGCCGCCCGGGCGCAGAGATCGTCGGGATAGGGTGCATCGCTCGAAATGCCGTCCGCCGGCGCCACCGTCACCGTGTCGGCGAGCGTCACCGGCAGAACGAGCGAACGAAGCGCGTGGAATCCATCCGCGCGCCTGCTGAAGACTTCCAGCGTCAGGTTGACTTTGGCGAACGCCTCAGTCGTTCGTGTCGCCGTCGTCATCGTCGTCATCAGCGTCATCGTCGAATTCGATGTCGATGTCGCTCGCCATCTTCGCACTGCTCATCGCCACATAGGTGCCGACCGACTGGATCGCGACGGCGAGGCCGCGGAACTCGTCCGCCGACAGGCGCGAGACAAAGCCGAACGCGTCACCTTCGCGCCAGATCGCACCGGCGGACGCACCGTCGCCGGGCGGCGGCAGCGTCGCGAGGAGCGACTTGAGCGTGGCCGCATCCTTCTCCGGCGCCAGCGCGACGGCGTCGTTCGCGAGCGCCCGGAGAAGCGGATAGACGGAGTGGACGCTGGCCGAGAACGGCTTCTTCGCCGCCGCCTCGGGCAGCACCCTGCGGAAACGTGCGGTGGGGCTCGTCTTCGCCGCCGCGTTCGCGAGCGAGAGCGACGTGCCCATCGCCGGGCCGCCGACCACGGGCCGGCCCGAGCCCTTGAGGCACGTCACGCCCTCGAACATTTCAGGCTTCAGCTTCGTGGCTGCCTCCTTGCCCTCGCCCTTGAAGTAACGGATCGCCGCCGCGCTGTCGAGCGTCAGCTGCAGGAAATTGTCCGTGCGCTGGCTCTTGAGCCAGTCCGTCTTGACGCCGTTCTTGTTGAGGACGTCCAGAATCGTCTGCACCTGGTCGAGCGTGTCGGCGGCATAACCGCTGTTCGCGGCGTAGGCGTCCGCCACGAGCGCCGTCGCCGGCGCGAACGCGAAGGGATCCTCCGCGAGCGGCACGGTGCCGATCTTCGCGAGGTCGGTGCCGGCGACCGGCACGAGCGTGCCGCCGATCTCCAGCCCCGCGTCGCTCACCTTGAGCGCGAGCGTGCACGATTCGACCATCCGGAGCGTCGCGATGAGGTCGTCCAGCGCCGCCTTGTTGGCGCACGCGGTCTCGCCCTTCGCCTTCTCCAGCAGCGGGAGAACGGCCTTGACGCCGCTCGCCGGCATCGTGACGCGCACGACCGCGTCGTCCATCTCGGCCGGCACCGTCGCCCATGTCGCGTCCAGATCGTCGTCCCCGTCCTCGTCCTTCGTCAGAACGACGGTGGCGACGGCCGTTTCACCCGCGCCCTTCGCGAGGTGCTTCGCCAGATCCTCGTTCTGCGTGAGCGCCATGCTGGCCATCGCGCCCATCATCGGGTTGCCCATGAGCTCGCCGACCTTGGCGGACGCCTGGACGAGCGCATCCATGTTGGCGACCTGGACGGTCAGGAGCGTTTCGGGGGTCTGTCCCCACGCGGTCGCGGCCGCGAAGGCGGCGCACAGCAGGATGTTGCGGAATGTCATGGGTCGTGTCCTTTCGTTTGGGGTTTTCGTTTGCGGTGGAGGAAAGAAATCAGCCTTTTTTCAAGTCGTTGATCGCCGCATGGACGTTGGCGAAGAGGCGCGGCAGTTTTGCCGCGGGCACCGTCGAGAAGCTGAGGCGGATCAGGCCCGACAGGACGATCGTGCCCGTCGAGTACGCCTCGATCAGCCGCCGGCGGACCGCCTCGGCGTCGACGCCGCGCGGCCTGACGCACATGAAGTAGCCCGAGTTGAACGGCATCGCCTCGAAGGCGTCGGCGTATTCGGGATGCGCCGCGAGGATGCGGCGGATTTCGCGGTAGCGCGCGTGGAGGATCTCGTACTTCTCCTTCTTCTGCCGCGCGTAGCCGGGATCGGCGAACGCCGCGACCGCGAGGTGCTGGCCGATGGACGAGATGTTCGACACGCCGCTGCGGACGTTGCCGGCGGCCTTCGCCTCCAGCGCCTTAAGCTGCTCCGCCGTCGCGCCCTTGAACGCGAACGAGATGAACCCGACGCGCAGGCCCCAGACGTAATCCTCCTTCGTCGCGCCGTCGAGCTTCACGGCGAGCACGTTTTCGGAGAGCGCCGCGAACGCGGCGAAGAGCGACTCGCGGTGGACGCCCGCCTCGTAGACGAGGCCGAAGTAGGCGTCGTCGAGGATGACGACGATCCGCTTGCCCGCGTCCGCCGCCGCCTTGACCGCTGCGACGATGCGCGGCACGTCCTCGTCCGTCGCCGTGTAGCCCGTCGGGTTGTTCGGGAAGTTGAGGATGAGGATCTTCCTGTCGCCCGGGGCCTTCAGCGCCGCCTCCATCGCCGCCGCGTCGAAGCGTCCGTCGACGAAGGTGTTGAAGTGCGCGACCCGGCAGCCGACCGCCTCGCCGAAGATGAGCTCGTAGTTGTCCCAGAAGAGGTCCGGCGTCACGAGCGTGTCGTCCGGATCGGCGAAGAGCTCCGCCGCGATCCGAAGGCCGTGCGTCAGCGCGTTGGTGACGACGGGGTTGGAGAACGCGACGCCCTTCAGCGACGGGTTCTTCTCGAGCTCCATCTTCTTCCACGTCTCGCGCAGGGCCGGGAGCCCGAACGACGGCGCATAGAGGAACGCGCGCCGGTCGAGCGTGATGCGTTCGGCGAAGCACGGCATCACCATCGGCGAATCGTCTTCCTCGAACGCCATGCCGATCGTCGCGTTGATGTCGCAGCCGCGCGCCTGCGCGCCCTGGCCCAGGATGCCGCCGTAGGGAAAATACATGTGCCGGCCGGCGGTCGAAAGGAACTGCGCCGCCGCGCCGAGCGTCTCGTTGAGCTTGCTCGCCAATTCATTCATGATGAATGAATAGTATATCATATTTTTCCGTGCGAGACGGAACGACATTTGGACGGGCCGCCGCCGTTCAGCCCCGCTTCCAGAAGTAAACGCGCTTTTATCATTCGTTGACCCTCCGTAAAGATGGCTCTTGTTGATGGTGAAGGTAAATCCCTCACTCCCTCCCTGTCTAGTTCGCTTATGATAGACTATCCCCTGTTCCTGCTCAACAGGTGTTGGGATAGCTCGGGGAGGGATCGCGCGTTTACTTTTGGGAATGCCCACCCTGGGCGGATTCATAAACTCCGAGCAGCAGGGCTCTCGCGCGGCCTTGCGACCTTGCTTCGCAAGGCTCCTCGCTTTGCTCGTCGGGCAACCTGATCGCTCCGCGACAGGCGCATTCCCGCTCCGCCGCTTCGCGTTTTTCAACGGCTGTTCAGGTTGGGTCAGCATCTTTAGAGGCTACCTTCGGCAGGCAAGGCGACCCTCATTCAGACACAAGGAGGTCGGAAGGAAACCTCCTCCAGCCACAAATAGACATTTCTCATCAGCTACAAAACAATTTCACGCGCGACGCATCACGAATTGCGCGAAGTGGTAACGAAAGCCCAGCTGCTCGGAGTTAATTAAAAACAGGGGAACCGCGCCCGTAATCGCGAACATGCGTATTCACGAACGCGGACATGCGTGTTCACGATCACGGACATGCGTGTTCGGGTCCACCGGATTATGTCGCACGAATAGCTGACGTACCGACCGACGGTTTCGGCAGCATCTTCCAGACATACTCTCGCGCAGATTCATCATGGCTAGCAGTCTATCAAAATTACTTAGACCGTATCACTTCGACCGTATCACAAGGGCCTTGTCTAATCGGAATATGGTAGACTATGCTGCTGTTCAGTCGGACAAGTGTCCGAACAGAACGGCCCGCCCGGAAAGGCCTTTCCCGGACGGGCCTGCGGCGGCGAGGCTCCAATGGGT
>JAFUEM010000026.1 GCA_017463935.1 Kiritimatiellia bacterium
CCCGTCCCTATTCCGGCGCGCTACCTTCGAGAAGAGGTCGCGGAGTTCAACGATATCCCATTTTTCCGCATCTTTGCCCATATCAAGACGCCGCCCGAAAATCTGCTCAATGACTCCTCTTTTATGCTTCTTGAGGAGTTCTACAATCTTGCGTTGCGCGGTTATTCGGGAATCGATGAGGGAGAGAAATGTTGCGATATGGTGTTGTTCCTGAACGCTTGGCAAACGCACTTTGATGGCTGCGATTTGTGGGTATTTGAGATTCCAAGTGTCAGAGGTTAACCCCTGCGAGTTTTTGCGGAATTCATTTATCAACCATTCCGTCTTAAAAAGTGAGGCCATGAATTCATGATCAAACTTCGCAGCGTCCTTTAGGATTGTGTATGCAGGGCTTACGATACCATTATAAGCGGACAATCCACTTGCACCTTGCCACATTCGCATGGTGTTGTAAACCATGTCTCCAACGTGTACAACCTTGTAATTGGACTTGTCCTCACTTGAATTGTCTTTGCCTTCAATATCGGCCCTTGGGACAACTCCCTCTGAAATTGTCACAGACAACAATTCCATCGGCGTTGTGCATCGCTGGGAGCGTTCCGAATACAGTTCTCCGATCCGCACCACCTCCCACTCTCCCTCGAATCCAGGGAAGCGTAAGCGGGGCACACGCTCCCCAAGATGACTTCTTGAGGATACTTTTGGGGCGGATTTCGCCTTTTCAGATGTAGGCTTGATTTTCATGTTCTGCCGCCCTTATGCAAACGGGAATTCGAGGCCGAGTTCCTTGAAGTACGGCTTCAGCTTCGCGTCTATGTCCTTGATCTCACCCTGGAGGCCGCGTATCTCCTTCGCCACCGCATTGAGGTCGATTTCCGGCTCAGGCTCGAACGTATCGACATACCGAGGGATGTTGAGATTGAATCCGTTTTCGGCGATCTCATCCATCAAAGCGACGTGGGCGAACTTCTCCACATCCTCGCGCTTCTCATAGGCGGCGACGATCTTGTCGATATCCTTGTCGCGCAGGATGTTCTGGTTCTTGCCGGACTCGAACTCCTTGGATGCGTCGATGAAGAGGATGTTTCCGGCGTTCGCGCCACGGTCGCGCTTCAGCACGAGCACGCACACGGGGATGCCGGTTCCGAAGAAGAGGTTTGCAGGAAGCCCGATCACGGCGTCCAGCACGTTCATCTTCTCGATGAGGTGACGGCGGATGACGCTCTCGGCGTCACCTCGGAAGAGGACGCCGTGCGGGAGAAGGACGACGGCGCGTCCGTCATCGTCCATGTGCCAGACCATGTGCTGGACAAACGCGAAGTCGGCCTTGCTCTTCGGGGCGAGCTTGCCATACTCGTTGAAGCGCTCGTCCTCCATGAAGGACGGTGCGCTCGACCATTTGGCGGAGTACGGAGGATTGGCGACCTGAACGCGGAACTTGCGCTCGCCGAACATATCGTTTTCCAGCGTGTCGCCGTTGTGGATGTCGAAATGGAGATAGCCGATGCCGCGCAGGATCATGTTCATGCGGGCGAGGTTGTAGGTGGTGGAGGTCAGCTCCTGCCCGTAGTAGTTGCGGACGTTTGCGTACTTCTTGAGACGGAGAAGAAGCGAACCGGAACCGCAGGTCGGATCGGCTGCGTCCTTCACGTTCGTAAGGCCGAGACAGGCGAGGCGGCAGAGAAGTTCCGCCGGGCCAGACGGCGTGTAGAACTCGCCGGCCTTCTTGCCCGCCGTGGCCGCAAACTGCCCGATGAGGTATTCGTATGCGTTACCGAGGATATCGATGCGCGTGTCCTCCACGGAGAAGCCGATGCCGTCGAGCGAGGAGATGATCTCGGCCATCACCTTGCTGCGATCCTTGACGGTGTGGCCGAGCTTCGTGGAGTCGAGCTGCATATCGGAGAACAGCCCCTCGAAATCGTCCTGTGACTCCGTTCCGAGCGTCGATTCCATGAGGGAGTTGATCGCCGCCTGCAGGAACTCGATGTCGAAGGAGCGATTTTCGACCATCGCCACCATCTTTCGGAAGAGGTACTTCGGCTCGATGACGTAGCCGAGCGATTCCTGGGATATCTGCTTGAGCGCGTCGCGGTATTCGTCTTTCCCCCAGGCCTCCTCGTATGACAATCCGTCGTTCTTGAGGTTCTTCTCCATGAACTTCTCCGTGCGGTCGGAGAGGTAGTAGTAGAAGATCATGCCGAGGATGTAGTTCTTGAACTCGTATGCCTCCATATTGCCGCGAAGCGCGTTGGCCATCGCCCACAATTTCGTGCAAAGCGCCTTCTGGTGTGCCTGTATCGTCTCTTCCATTGCAGGTGTTCCTTACTGGTATTTCTCCGTGAGAGTGGAAATGAAATCTGCGATCCGGTTGCCCAGGTCGATCTTCTTCAGGAGCGGAAGCGGTTTCTCGATGCGGTCACGAATGCCACCGACGCTTATCACGCCCGAGAACTCGAACTCCGCCACAAGGTCGGCGATTAGATCGGGCGATAGACCCTCCGCCTTCGCGAACGCCTCGATCTCCTTGCGCTTCTGCTCATTCTCGAAGTCGTTGTAGGCGGAATCGACGTCTTCGGCGTTGTCGAGACCGACGACGATGCTGTCGAGAAAGTTCTTGAGGAGTTCCGACTTCTTGCGGAGCTGCGGATTGTCCGTGCGGTCGATTTCCTCCTTGATATGTTCAATGTCCGCGTTCTTCTTGCCCTCGTTACCGAACCGGATGTTGCGGATGAGGTTCATGATGTAGGCGACGTTGATGCGGTCTGACTCCATCAGCTCGATGCAGAAATCGACGTCGTTCAGGACGGACGCCACATTGCGGGCGTTGCGGTTCTTCTGGTAGAGCATGAGGTACTTGCTCTTGTAGTCCTCGTACTCCTGCTCGGACATGACGAGCGGCGACTTGTCGATGGTGAACTCGACAAAGGTCTTCAGAGACTGGAGGTATTTCGTCAGCTCGCGGAATACGACGACGAACCGTCGCTGCTCCTCCTCGCTCTGCATCGTATCGACGTTCTCCGGGAAGAGCGCGACCTCCTTCAGCTTGAGCGCGTACTCGTTGAACTTGGCTACATAGTAGTCGAAGCCGGGCGTCACGACGCCGTCGAACGGCTTGGAAATCTTCGAGAAGAGCGCAAGCGCCTCGTCCGTCCGCCGCTTGAGGTTGCGGTAGCAGATAATGATGCCGAACGGCTTTGTCTCCTTCTCCACGCGGTTCGTGCGGGAGTACGCCTGAAGCAGCGTGTGGTACTGAAGCTCCTTGTCCACATAGAGGACCGAGAGCGGCTTGGAGTCGAAGCCAGTGAGGAACATATCCACCACGAGCAGAATGTCGAGCTGCTGTGTCTTCTTGCCCTTGACGCGATCCGAGACGTCCTTGTGGTAAGCGGCGAAGGTGTCCGTGGAGAAGTTCGTGCCGTAGCGGGCGTTGTAGTCGCCGATGATGCGCTCCAGGGCGTCGCGGCTCAACTCGTCCTTGCCCTCGGCGTCCTCGTTCGCGCCGTAGGTGAATATCGCGCCGACGGAGAGGTTGTGGTCGATGGACTTGAAGAGGTCGTAGTAGCGGATGAGCGTCGGGATGGACGAGACGGCGAAGATGGCCGTGTACTGGCAGTTGCGCGTCCTGGACTTGTGGTTGCTGATGATGTGGTTTGCGATGAGCGTCAGCCGCTCGTCCGCGCCATACACCTCCTCCGTGTCGATCCCCTCGACGAGCGTGCCGTCCTCCTTCTCGTAGTTGCCTTTGATCGTCTTGATGTACTCGATGTGGAAGCCGAGGACGTTGTTGTCGAAAATGGCGTCTTTGATGAGGTAGTTGTGCAGGCACTCGCCGAAAAGCGTCTCGGTGGTGAGGACGCGATGCCCCTCCGTCATGCCGTTCACCTCGAAGCGGGGCGTCCCGGTGAAGCCGAAGAACTGCGCGTTTGCGAAGTGCCGGACGATGTCGCGGTGCATGTCTCCGAACTGGCTGCGGTGGCATTCGTCGATAATGAACACGACTTTCTCGTTCTTGTAGGCGTCCATCACCTTCGAGTAGCGCGTTCCCTTGACGGCGATTGCCATCTTCTGCATCGTCGTGACGATGAGCTGGCGGCTCTTGTCCTTCATCTGTCCGACGAAGACATCCGTCTTGTCCGTCGCGTCCACGGAGCCATGCTCGAACTTGTTGAACTCCTCGGTGGTCTGCGAATCGAGGTCTTTGCGGTCAACAAGGAATATGACCTTCTTGATCTCCGGGCGGGCGGCAAGAATCTGAGCCGTCTTGAACGAGGTGAGCGTCTTGCCCGCGCCGGTCGTGTGCCAGATGTAGGCGTTCTTCGAGGTGAGCGTCGCCTGCCGCACGAGTGCTTCCACGGCATAGACCTGGTACGGACGCATCACCAGCAGAATCCTGTCCGTGTCGTTCAGGACCATGTAGCGAGAAAGCATCTTCACGATGTGGTCGCGAGCAAGGAAGGACTCGGCAAAGTCCTTCAAGTTCGTAAGGCGGACATTCTGCCTGTCCGTCCAGAAGAACGCCAGCGAATAGAGAAGCTGCCTGTCGGAGTTGGCGAAATACTTTGTATCCATGCCGTTGGACACGACGAAAATCTGGACGTAGTGGAACAGCCCTCCATAGGAGTGCTTCTTGTAGCGCATGATCTGGTTGACGGCCTCGCGGATGTCTATTCCGCGCCGCTTCAGCTCGATCTGCACGAGCGGGAGACCGTTCACGAGGATGGTCACGTCGTAGCGGTTCTTGTACTTGCCGACGATTGTGGTCTGATGCGTGACCTGAAAGATGTTCTTCGTGGGGTCGTCGGGATTGAAGAACGAGAGGTACGGTTTTGTACCGTCGTCGCGGTCGAGTACGAACTTGTCGCGCAGCACCTTCGCGCTCTGGAAGATGGACTTGCCCTTGAGGAGGTTGAACACCCGCTCCCATTCTTTGCCGGAGAGCGGCATATCGAGCTTGTCCTTGTTGAACGACTCAAACTGCGTCTTGAAGTTCGCCTCCAGCGCGTCCTCGTCGGCAATGGCGACAGAGGAGTATTTTTGAGCGGCCAGTTGTGCAATCAACTGGTCTTCAAGTTGCTTCTCGCTTTGATACGCCATGTTCTCGCTCCGTATATGAAGTTATCTATTGAGGGGACCATCAGGAGCATACTTGACGATTTCGCTCGCATCGCACTTCATCGCCTTGCAGATTTTCTCTAGCACATAGGGGCCAACCGCCTCGCCTTTGGACATCTTGGCCAGCGTTACGGTAGATATGCCTGCAGAATTCCGCATTTGAGTTTTAGTCATCTTGCGGTCAATCAGCATCTTCCAGAGATTGTCGTAGTTTAGGGTCATGTTGTCCCTCGTGATTTTCCGGCGAGAATTATACCATAATCCGGTATGAATAATCAAATTCCATATTTGTTTATATGCATATTCCGCAAAGCTATTGATCCCAGTTTTATGCACGATTTCACAACAAATTTGAATAAAAAGGCTTCATTCCCCCATCTCCCGCTCGATCCACGCCATGAGGAAATCGACGATGCCCCGCTGCCGCTCGGCGGGGATGGCGACCCCGCGCGGCACTTTCCACCACTTCGCGAGGCAGTCGCGGCAGCAGCAGGCGCAGGCGTGCTGCGCCTTGAACACGGGATGCCCGCGCATCGGCGTCTGCTTCCCGTCGTTCGGCGGGTTCGCGGGCGCGAGACGCGTTCTGATGAAGTCCTCGCAGTGAGAGCGAATCGTCTCCAGCCCCTTGTCGACGATGTACTTCCTGTCCGCCTCCGACAGATGGAAGTGGCTGCGGAACTTCGACTTCGCCAGCCGCGCAAACGCTGCGCCGTAGTCCCTCATCCTAGATCACCCCGCGCCCGATCCAAACGCCGATTTCTTGATGCCGCGAATTACGCCCGCATCCAGTTTCGTGAACGCGAAGCACTTGCGTCCGAGGTCTTTCAGCGACGCGCCGATAAGATACAGCTCCTTATCGTCGATGACAAGAAAACGGTCGTGAAAGTTTTCATTGTAGCGAACGGCGAGGCGCGGGTACTGCGCGTTGAAGGTTGTGATGTCGGCTGGGGAAATCTTGCGGTGCGGCACGTGCTTTTTGTCGTAATGCTCCGAGGTGATAATCGTCACCTTCACACCCTTGCGCTTCTTGGCGAAAAAATCGAGCGTTTCCGGCGTCGCCCAGTTGTCAATCAAGATCAGCGACCGCTTCGCGCTCTGGATCAGCTTCAGCACCAACACCCTCGCATCCCACAACTGCCCGTCGTAGAACACTCCCTGTAGCGGCGTTTCTGTCGCGTCAAGGCGCTCAAGGATGGAATCCACTTTAGCATCCGTGGCAATCTGCCTTTTCTCCACTGTCTCAATCCGCTGAAACATCTGTGCATTCGCAAGCAAGAACCGACGCATCGCTGAAAAAGCCCGCATGATGCGAATATTCACTTCAATGGCCGTAGACGAACGCAGGACGCTGCTCAACATGGCGATGCCATTTTCCGTAAACGCGTATGGAAGCTGTCGATCGCCGCCCCAACTTGAGATGCCAATTTGGCATTTCAAGTTGTTCCATTCTTCAGCGGACAGTCTGAACATGAAGTCCTCTGGAAATCGTTCTTCGTTGCGCTTGACCTGCCTGTTCAATGCTCCAGTCGCAACACCATACAACCCTGCCACATCGCGGTCAAGTATAACCTGCACACCCCGAATCGTCTTAATCAATGCCTAAATGTTGCCATCATCACTGACGGCAACAACGTGCACTTGCTGATCAGAAATTGCATCCCCATTCTGCATCATGCCGCCTCCTTCATTGGTAACTGGAATTGATGACTGGCAACATTTTCACAATGGCAACATTCATTCATCGCCCAGTTGTCGATCAGAATCAACGACCGCTTCGCGCTCTGGATCAACTTCAACACCAACGCCCGCGCATCCCACAACTGCCCGTCGTAGAACACACCCTGCAACGGCGGCTCTTTCGTCTGCACGAAGAAATCAACCTTCTCCTTCAACTCGACAATATCTTTTTCGTGCGCAAGCAGACGCCGATCTATTACGGCGAATTGTGCGGCAAGCGCCGCTCCGGCAAACATCCGTTCTTTGATTAGTTGTGTCGCCCATTGGCGAAAGCGGACACCGACAATCGAATTGATCCTATATCCTATTGACATGATAGCATCTAGATTGTAGTAGAGAAATTTGCGTTTAACCTCTCTGTTGCCTTCCTTTCGAACTTCCAAGGATTCCTTGGAAGTTGCCGCTTTCCCCAGTTCGCCGCATGCGTATATGTTTTTCAGGTGGAGTCTGACGTTTTCGAGGGAACAAGAAAACAAGTCGGCTATCTGCGGTTGTAACAGCCAAACGGTTTCGCCGTCAAAGCGAACATCTATCTTCTTGACACCATTCGGTTGATAGACGACAATCTGGTTTTCGCTCGCACTCATTCGGCTTTGCCTTTGATACACATATTATACCAAATTCTGCGGTCTGGCACATGTCGCAAACGCCGATTTCTGAACGATCGCGAAACGCGCCATCTGATCATTGACGCATTGTGACCATCAAACGCGCCCGGGCGGGTCGTCGACGTCGAAGAAATCCGCCGTGCGCATGAGGAGCTCGTCGAGCGAACTGACGGTGTGGACGGACGCGGGGATCGAGCGGCGGAACGTCGCGCCATAGTTCTTGGTGACGAGGCGCGGATCGGTCACGACCACCACGCCGCGGTCGCGCGTGGAGCGGATGAGGCGGCCGAACCCCTGCCGGAACTTGATGACCGCCTCCGGGAGCATATAGTCGCGGAAGGAGCTGCCGCCCTCGCGGTCGATCTTCTCCGCGCGCGCCTCGATGATCGGCGAGCCGACCTGCGCGAACGGCAGACGCGCGATCACGACGCAGCTGAGCGCGTCGCCCGCGACGTCCACGCCCTCCCAGAACGACTGCGCGCCGAAAAGCACGACGTGGCCGCGGCCCTTCAGGGCGCGCGTCATCGACTCGCGCGAGACGCCTTCGCCCTGCACCAGCAGCTCCACGCCCGCCGCCGCGAGC
>JAFUEM010000270.1 GCA_017463935.1 Kiritimatiellia bacterium
CGACCGCCGTGTGCGGATCGAGCGTGTAGCCGCCCGCCTCGCGCATCCGGCGCATCTCCGCCTCGGTCTCCTCCGGCGTCGCGACGCCGCCGTCAAAGTCCGCGAAGAGCCGCGCCCTGGCCGCGTCGTTCAGTTCGTAGCGGCCCTTCCCGGCCAGATCCGCCATGAGCCGCGCCGTCTCGGCGCAGGCCGCGTCGATGCGGCCCTCCAGCCCGCCGTTCAGGAGCCACAGGAACCGCTCGACGTTCGACGACTTGCGGATGTCCATCGACGGCGAGTTGGTGATCGTGAACGTCTCGCCCGGATCGTAGACGCCCGTTTTCACGAAGCGCGCGAGCACGTCGTTGACGTTCGATGCGCAGATGAACTTTCCGATCGGCGCGCCGAGGAGCTTCGCGTAGTACGCCGCGAGGATGTTGCCGAAGTTGCCGGACGGGACGACGACATCGAACGCGCCCAGCCTAGCCGCCGCGAGGATGTAGTAGCCGATCTGCGGGATGAGCCGCCCCGTGTTGATCGAGTTCGCCGACGAGAGCGTCACGCCTTTCGCCGCCGCCGCCGCGTTGATCGCCGCGTCCGCGAAGATGCGCTTGACGGCCGCCTGCGCGTCGTCGAAATTGCCGCGGATCGCGATCGCGTGGACGTTCGGCTCGGCGGGCGTCGTCATCTGGAGGCGCTGGATCTTCGATGTGCCGACGTTCGGGAAGAAGACGGCGACCTCCGTCCCCTCCACGCCCGCGAAGCCCTGCATCGCCGCCGAGCCCGTGTCGCCCGACGTCGCGGTCAGGATGAGGACGCGCCGCCCGCCCGCCGCGTGGCGCATGAAGACGGGCAGCATCGACAGCGCCACGTCCTTGAACGCGCCCGTCTTGCCGTGGAAGAGCTCGAGAATCTGCATCCCGTCCGCCGCGACGAGCGGGATCGGATCGGCGGCGGGGAAGCGGCTGAGGAGGCGGTCGACCGCCGCCGTGCGGACATCGGCCGGGAAGTCGCCGAAGAGCGCGGCGAGCACCGCCTCTTCCGCGTCGCGCAGCGTCCGGACCGACGCGAGGTCGATCTTCTCCGCCCCCGTCAGGACGGGCACGTACAGCCCGCCGTCCGGCGCCAGGCCCTGAAACACGCTTTCCGGCGCCGTCGCCGACAGTCCCTTCCGCGTCGAAACAAACTTCATCTTTTCTCCTTCCTGCAACTTTTAACTGTTAACTTTCTAACTTCCAACTCTCTACTCTCACTTTCCAACTCTCTACTCTCACTTTCCAACTCTCAACTTTCAATTCTCAACTTTCAACTCTAATTGAACAGGAACTCGACGACATCGCCGTCGCGCATCTCGTAGTCCCTGCCCTCCGGCCGCAGGACGCCCGCCTCGCGCGCGCCCTTCTCGCCGTTGTACTTCACGTAATCCTCGAACGCGATCACCTGCGCGCGGATGAAGCCCTTCTCGAAATCGGTGTGGATCACGCCCGCGCACCTCGGCGCCTTCCAGCCGCGGCGGAACGTCCACGCGCGCGACTCCTTCGGCCCCGACGTGAAGTAGCTCGCGAGCCCCAGCGTGCGGTACGCAAGGCGGATCGTGCGGTCGAGCGACGATTCCTCCAGCCCGTAGCTCGCGAGGAACTCCTTGGCCTCGTCCTCGGACAGGCCCGCGAGGTCGGCCTCCATCTGCGCGCAGACGATCACGCACTCGGCGCCCTGCCGGTCGGCGTACGCCTTGAGCGCGGCGACGTGGGGGTTCGCGCCCGGGTCGGCGAGGTCGTCCTCGGCGACGTTCGCGCAGTAGATGACGGGCTTGTCGGTGAGGAAGTGGAGATCCTTCAGGACGGGCAGGATCGCATCGCCCTCCTTGCGCGGGAACGACCGCACGCTCTTGCCCTCCTCCAGGTGCTTCAGGAGCGCCGCGCACGCCTCGGCTTCGGGGCGGAGCGGCGGCTTCGCCTGCGCCTCCTTCTTCACCTTGTCGTAGCGCCGCTGGAGCTGCTCCATGTCCGCGAGGATGAGTTCCGTCTCGATCACCTCCGCGTCGCCCGCCGGATCGATGGGCGCGGACTTGTTGCCGCCTTCCTGGACGTGGATGATGTCGTCGTTCTCGAAGCAGCGCACGACATGCAGCACGGCGTCGCACGCGCGGATGTTGGCGAGGAACTTGTTGCCGAGCCCCTCGCCCTTCGACGCGCCCTTCACGAGCCCGGCGATGTCGGTGAACTCGACGGTCGCGCGGATGATGTTCGCGGGGTTGTCGATCTTGGCGAGCGCCTCCAGCCGCGCGTCCTTGACCTCGACGATCGAGGTGTTCGGCTCGATGGTGCAGAACGGATAGTTTTCGGCCGCGGCCTGCTGCTTCTTCGTCAATGCGTTAAACAGAGTGGACTTGCCGACGTTCGGCAGTCCCACGATTCCAACAGAGAGACTCATTGTTGCGCTTCTTCCTTCGTTGCTGCCGGCGGCTGGCCCTCCCAGTCCGGATACAGCGTCTTGATCGTCTTGCGGTAAAAATCCGCGTCGGTGATGCGATCGGCCGCGAGCGCGTCCGCGAGCAGCTTCTCCAGCCG
>JAFUEM010000271.1 GCA_017463935.1 Kiritimatiellia bacterium
AGTCGCCCGCGTTCGCCGCCGCGCCCGCCGTGCGGTGGCGTTTCGGCGGTTCGGCGGGCGTCGCGCACCGTGACGGTCACGGCGCGCTGACGATCCCCGCGCTCGAACTGACGCAAAAAAAGGAACGGCTCGTGCTTGACTTCTGCCGCCAATAAGTGTATATTGGAAACAATATGCAACAGGAAAAGACCAAGGGAGAGTCCGTGACATGGGCAAGAAACTGCTGATTGTGGAATCGCCGGCGAAGGCGAAGACGATTGGAAAATACCTCGGCGGCGAGTTCACCGTCAAGAGCTCGGTCGGGCACATCCGCGACCTGCCGAAGGGGAACGGATCGATCAAGATCACGCCCGCCGGCGAGGGCCGGTGGACGTTCGAGCCGACGTACGTCATCTCGGAAGGCAAGGAAAAGGTCGTCGGCGAGCTGAAGGCGGCGGTCAAGGCGTCCGACGAAATCTATCTCGCGAGCGACCCCGACCGCGAGGGAGAGGCGATCGCGTGGCACCTGAAGGAGGTGCTCGCCCCCGTCGCGGGCGCGAAGCCGTTCCGCCGCGTCACCTACAACGAGATCACGAAGCCGGCCGTCGTGAAGGCCGTCGCCGAGGCGCACGACATCGACATGCCGCGCGTCGACGCGCAGCAGGCGCGCCGCATCCTCGACCGGCTCGTGGGCTACAAGGTCTCGCCGCTCCTGTGGAAGTACATCCAGTGCGCGAACAACCGCAGCCTGAGCGCGGGGCGCGTGCAGTCGGTGGCGCTGCGGCTCCTGGTCGAGCGCCAGCGCGAGATCGACGCGTTCAAGCCCGAGAGCTACTTCCTCATGGGCGTCGAGGCGCAGAAGCGCGACGGCGCGGGCAGGTTCGTCGCGCGGCTCGCGCGGCTCGACGGCGGCAAGCCGGAGATCAAGGAGCAGCAGCAGGCGAACAACCTCCTCCTGGACCTCGCGGGCGCGGAGCTCGAGGTCACGGATCTCAAGGCGCAGGCGAAGGCGCGGCACGCGCTGCCGCCGTTCACGACGTCGACGCTGCAGCAGGCGGCCTCGAGCGTGCTCGGGTTCTCGCCCGGCAAGACGATGAAGCTCGCGCAGGCGCTCTACGAGCGCGGCGTCATCACCTACATGCGAACGGACTCGGTGAACGTGTCGGAGCAGGCGCGCGCGGCGGCGAAGGACTTCATCGTCGGCGCGTGGGGCGAATCGTTCTATCCCGCGAAGCCCAACTTCTTCAAGTCGAAGGGCGGCGCGCAGGAGGCGCACGAGGCGATCCGCCCGACGAACGTCGCGCTCACGCCGCAGGAGGCGAAGTTCGAGTCGGCGGAGCTCAAGCTCTACGATCTCGTCTGGCGGCGGTTCGTCGCGAGCCAGATGGCGGACGCGCAGACGACGGTCCGGACCGTCACGCTCGCGGCGCGCAAGGGCGGGCTCCTGCACACCTACCTCTTCACCGCGTCGGCGACCGAGATCGTCTTCGAGGGCTTCCTGAAGGTGATGAAGCTCGCGCTCAAGAAGAAAAAGGCGGACGACGAGGAGGACGCGGATTCCGACGAGGTGGCGGCGCTGCCGCCGCTCGCGCCAGGGGAGGTCCTGGACGCGGTGCGCTGGCTCGCGGACGAGAAGCAGACGAAGGGGCCTGCGCACTATTCCGAGGCGTCGCTCATCAAGGCGCTGGAGGAGAACGGCGTCGGCCGTCCGTCGACGTACGCGGCGACGATCGAGACGCTGAAGGCGCGCGACTACGCGACGACGGACAAGCGCAAGCTCATCCCGCTTGAGCGCGGCATCCTCGTCTGCGACTGGCTGACGGCGAAGCTCGACCGGCTCTTCAACGTCGGCTACACCGCCGAGATGGAGGCGGAGCTCGACAAGGTGGAGACGGAGGGCGAGCCGATGAACGCGATGCTCTCCGACTTCTACGCGCAGTTCCTCGCGGCGCTCAAGGAGGCGCAGCCCGCGCCGCCCGGCACCGACAAGTTCCAGCTCGTCTTCTCGCTCCTCGACCAGGTGCAGACGTGGAAGGAGCCGAAGACCGTCGGCAAGCGCGTCTACGACGACAAGGCGTTCGTCGAGAGCGTCAAGCGCCAGATGGAGGAGGGCCGCACGCCCCTGAGCGCGCGCCAGCTGGAGTTCCTCGTGCGGATGGTCTCGCTCTACGCCGACCAGATCCCCGGCGCGGAGCAGACGCTGAAGGAGAACGGCATCGGCGCGGGCGCCTCGATGATCCCGCAGAAGGCCGACGACGAGCTCGTCCGGTACTGCTTCGACGTGATGGACCGCATCGGCGACATGCTGAAGAACCCGTTCCTGAAGAGTCTCCGCGACCAGTTCGACCGCGGCCGGAGCCTGTCGCCCAAGCAGTTCGCGATCCTCGCGCGCGCCGTCGGCGAGAACGCGGACGAGCTGCCGGACTGCGATGCGATCCGCGAGAAGCTGGCCGAGTTCGTGCCGAGCGGCTTTTCCGGCAAGGATTCCGACCCGGCGATCCCCGGGCTCCTCGCGCTCCTCAAGACCGTCGGCGAATGGCGGCCGGTCGTCAAGAAGGGCAAGAAGATCTACGATGACAAGAGCTTCGTTGAGAGTCTCGCCGAGCAGTTCGAGCGGCGGCACTCGCTGAGCACGCGGCAGGTGATGGCGCTCCGGCGCGTCGCGGCGGCGTACCACGACAAGATCCCCGGTTACGACGCGCACGTCGCGGCGCTGGGGCTGCGCGACTTCGCCGCCGAGGCGGCGGACGGCGCGGGCGAGGGCCGCCGGCGTCCGCGCCGGTC
>JAFUEM010000004.1 GCA_017463935.1 Kiritimatiellia bacterium
CCGAACGCGCCCGTGTAAGCGTAATAGTCGGGATTATCCGTGCGCGCACTGCTGTTGCCGCTGCCGATGGTCACGAGACCACTGCCGAACTTGACGCTCTTCAGCGCCGTGCAGCCATTAAATGCGCCCTTATAGGCGCTGTTGCCGGGGCCTTCGATCGTCTTCAGCGAATCGGGGAACACGACC
Organism: Kiritimatiellia bacterium; assembly: GCA_017463935.1. Lineage (GTDB taxonomy): Bacteria > Verrucomicrobiota > Kiritimatiellia > RFP12 > UBA1067 > UBA1067. The sequence continues at coordinate 187 of JAFUEM010000004.1, forward strand.
GACTCCAGAGCCGTGCAGTTCGCAAACGCGCCATAGCCGATCGTCGTCACCGTATTGGGGATTGTCAGGCTTGTAATCGCCAGCCCCTGAAATGAATTGTTGCCGACGGCCGTGACCGTATAGCCGTTAACGCTGGAAGGCAGCGACAGTTCGGCTGGGATTTCCTCCCCTTCGGCTGCCGTCACTTTCGTCAACGTTGCGGTCTTGGTCGACGTGTTATATGTAAACGTCCATGTCGGCGCTCCCTCAGCCCGTGCAGTTTGCAGCGAGCCGAGTGCCGCAAACAGCGCGGCGGCGATGAGGTTTCGTGCTTTCATTTTAGGTGTCCTTTCTATTGTTTGGATGGAATAAGATTGAATGGCGATATGCTCCGCACGAATTTGCTATTTGGTGAACGCCTTTTCTACTTGCTCTCTCGCCTGACGCGCACGCGCTTCCTTGGCGACGGTCTTGCTCACAACGCGCTTGCCTAGCGGCGCGAACGAGGCCTTGGACAAGTTGAAACAAGCCACGCCAAGCGGGATCCCGATAATCGTCACGCAGAAGAAAAGACCTGCCAACGCATAGTAAAGCGCAAACCAGAATCCAAAAAGGACAACCCATAACACATTGAACAGGGTCGATCCGGCCATTGCCCTCTCACCAATCAAGGCAGCGGGAATGATATCCTTGCCAAATGGCAAGAACGCGAATCGGGCGATGCGAAAGCATGCGATGCCAAATGGGATGCCGACAACCGTTGCGCACCACAGAAGCCCGATGAGGCTCCATGCAATGCCAGAAAACAATCCGACAAAAGCGAACCAGAGAATATTAAGTACGAACGTCATGATTCACGCCTCCTTGTAGTGATGTAAAATCTCAAAACCTCAGGACTACTTCTGCAGCGTCACGATTCCATCGGGCGTCAGATAACCGCCTGCCGCATCCACGGATCGTCCACCGTAAATATTGCGAAGCGTGACCCTGTCTGCCGTCAAGAATGTTGCCGCCCCGCCTTTATATATCACAACGATACCCGCATTGCCAATTCCGGGACACGAACTAATCGGTATTACCCTGTCGGCATCAGGTTCATTTCCGCGCCATTTCACACGCAGTTTGGAACAGTCGAAGTTGGCTGAAATAAGAGCTGGCGTCTGATCATTTTTTTCACTCAAAGTGCCGTCGTCCATTACAATGCTCCATTGTGAACGATTGTCGCTAAAAATCGTCTCCTTGCCGACACCCGCCAAATAAGGTGCCTCCAAACCATTGTCTACATCAAGCGCAATCCTAAAGTAGTCGCTGGAATTGGCAAATGCGCTACCGGCAATATCATCCTTGTCTGATGATAAAGCCTGTTTTGTCTTCGGCCACACAGATTCCAATCCCATGGCCTCTCTTTCGGCATTTGCCGCCACAATCGAGGTATAAAGTTGATGGCCCTTGGCAACGAAGACGCTACGATTGGCATCGCTCTTGATTTCGTCAAGTCCGCGAACCGTGGCGCCCTTGCTCTTGAGCAGACCAAGTAGCCGATCCACATCAGCAATATTTTCTTTCGGCATTGCGCGGGCCAATTGCTGGTCTTTAACGCATGCCGCCTTAAATGCAGAAAGTACATCGGACAATTGTTGAAGACTCTGCTTGTCGTTTATGTAATCCATTTGTCCATTCTTGGCGTAGGGAGCGACGCTGCGAACAAAAGGAACAAGATTTTCAGGCGTCACCTTCTTCAGCAACTCGGCAAGTCCAGCCTCGCACTTTGCAGGATCAAGAACGGATAACGCGCCAACGAGCCCCCAACCTTGGATGTCATCGCGACCAACGCGATCGACAGGTGCATAGACGCCGTCGTCCATTTTCGCACGCAAGACGGAAATCGTTGCTTCGAGGCTATCTCCTATATCCTTGGCGCGCACGACTTCACTGATCGAATACGGCGAATTGGGGAATAGCGGCTCTTGGATATAAATCGTCTCTTTCGAAACCGGTTCAAATCGAAGTGTCGCGCACACAGCCGTCAACGGGCCCATCAGCGTGCTGCGCTGCTCAAGATGGATGTTGGAGACAAAAGGGCCTTTGAGTTTTCGTTCTGCCAACATCTGCTGCGTCCATATTGTGTTGACACAATCCTGGACAACATACTTTTCCAGAAACTTCTCTGGATTCTCATATGTTTCTTTGCATCCGGCAAGAATGCAGACCGAACTGATCACCAAAGCACTCATCATAGTCGATTTCATTTTATGTGTCCTTTCTTCCTTACAGGTTGGAGATTGCGGGTTTGAGGAATTTCATCGCACGCCAAGCTTGCGCAGTTCATCTCGAATCTGGCGAAGATGCTTAATGGCCTCAAAGAGCGCGATTCCGATTTCGTAGACAAGGCGATTGAAAAAGAGCGCAACCGGCCAGACGAGCCACGGCAGCCAGGCAAGGCCCTGCACATATCTATTTCTTATCAGAAAAACGAACCAGGCGACGCATGCGATCGTATCGACAATATTCCAGAGTATATACATGAAATAAAGCCATTTTACGATAATGAATTTCGTATCGGCCGATTGCTCCCAAGTTCCCGTGCCAGCGGACGCCATAGCCGACGGTTGTCGCGGCGGAGCATCCAGCAAAGAGGCGTCCGCAGCGGTCTTCTGCTGGCCTTCAGCGATCCGATCCGATGATCGCTGCAACTCCAATAGAGATTCGATATTTTCACTATGGTTATTCGGCTCCATGTCCGATTCCTTTCTGCTTTTATTTTTGATTGCGAAGCAACACCGCAAAGAATACAAGGAGCGCGACCGTGTGCATGATGCCAACGAGAGAGCCAGCAACATTCAGGACGTCCAACCCATATGCGAAGCAGAGATACAACAAATTAATGACACCGACAATTACCGCAATCGCGCATGCCGCCATCACCAATAATGTCGCAGTCTTCAACGATAGCGGAGGAAGAAAGCAAAGAACTTTCTTCTTCAGAACCTCAGTGGCTTCTTCTGTCGTCATCTAACCCTCTCCTTTCCGTTGTCGGAGTTATCGTGTCGTTCGGTACAGGGGAAAATTCTACGCCTCAAATCCGCGTCGCCAAACTTCAACAATGCGTCCGAATGCGACAGCTCTTTGATACGCGAATCCAGCGCATCCATATCGACAGGGCTGGTCTGCATCAACTGACGAACCTGCCGATCCGAGAAGATGACACGCAGCTCCTCCAGTTCTTCCTGCGAGAAGCAGGAATCCAAAGCCTTGCACATTTCAACAGTCTCGACTTCCTTTATGGCCGCCCCAATCTCGGCACCCTGAGCCTCCGCCATTGCGCACAATGCAGCCCGCGCCTCCGCCGACGGACGGGAAGCGCAACCGGCAAAGCAGCACGCAACAACGGCAATCTCACAACATTTCATATTCCAGACACCCATATTCGTAGACCTCCTCTAGCTGTTTGGAAATGTAACTTGTTTGACAACCGTTTGGGCGTGCAGAGCCGGCTTTCGCAAGAACACGATCGTATTCCCTTCGGGCACGATCAGTTCCACTCGTTCGGCCCCTGCATCTACGGCAATCTTCCCATCAGAAGGTCGCTCCACGCGTATGACACGCACACATTTAGGAAGACTCGTCCATGACCGTATATCGGCCGATGTTGTGGCATAGTCTGCAACGGCAAACAACGACTGAACCGCTTTGAGTATCCAGAACGTCGTCTGCTCGCGACGGTTGTCTTCGCCTCGTGCCGCCTTGTCACGGCTGCGCTCCCTTGCTTTTTCTGCCGCAATACCCGCCGCGATCTGCGCGCAGACCTTCATGACGGCGCGCGTCAGCTCTCGCTTGACAGCGCCGCGCATATAGACATCGTATTCCGTCTTCACCAGTTTGTCAATGTCCGCCAGCAGGCTGAACGGCTGAACCGCATGACCGGCCCTGACAGTCCAGTTTTGCGCGGCGGCCGCGCGCTTCTTCAGACGCGGAAATGCCACGCCGGCATATTGCACGTAGCGATTGGCATACGGGATGAGGATCAGCGGCAGATGGATGACAAACTCCTCTCGATGCGGGCAAAGCCCGTCTTCCGCATAAATCCAGACCTGATTCACAGGCGGTCTGCGATTGAGGCAATCGGAATAGTCGGCGTCGACGACAGGATTTGAAACGATTTCTGATGCGTGGCGCAACATTTCCGCCGCGCCGTTGCCTCTGTCCTGGGAATTGAGCCAGCGGAAAATGCCGGTCAGATGCTGCAGATACGGATTGACATAATCATCACGTCGCATTGTCGCAAGATTGCCAGACGAGAAGACATTGTATCCGTATTCCTTCTGCATCTCGGCCACGAAACTTGCATCCGTGAGAATAGTATTGACGTAACGCGCCTGTTCCATCCGATTACCGCCATTCTGGCGCAAGTGCGCAGCCGTTTCATCCTCCATTTTTTCCTCTGCCGCCGCAATATCCTTGCGCCGTTCGTCAATCCAGTCCTCTTGATGGAGAGCCGCGCGGCGAAACTCCGATCGGGCTGCGGCGATGCGCCCCTGCGTCATGTAATCGACAGCCTTGTAAAGACAGGTGAAGACACGATCTTCTCCCCCGCCGTCATACGAAAGCGACTTGTCGTTGTTCAGCATCGCCCAAAGGCCTTCTCCGCCACGCTCGAAGACAGAGCTCTTATCATATTCTTCAAACGCATCTTCGGCAGCATCGAACTGCGCAATCGCCTCCGCCGAACGGCCAGACATATAGTAAGCGCTGCCGGCCAGCAGCTGCCACATCAATTGATCCACGCCCGCAGTCTTCGCCTTCGCCGACACCTCGACACAGGCACGTTCATAGTTGCCGATCGAGAGGTCTTTTTCGTAATCGACCAGAATATCCCTTGTCGTGCGGCACCCGGAGAGCGCCACACAGCAAAGGATGATTCCCGCGAGCATGTTCCGCATCTTCATGTCGGCGCTCTACCATGCGATGTTGATGATCGGAAGAGTCCATTGCGTCATGGCAAAATTGATGACGCCAATCTGGACGCCTTCCAATCGATCGGCGTAGTTGACAAGTCCAATCTGCAATCCTTTCGCCGTTCCTCCAACGATGTTGGCACCCGCGATCTGGACGCCTGTCGCATTCCGCGATGTGACGTTCGCAAAAAAGGTGGCGCCGATGCCGCAAAAATCACCGCTGTTGGAAAATGCTCCCGTATCAAGGCCGTATGTCGCCGCATAGCGGCCCCAGCCGAAATTGAAGCGCAGCCCCCTCACGGTGGACTCCGAATTCGGCACCGCCCACGGCAGAAATGTCAACCCGATTAGTGTGTCATACGAGCGGTAGCCGTAGGCGTTCTCACCCCCTCGCGCGATGAAAACAACGTCGCGTGCGTCGTTGCCGACGGCATGGTTGTTGGCGATTCCCTCGCCCGGACGAAGTTGCGCACAGGCTGGCGTTGCGGCAACAGCCGCGAGCGCCGCCAGACACAGACCATAAATCGATTTGCTGCCCATTTTACGTTCTCCTAGAAAGGAACGACGACTCCGCCGTTGGAATTGACTTTAATTGTTGTTGTCGTGCCGGTCGATCCTCTGGAGATCGGCGGTTCTTCCAGAAGCGGGCGCAGCCGCGCGCCAACCTTGACGTCGCACAACTCTCCGGAGATCAGCTTGGCATAGCTCAACTTCGGCTGCACAGAGACTATTTCGCAAACGGCAACGGGGATTTCAATCGCATCAATGACTTCTCCCGTGCGCGTATCGCGAACGTCCTCGCCCAACGCGTTGACGGAAAAACGCTGTCCGTTAGCAACTTGCCGCCCGCCTTCGCCGATGATGAGCAAACCAGAGCTGACGCCCACGACTTCAAGCGGCAAAATGTTCTCCATGATGCTCTTGCAGGTCAAGGCCGCGGCCCACTCCGCAGTCGAAGCCATAAACGACTTGAGGTCCCTTTCCGGGAACTCTGACGAATCAACGCGAATCGTATCCGACCACTTCTGCTGCCCCGTGGGCGCAATCAAGACACGAAAATTGACAGTCGCGAAAAGGGCAGGGCCGCTTCCGACGGACTGTCCTGTCATCGGGTTGACGGCCGGCGACTGCACATCGCTCAATTCAACCTCGCCAACGATCAGATAATCCGCAGCGAGCTTCTGATTCAAACGGGCCGCATCTTCTGGCGAAGCATTTGACGCAGTCAACCGGGCGAGTTCGGCATTGACCTCCTTGTCGTACTCCCTGTCCAGCATGGTGAACTTCCGCGTCTGGGTGAGATCGGCATTGAGCGCATTACCCAACGCAAACACCCATTCAATAGAGTCGACCGACTGCCCATGCCAAGCAAAATTCCGGTTTCTCACATTGAACGTCGTCACCACCATCCGCCGCAACGCATCGGGGGCGCGCCCCGGCGGCTCGTACTTCGCCGGGAAGCGAACTTCCAGCTCGACTGTGTACTTGCGCGCCTGTGGATCGTATGCATTCGTCAATACCGTGTATCCCGCGATCTTGCCGCTCGCCCATTTTTGCGAGGCCTGCGCAATGGCTTCGTCGATTTCATTGCGCTCGCTTTCGGACAGCCTGCCATCGCGATCAAGCGATAATCCTGACGACGACGACACGAGGGCCGACCGCTCTGTCGATGACATATGAAAACCGCCGTGCTGCTCAAGCGCCACCACAAGAGCCTCGTTGACAGCAGCACGGTAGGTCGATCCACTGCCCGTCGCAACAATTGGTCCCTCATTCGCCTGTGCGAACGAGCCCAACGCGGCCAAAAAGCCCGCTATGAAAAAGATCACGTAATTCATATACACAATCCTTTCTGTCGCACTTGACATGTTACTTAGAAATCGTATGTCGCACCGGAGCGCACGCCAGATCCGTCAGTGGACTGATTTGGTTTTGCAGCAGGCTGGACAGCACCCCTTTTCTCCACTTCCTTTTCCAGTCGTCCCATCTCCTTTATCGCGTCCACCTGTGCAAAGCTCCAGCGACGCACGACGATTGCAACCTTATGGCCCGACGGATGTGTGACCATTTTCGGTCCATAGACAGTCGTAATGCCAGACATGTCCATGCTCGTTGTCACTTTGAAACTCTTGCGATATTTGTCCATGATGGCAACTCTGCTGTCTTCTGAGGTCGTATCGTCGCTATAGACTGAAATCGCATCCTGCATGTCGATACCAATCTCAGGCGAATCATCGGTTGCATCCATCATACTGCTTATAAACTCGGATATTTTCGAATCTGCCAGCATGATCGCCTGATGCTTGGCCTGTTTCTCAAAGCGTTCGAACATGGCTTTGTTCTTGCCGGTGTATGATGTGCCGAACTGCCCATAGCTGATAAGCGACGGGGTGCCGGTTTCATCAAAATACAAGCGAGCACCGAACTCCTGAAGCATATCTTGTTCGGACGGACAAATCTCTCCCCAGGATTTTCCCGATTTGACAAGCATCGGACGTTTCTTCATCTTGAAGCACTTCGCCAACGACTTGCACTGCGGGCCGCCTTTTATGATAACGCCGATGCGGTAATTCTTGTCGTTGAATGCCTCAAACGTCTTGATTGGGATACAACCGGATGCATCATGAATGGCACGCTTTGCCATGCTCTTTGTCAGCGCATCATGGGCCAGTTCTTTCTTTGCAACAAGATCTTTGCCCTTATATTGCGACTCAGGCACACCTTCTGCAGCCAAGGCCTTGTCAATCTTCGCCTCTGCCAGCATGCCGATTTTTTCCCGCAGTGTCGCCGAAGGTTTCTCTGCGATATTGCCCGCGTCGGTCGAGTCATCCCCGAACTCACTGCTGATTGTCTTGCCGACAAACTTTCCGTATGTGTCGGTGATATAATCCGCAAGTGCGCGCATATACGCCTTCTCAAATGCGAACCAGCGGGTCTTGACAAACTCGGGCTGCGTTGCATCCAAATCGACCGACCATTCCGCCTTAATATAGATATCTCCTCTTTCGTCTGGCGTTCCCCAATCCCATTGCGCATGAGTTTTGCGCTTCTCCGCGCGAAACTCATCAAACTTCTCTTCTAGTAAGGCTGATGCGTCTTTTGCTTCCACAGTCGCACCAACCTTGATTGCCAAGTCGTCATTTTCTGCCGCAGCGACTTCTGCCGTGACCTCAGGAATTTCTTCTAATGTAAATTCCTGCGCAAAAGCCAATGACACTGCCATGAATGTCACGATGGCCAATTCTGTCTTCATCTTTTTGTTCCTTTCTGCTTTGTTGTGTGGATGGGAAATTCTCAGAATGCATTCGATTTGGCGGCAAGTTTTCCAACATGGACGCGCTTCTGCCAAAATTCAAGGCCCGTCTGGATTTCGATCAGCGTCAGGTTCAAGTTGTACTCAATCTGCCGATCGCCATCATCTTGGCGCATGTTACGCTGCGTCAATCGCCCCTTGAGGATATACTGCGGAGCAACGCGTACGGCCGCATACTGCGCGGCTTCCCGGTTGTAGACGATCACCTTTCCGCCATTGGTCAGCTCCTCACGCAAAGACTGACCGATGGATTCGGCAAGCACGGCGGCATCGTAACCGCGAGATGCCGTATCGTTGACCACATCTTCGACAATGACAACCGCATGGTTCGCCCCTTCGCACAATATGATCCGGTCAAGGGCATATATGCTTTGGACGGCTCTTGCCACCGTGTCGTCGATATCCTCCTCCGAGAACCCCGCGACCGTCGCGCGGGTTTCGTTCGCGGCGTAGCGGCGCGTCTGTGTTGTGCAACCCGAAACTCCGGCTATAACGAGAGTGGTCGCGGCAAACTTAAAAATGCTTCTGGTTAAATTCATGGCAGACCTTTCTGGTTTTGATGTTTAACTCTTCGACGACAACTTTCAACGCAATTTACGAACATAGAAACGCATATCCGCTGCATCCATGCGGGGCGCAGTCGTTTTCAAAGCCTGGATATCATTGGGAGCCAACATGACTTTATTCCAGGTCGACACAAGCGAGTCAATTGTAATACCATCTTCATCAAGCCACACGACGCGCCATTCCACCCCAAGATCGCGGGACGTATTGTTGACGACATTAGCCTGAAAGGTCGCGTAGTCACTCTTGCCTTTTGCGCATCGTGCATCAGTAACATAAACCTTAGTGCCCAAATCTGCACTAATCGTCACCCGTCTGTCAGGCGGGGGGATGTTTGTTGCCACACAGCCAAAGATTGCTGCGCAAAGCACTGGGACGGCCAGAACCAACACCAACCCCGCGTAGGTCCTTCTCGAACAGATCACGTTTCGTCTCAACTTTCTCCGCACTTCTACTTCGATAGGCCCGCCGCCCCGAGGCGCGGAAAAGAAAAGTGGCGTGCCTTAAACTTCTCACGTCTGAATAGAGGCATCGCCAAACGCCCTTATGAAAACATGATCAGAAAGCACGCCACGTGGTTACCACGCAGCGCAACCTTCGTATTCCGCTTTCATAATTGAAAATTGGCGATTTTCTATCCAAGCGTCATACGCTGTTGCGTACGTGTCGGGGTCCTTTTGGGAGCACCCAACACCTTGGTCCGCCGCCTTCTCTGCACGGCTTCGCAAGGTTCTGCCCTTCATCGGAGAAGCCGTTCGTGAACGCGCCTTCCGATTTCGAGCCGTTGGCGGGCCAAGGGCGCCCGCCGCTATCAAAGATCAACTTCCCCTGCGGGAACGGTAAAATTATATCACAAGCCGGCTGCCGAAAGCAACGGGAAAGTGGCTCTTCTCGACAGTTCGCGCGTCACTTGCCCGTGGCTTTCATCTGGAGCCACGATTCGATGAACGGCTGCAGATGGCCGTCCATCACCCCGTTGACGTCGCTCGTCTCGTACTCGGTGCGCAGATCCTTGACCATCGTGTACGGACAGAAGACGTAGGAGCGGATCTGCGAGCCCCAGCCGTTCTCCGACTTCGCGCCGTAGAAGCGGTCCATCTCGGCCTTCTTCTGGTCCTCGTAGTATTCGTACAGCTGGGCGCGCAGCATGTTCATCGCCTTTTCCTTGTTCATGTGCTGCGAACGCTCCTTCTGGCAGGCGACGACGATGCCGGTGGGCAGGTGCGTCAGGCGCACCGCCGAATCCGTCTTGTTGACGTGCTGGCCGCCCGCGCCACCCGACCGGTACGTGTCGATGCGCAGATCCTCATCCTTGATCTCCACGTCGATGTCGTCGTTGATCTCCGCGACCGTCTCCATCGAGGCGAAGCTCGTCTGGCGGCGCTTGTTCGCGTCGAACGGCGAAATGCGGACGAGGCGGTGGATGCCGCGCTCGGCCTTGAGCATCCCGAACGCATACGGCCCCTCGACGCGGAAATAGACGTCCTTGTAGCCCGCCTCTTCGCCCGGCTGCACATCGTACTCCTCGACCTTCCAGCCCTGCGACTCGGCGTAGCGCTGGTACATGCGGTAGAGCATCGCCACCCAGTCGCACGCCTCGGTGCCGCCCTGGCCCGCGTGGAGCTTCACGAACACGTTGCACGCGTCGAACTTGCCGCCCAGCAGCGACTGGAGGCGCAGCTTGCCGAAATACGCATCGGCCTTCGCGCACTCCGCGAGCGTATCCTTCAGCGCCGTCTGCTGCGCCTCGCCCTCCTCCATCTCCGCGAGTTCCAGCATCACCGCCGCGTCGTCGACCGTCTTCAGGAGCGAATCGTAGGGATTCACGTACGCGCGCTCCGCGTTCGTCGCGGCGATCACCTCGCGCGCCTTCGCCGGGTTGTTCCAGAAGTCGCCCGACGCCTGCTGCGCCTCCAGCTCGCCCAGCCGCGCGCGCCGCGCGTCGACCTGGATGTAGGCCGCCATCTCCGCGACCTTCCGCCGCAGCTCCTCGATCCGCTGGCGGACCTCCTCGACCTCCAGCAACTTCTCCTTGACTTCTTCCGCCATGGTCTTTCCCCCGACGCCTAGTTGAACGTGTCCTGTGCGTATTCCTGCCGCTGCACGTGCGGCTCCGACGTGTAGCCGTCGTCCTCCTTCGCCGGCAGCGGCCGGTCCTCGAAGCGCGTGTACTCGCGCACGAAATTCACCCGCACCTCGCCGATCTCGCCGTTGCGGTTCTTCGCGACGTCGATGATCGCCAGCTGCTCGTCGTTCGCGTCCTTCGACGTCGACGTCCGCGACGGACGGCGCAGCAGGAAGACGACGTCCGCATCCTGTTCGATCGCGCCCGAATCGCGCAGGTCCGACAGCTTCGGCTTCTCCTCCTTGTCGCCGCGCTGCTCGTTCGCGCGCGAAAGCTGCGACAGCACGATGACGGGAATCTTCAGCTCCTTCGCCATCGCCTTGATCTGCTGCGAGATCTCGCTCACCTCCAGCTGGCGGCTCTGCTTCGCCTTTTCATTGCAGCGGCACAGCTGCAGGTAGTCGATGACGATGAGCTCGATGCCGTGCGCCTTCTTCATGCGGCGCGCGCGCGCGCGCAGATCCATGATGTCCAGCCCCGCCGCGTCGTCCACGTAGATCGGCGCGGACTTGAGGTCGTTCACCGACGCGAAGAGCGCCTGCGTCATCGCCTCCTTCTCGCTGCGCGCGACGAGGTTGCGGTTCAGCCGCCACATGTTGATGTGCGCGCGCCCCGCGACCATGCGCTTCGTGAGCGCCTCGACCGGCATTTCCAGCGAGAAGATGAGCACGGGATGCGACCGGCCGCCGTCCACCGCGACGGGCGGATACATCCCGCCCTTGACGGTCAGCATCTGGCCGAGCGCGGCCGATTCGGCGATGTTCATCGCGAGCGACGTCTTGCCGACCGACGGGCGCGCCGCGATGACGATCATCTCGCTCGGCTTGAGGCCCTGGAGCTTCTCGTCGAGGTGCGTCAGGCCCGTCGACAGCCCCTCGAACGTCGTGCCGTCGGACGAGAACATCCGGTCGATACGGCGGAAGCTCGCCTCCACCGCCTCCGACCACGGCAGCGTGCGGTCGCCGCCCGCGCCGATCGCGAGGAAGTCCTTCTCCGCCTCGCCGAGCACGATCTGCGGATCGGGATACTCGCTCTCGTCGTAGCTCTTGTCGATGACGTGGGCCGCGCAGTCGATCAGCGTGCGCCGCAGGTGCTTCTGCCGGATGATCGTCAGGTAGTACTCGGCGTTCGCCGTCGTCTGCACCTGGTCGATGAGCGACTGGACGTAGCCCGCGCCGCCGATCGTCTCGAAGCGCGCGTCGGCCCTCAGCTCGTCCATGAGCGTGAGCGGATCGAGCGGCTTGTTCTCGCGCTTCATCCGCGACATCGTCTCGTAGACGACGCGGTTGCGCGGATCGAAGAACGTGTCGGGAACGATGCCGCCGGTCTGGCAGAGGTCCATCACGCGGTCGCCGTTGCGGCCGGTGGAGTCCAGCAGGATCGAGCCGAGCACCGCGCGCTCGGCTTCGACGTTGCTGGGCGGAGCCTTCATGCCGTTGTCCATGGCGGTCTCAGCCGTTCCGGGCCTCGAAGTCCTTCATGAACGCGACGAGCGCATCGACGCCCGCCATCGGGAACGCGTTGTAGATCGACGCGCGCAGGCCGCCGACGGAGCGGTGCCCCTTGAGCGAGCTCATGCCGAGCGCCTTCGCCTCGTCGATGAACTTCTTCTCCAGCGCCTCGTCGCCGCCCTTGATGCGCCAGGTGACGTTCATGTTGGAGCGGAACTCCCGGACCGCCGTCGGCGTCCAGAAGTCGCTCGCGTCGATCGTGTCGTAGAGCTTCTTCGCCTTCTCCGCGTTGAGCGCGAACAGCCTCTCCTTGCCCATGCGCTTGACCCACTTCATCGTCTCGCCGAAGACGTAGATGCCCCAGGTCGGCGGCGTGTTGTAGAGCGAGTTGTCCTTCGTGTAGGTGCGGTACTGGAGCATCGTCGGGATCGCCTCGGGCCCCTTCTCCGCGAAGTCGCTGCGGATCGCGACGACCGCCATGCCCGACGGGCCGAGGTTCTTCTGCGCGCCGGCGTAGAACATCGCGAATTTGCTGTAGTCGCGTTCGCAGCTGAGGATGTCGGAGCTCATGTCGCCGATGAGCGGGGCCTCGACGTCGGGGATCGTCTTCATCTCGGCGCCGGAGATCGTCTCGTTCGTGCAGATGTGCGCGTACGCCGCGCCCTTCGTCCAGTTGAACGCGGTCGGCTGGCGCGTCGGGATGTCCTTCTGGCAGTCGGCCGCGACGTTCACCGTCGCGCCGCGCAGCGCGGCCATCTTCCTGCCTTCCTTGAGCGCCTTGTTGCCCCACGTTCCGGAATTGACGTAGTCCGCGGTCTGCCCCGCGCCGAGGAAATTCATCGGGATCATCGCGAACTGCATCGACGCGCCGCCCTGCACGAAGATGACGGACCACTCGTCGCCCAGTCCGCACAGTTCCTTGAATGTCGCGATCGCCTCCTGGTGGATCGCATCGTAGTCCTTGCCGCGATGGGACATCTCCATCACCGACATGCCGGTTCCCTTGTAGTCGACGAGGTCGTTCTGAACCTGCTGCAGCACTTCCAGGGGAAGCGTGGCGGGACCCGCCGAAAAGTTATATGCACGTGCCATTTTCTGTTCCTTTCGTTAGAGTTTATCGGTTTGTTTCTGTTGTGTCAACCGCTCGTAGAGATTATCGGGTGGGCAGTTAACTTATTAGTATATCATATTTTTTCCCGCCGCGCTCCGGGCGGCGAGCGTGACGGAGGCGGAGGCGAGGCCGGGGACCGCGCCCGCCTTCGTGACC
>JAFUEM010000272.1 GCA_017463935.1 Kiritimatiellia bacterium
CGCGCCGTCCGCCGGTGCGCCGCCCAGACCGAGATCGACCGATCCCGCCGCCGTGTCCGCCGGTGCGGGCGTGGGTGCAGGTGTGGGTTCAGGTGCCGGTGCAGGTGTCGGTGCAGGTGTCGGTGCGGGCGCATCGGCCGCGCCCTCCGGCACGACCTTCACCAGCGTCGCGCCGACTTCGATCACGTCGCCCGCCTTGAGCCGGCGGACGTCCTCGCCGATGTTCTCGCCGTTGACGAGCGTGCCGTTGGCGCTCGCGAGATCGAGGACTGTCAGCGCGCCCGATGCATGCGGCTCGAACATCGCGTGGTTGCGCGAAAGCTCCTCATCGGGGATGGCGATGTCGCACGCGGACGCGCGCCCGAGGCGCAGGCCGCCCTTCGGCACCGAGAACCGGCGGCCCGCGAGCGCGCCGTTGACGATCAGCAGTTCCAGTCGTTCAGACATGTCGCTCCTTCTCTTCGTGAAAAATTACAGCAGTCCCTTCAGGGCCTGCGACAGGACGGGCCCGAGGAGGATGATGAACACGGCCGGGAAGATGCAGAGCATCAGGGGCCCGAGCATCTTCGTCGGCGCTTCCGCCGCCAGCTTCTCCGCGCGGTCGAACCGCCGCGCGCGCAGCTGCTCGGACTGGATGCGCAGGATCGCGCCGATCGACACGCCCAGCTCGTCCGCCTGGATCAGCGCGAACGCGACCGCCCGCAGATCCGGCTGGCGGCAGCGCTCGGCCATGTTGCGCAGCGCCTCGCGGCGCGACGAGCCGACCTGGATCTCCTTCGTCATGCGCAGCAGCTCCTCGTTCAGCGGATCGAGCTTGCGCGACGCGCAGTTGCGCTGCAGCGCGCTGATGAAGTCCATGCCCGCCTCGACCGAGAGCGTGAGGATGTCCAGCACGAACGGCAACGCCTTCATGATCGCCATGTGGCGCTTCTTCAGCGTGGCGGTCAGCCACATCACGGGCTGGAGGCTGAAGAGCGCGAAGCCGAGCACGCACAGCGGCAGGCGCAGCTCCTCCACGAGCGAGCCCGGCAGCAGCGCACCGGCGAGGACGATCCCGAGGCACCAGAACGAACCGAGCACGAGCGGCAGCAGCAGCTTCAGCGCCACGAACTCGCGCCCCGACAGGAGCCCCTCGAAACCGGCGGCGACGAGCATCCCGTCCGCCTTCTCGATCTGCGGCGCGAACATCTTGCGCGAAACGAGGCCGTCGAGATTGCCGACGAACGGCAGCAGCAGCTTGAACGCGAGCGGCAGGGCGCGCGCCTGGCGGCGGCCGTCCGCGAGCGTGACATACGTGACCTCGCCCGCGACGATCGCCAGGTACCACCCCAGCCCCGCCGCCGCGACGGCCCACGCCGCCATCAATGCCAGCTCGATCGCGCTCATCGTCAGCTCACCACCGTTCCGCCGCCCGCGGCGGCGTCGGGCGAGAGCAGACCGCCGCACGTCCCCGGCTCGCCCGCGAAGAGGATCATGCCTTCCGACACGCCGACCGACATCTTGCGCGGCGCGAGGTTGGCGACGAAGACGACCTCCCGTCCGACGAGCTTCTCCGGCTCGGGGTAGGCCGCGCGGATGCCCGAGAAGATCGTGCGCGTGCCGAGCGAACCCGCATCGAGCACGAACTTGAGGAGCTTCGACGACTTCGGCACGATTTCGCAACTCTGCACCACGCCGATGCGCAGATCCAGCTTCTCGAAGTCCGGGAAGGCGATGGTGGGCCTCAAAGACGCCACCTCCTTGGGCCGGGGTTCGGCGGCGCGCAGCAACCCGGAGTCATCGGCGAAGGGTTGCGAAGCCGCCGCCGCTCCTCTGTTCTTGCTCGCCCGCGATTCATGCGCGACTTCGCCCGTCTCGGCGGGCTTGACGGTCGCGGCCGCGACCATCGCCTCGACCTGCGCGGCGTCGATGCGGCTGGCGAGGTATTCGTACGGCCCGAGCGCGCAGTTTTCGCGCACCGTGCCGAGCGTCGCCCACGTCCATTCCGTCTCGCCGAAGAGCTTCATCGCCTTGTCGGCGTAGACGGGCAGGATGGGCTTCAGGTAGATCGCGATCAGCCGGAAGGCGTTCAGCGCGGCCGTGAGCGTCGTGCGCGTCGTCTCCTCGTCCGTCTTGACCGTCTTCCACGGCTCGCGGCGGTCGAAATACTCGTTCGCCGCGTCCGCGAGGCGGCTCACCTCGACGACGACCTGGTTGAAGCGGCGCTCCTCGTAGAACTTCGCGATCGTCTCCGCCGCGTCGCGGCACTTCGCGACGAGCGCGGCGCCCTCCGCGTCCAGCGTGCCGAGCCGGCCGCCCAGACGCTTGTGGAGCATCTGGCCGCCGCGCGAGGCGATGTTGGTGATCTTGCCGACGAGGTCGGAGTTGACGCGCTGGACGAAGTCGGCGAGGTTGAGGTCCATGTCGTCCGTCGTGCCGCCCAGCTTCGCGGCGTAGTAGTAGCGGAGCGCCTCCGGCGGCAGATGGTCGAGGTACGTGCGCGCGTTGACGAACGTCCCCTTCGACTTCGACATCTTCTCGCCGTTCACCGTCAGGAAGCCGTGCACGAAGATCTTGTCGGGCTGCTGAAAGCCCGCCGTGTGGAGCATCCCCGGCCAGAAGAGGCAGTGGAAGCGGATGATGTCCTTGCCGATGAAGTGGTAGCGCTCGGCCGCGGGATCCTGCCACCAGTCCTCGAACGTCTGGCCGTTCTTCCCGCACCAGTTCTTGAGCGAGGCGAGGTAGCCGATGGGCGCGTCGACCCAGACGTAGAAGAACTTGCCCGGATGGCCCGGGATCTCGAAGCCGAAGTACGGCGCGTCGCGCGAGATGCACCAGCCGCGCAGGGGCTCGGCGAACCATTCGAGGAGCTTGTTCGACACGTCGCTCGTCGTGTGTTCGGTGATCCACTTCGCGAGGTAGTCGTGCTGCGGCTCCAGCTCGAAGTAGAGGTGCTCGGAGTCGCGGACGACCGGCGTGCCGCCGCACGTCGTGCACGTCGGCGCGCCCAGCTCCTCGGCGCCGTACGTGGCGCCGCAGCTGTCGCAGCTGTCGCCGTACTGGTTCGCGGCCCCGCACTTCGGGCAGGTTCCCTTGACGTAGCGGTCCGGGAGGAACATGCGGCAACGCTCGCAGTAGAGCTGCGGCGACGTCTTCTTCGTGATGCCGCCCGACTTCTCCATCGCGGCGTAGATCTGCTCGGAGAACGCCTTGTTCTCGGGCGAGTTCGTCGTGTAGTAGTTGTCGAACGCGATCTGGAAGTCGGTGAAGTCCTTCAGGTGGATCGCGTGCGTGCGCGCGATGAGCTCCTCGGGCGCGACGCCCTCCTTGCGCGCGCGGATCATGACCGGCGTGCCGTGCGTGTCGTCCGCGCAGACGTACACGCAGTCGTGGCCGCGCAGTTTCTGGAACCGCACCCAGAAATCGGTCTGGAGGTACTCGACCAGGTGCCCGAGATGAATGTCGCCGTTCGCGTACGGCAACGCGCTTGTCACGATGATTTTTCTCTTCGCTTCCATGTCACTCCCAATTTCCCAATAGTATACCAAAAAAACGCGGCGACGCGGTGCAAAACTGCCGCGCATTTGATATACTATGCGTCAACGAGAAACACCCATGGAAATGAACAGGATAGGAACGCTCTTCAAACGGCTGCTGCAGCTCGTCACCCGCAACTGGGCGCTGAAGCTCCTGGCGCTCGCGCTCGCGCTCCTGACCTACTGGACACTCAAATCCGACAGCGGCCGCTTCAACGGCCGGATGCCCGATGTAGATGAACGACACCTCTTCCAATCCGAGTGAGGGCGCCGGACGCCCCGCCGAGCGCCACGTCTTCGGCTGGCTCCTCTTCCCGCTCGCGCTTTTCCCCCTCGTCGCGCTGATGACCTACGACTGGCGCGCGATCGCCGCCTTGATGATCCCGCCGGAGCCGAGCACCAACTGGATCGGCCCGCTCGGCGACGGCTTCGCCTACTGGGGCTACCGCATCTTCGGCCTCGCGATCTGGATCGTCCCCGTCATGTGCCTCATCGGCGGGCTCTGCCTCGTCGCGGGGCGGCGGATGCGCCCGGGGCGGCGCGGCGCGTGGTTCACGCTCTTCCTCGTCTGCGCGGCGTGCCTCATGCAGGTGGCGCAGGGCCACGCGCCCGGCATCCAGGCGTTCCTCGGCCGGATCAACCTCGCCAACGCCGGCGGCGCGTTCGGCTATCTGATCATGACGTGCTTTCTCTCGCGCTTCCTGTCGGATTTCGGCGCGTCGGTGATCGTCGTCATCCTCCTGCTCATTTCGCTCGTCGCCGCGATCGGCCTCCACAACCTCCTGTCGTTCTTCGTGGCGATCTACCGCTGGGTGACGATCGGCAAGTATCTCGACCGCGTGCGCGCGGCGCGCGAAGCCGGCGCGTCGGACAGCCCGGCCGACGCGGAGCAGGACATGTACCTCGCGGCGCTCGCGGCGAAGGACG
>JAFUEM010000072.1 GCA_017463935.1 Kiritimatiellia bacterium
CTCCCCGCTCCCCGCTCCCCGACCTGCGCCATCTGGGCGACCGGCGACTGGTACGGCAAGGCGTGCGCAATCGCCGCGCGCGTCGGCGGCACGGCGGTGCACGCGCGCTACATGAAGCCGTTCGACGCGGCGCTCTTGAAGCGTCAGCGCGCGGCGGGGATGACGATCGTCTCGCTCGAGAACGGCTCGGTGGCGGGCGGCTTCGGCGAGGCCATCGGCGCGGACATCAAGTTCGGCTGGCCCGACGAGTTCATCCCGCACGGCACGCAGGCGGAGCTGGAGCGGCGGTACGGTCTGGATGTCGAAACGATCACGGAGGTGCTGAAAAATGGCAACGGTACACGGTAAGGCAGGCGAATGGGCGCGCGTGAAGGGGACGGTCGTGGGGCTGTGGCCGCTCTTCCTCGGCGTGTTCGCGGCGGGGTTCGCGCTCGCGGCCTTCATCTTCGCGCGCGCGGCCGTCGGTGCGGCGCTGCTCTTCGTCGCGCTCGTCTGGGTGGGCGCGAACGTGAGCCGGGGACTGCGGCGCGTCGAAAGCTTCTACAAGGGCGCGCGCGGCGAGGAGCGCGTGGCGGGCATTCTGCGCAACCTGCCCGCGAGCTACCACGTCTTCAACGATTTCGTGGCGGGCCGCGCCCACGTCGACCACGTCGTCGTGGGCCCTGCGGGCGTCTTCGCGATCGAGACGAAGGACTGGCGCGGCGCGGTGACGGTCGAGGAGGGTCACATCCTCCTCAACGGCCAGCTGCCCGACCGCGCGCCGCTCGCGCAGGTGCTGAAGGAGGCGAAGGAAGTGAAGCACGCGCTCGCCGGCGCGGGCTGGGACGGCGACGTGACGCCGGTTCTCGCGTTCGCGTCCGACACGTTCAAGGCGCACCTCGCCGAAGTGCAGGGCGCGGTCGTCATCAATTCGTCTGAACTGAACGCGAGCTTCGCGGCCGCACGTGTCGTGCTGATGCCGTCCGAGCTCGAGCGGCTCGTGAGCCTGATGGAGAACATGCCATGAAAAAACTCATCCTGATTGCGCTGACGGCGGCGGTCGCGGCCGCCGCGCGCGCCGAAGCGACGGCCGTCGCGCCGCGCGACTACTACGGCAAGATCGCCGAGCGCGTCGCCCTGATGCTGCCGCACGCGCACGTCCTGCACCAGCCGTTCAACGACACGATCTCGCAGCGCGCGTGGACGAACCTCGTCGCCTTCTACGACTTCGACCATTCGGTCTTCCTGAAGTCCGACCTCGACCGTCTCGCCGTGCACGAGTTCACGCTCGACGACGAGCTCAAGGCGGGCGACGTGAGCTTCGGCTACGAGCTCTACCGGCTCTACTGCACGCGGCTCGCCGAGCGCATCGGTTTCGCGACGAACCTGCTGGCGACGGCGGCGGGCGAGCTGCCGACGAACGGCACGTACCGCATCAAGCGCAAGGACGCGCCGTGGCCGGAGACGAAGGAGGAGGCGGAGGACCACTGGCGGCGGCGTCTCGCGTACGAGCTGCGCGCGCAGCTCGTGAACCGCGAGCTTGACGAGGAGGAGGCGGCGGCCAGGAAGGCGCGCGCCGCGACGGCGGAAACGGACGGCGACGCGGCGGCGAAGGCGGATGAAACGGTCGCGGACGGCGACGCGGCGGATGATGACGCGGCGGCGAACGAGGAGCCGCCGAAGGATCCGGCGGAGAACCTGATCAAGAAATACCGCCAGTACATCACGGTGCTGACGGAGCCGGACGAGGAGACGGTCCTCCAGTCGTACCTCTCCGCCGTCTGCCGCGCGTACGATCCGCACACGGACTACCTCTCGCCGACGTCGAAGGAGGATTTCGACATGGACATGAACCTGACGCTGTGCGGCGTGGGCGCGGTGCTGTCGATGGACGACGGCGCGCTGAAGATCGCCGAGGTGATGCCGGGCGGGCCGATGGACGCGGACGGCCGCATCAAGGAGGGCGACAAGATTGTCGGTGTGCAGCAGGCCGGCGGCGAGATGGAGGACATCATGTGGCAGCCGATGAAGAAGTCCATCCGCAAGATCCGCGGCGCGAAGGGGACGCGCGTGACGCTCGAGATCGTGCCGCGCGCGGACGCCTCGGGCACGGCGCGCAAACGCATCGAGCTCGTGCGCGACGAGATCAAGCTGGAGGACCAGGCGGCGACGGGCCGCGTCGAGCGCGTGACGCTCGACGGCGTTGAACGTCGGCTCGGCTACGTCTACCTGCCGGGCTTCTACGGCACGATGGACAGGCAGGAGGGCGAGGAGGGCTACCGCAGCTGCGCGGACGACGTCAAGACCTACCTCGCCGACTTCAACGCGCAGGACGTCGC
>JAFUEM010000273.1 GCA_017463935.1 Kiritimatiellia bacterium
CGGCCGGCGGCGGTCGTCATCGACCCGACGTTCGCGCGCACGGTCCTCGACGGCGTCTGGCGCGGCGGCATCGGCGAGGCGGTGCGCTTCGCGGCGGTGTCGGACGCGACGCTGATGAAGCGGCTGGCGAAGAACGCCGAGGCGCTGAAGGCCCGCGACTGGGACGTCTTCGTCGAGACGGTGCGCGACACGATCTCCTCGCGCGTCAAGCGCGGCTCGACGCCGTTCGCGCTGTGGTGCGCGAACCGGCTGGAGGCGCTCAGCGGCTACAAGCTGCCGCACGGCTACGCGGTGCCGATCGCGATCTGCATCGACTGCGCGTACGCGGTCGCGAAGGGCTGGATGAAGGAGGAGGACCAGGAGGCGGTCTGCCGCGTCCTGTTCGACTGCGGCGCGCTCGACGGGCTGCTGCACAGCCGCCACCTGCTGACGCAGGCGGACGGCATCCTCAACGGCCTGGACGCGTGGCGGCTGGCGACGGGCGCCGAGACGATCACCGTGCCGGGCGGCTTCGGCACGGCCCGAGAAGACGCGCAGCCCGACCGCGAGGTCTTCCGGAAGGTCATAAAAGAATTTCTCGAAGTTTCGAACGCGGGCTGAAAAATTTGATAAAATATTAGCCATGAAAAAGTCAACAGTTGTTTTTGCGGCGATTCTTTCGGTCGCGTGCGCGCACGCGGCGAACGTGGCGTCCGTCCAGGTCAAGGCGCTCGACGGCTTCGGCGGCGACATGAGCGCGGTGCTCACGCGGTGCCAGACGCAGGAGGGCGCGGC
This sequence comes from Kiritimatiellia bacterium, assembly GCA_017463935.1. GTDB lineage: Bacteria > Verrucomicrobiota > Kiritimatiellia > RFP12 > UBA1067 > UBA1067. The sequence continues at coordinate 775 of JAFUEM010000273.1, forward strand.
GTACGATCCCGTCACCGTCTCGCGCGACGTCACGGCGCTGAACGACTCCGGCGAGTTCCAGGAGATCAGCGTGGACGCGCAGGACGGGGCGGACGGCGTCGCGGTCGTCTTCTACGTCAAGCGCAAGCTCCGCTACCAGGCGCCGCTCGTCGTGAAGGGCAACGACTTCTTCAGCGAGTCGAAGATCGCCAAGGAGGCGGGGCTGAAGGACGGCCACCTCTACAGCGAGGGCGAGTTCGCGGCGGCGGCGGCGCAGGTGCGCACGGCGTATCAGAAGAAGCACTTCCCCGACGCGAAGGTGACGCCGCTGCCGGAGGTCATCCCCGGCGGCAACAACTGCACGCTGACGCTGATGGTCGACGAGGGCGAGCGGCTGAAGGTGCGCGACTACGTTTTTGACGGCGCGGAGAACGCCGACATCGCCGCGCTCAAGGAGAAGATCGGCGTGCTGCCGTGGTGGAATCCGGTGGGCTGGTTCAACGACGAGCCGACGACGCGCGAGCAGCTCGCGCAGACCGTCGACAAGGCGGAGGAGTACTACCGCGACCTCGGCTATCTGGACGTGAAGGTGGGGCTGCCCGTGCGCGAGAAGGTGGCGGAGGGGAAGGCCGATCTCGTCTATCCCGTCGACGAGGGCCCGTGCTACAAGGTCGGCTCGGTCGCGATCGAGGGGCTGACGCGCTACCCCGAGGCGGTCGTGCGCGAGAAGAGCGGGATTGCTGCGCTCATCGGCGGCGTGGCGGGCGCGAAGGCGCTCGACGACGCGGCGCACGAGGTGATGGTCGTCGTCGGCTCGGGCGACGAGGGCCTGGCCGACACGCGCGTGGACATCCGCCGGCTGCCGGCGGAGGATTCGGACGTCAAGCTCGACATCGTCTTCGTCGTCACCGAGGGCGTGCCGGTCGTCATCAACGAGGTGAAGGTCGAGGGCAACGACTACACGAAGGACAAGGTGATCCGCCGCGAGATCGAGCTCGGGCCGGGCGACCGCATGCTGGCCGACCGCGCCGAGCGCTCGCAGAAGAAGCTGGAGAACCTCGACTACTTCTCGCGCGTGCGCTACTACCTGCGCGAGACGAACCGCGGCAAGGACGCGAACGGCGCGGAGTACCGCGACCTCGTCTATGAGGTCGAGGAGAAGAACACGGGCTCGTTCATGGTCGGCGTGGGCGCGAGCTCGGTCGATTCGGTCTACGTCTCCGCCGAAGTCTCGCAGTCGAACTTCGACCTGTTCGCGCCGCGCAAGTATTTCCGCGGCGCCGGGCAGAAGGGCCGCCTCTACGTCGCGGCGGGCCCGCGCCTCCAGACGTACGAGGCGTCGGTCACCGAGCCGCACCTCTTCGACCGCCTGCTGGAGCTGACGGTCGAGGTCTACCGCCGCCAGCGCTGGTACGACGACTACGACATCATCCGCACCGGCGGCGCGGGGACGCTGTCGTACCCCGTCAAGTTCTGGCCGACGTGGGATCCGTTCGGACGCTTCGGCGTGCGCCTGTCGGGCGAGTTCATCGAGTTCGACGACGTGGAGAATGGCCTGTGGACGTACCGCGGGCGCACGGTGTCGCTCCGCGAGGAGGATCGCAGGTACGGCGACGCGTTCGAGCCGGTGGTGCGTCTCTTCTGGGCGCGCGACACGCGCGACAGCTTCCGGATGCCGACGACGGGCGCGCGCACGCAGATCTACGTGGACTTCGCGCCGGCGGGCGACAACAAGTACTACCGCGCGGGCTTCAACCACCGCAACTACTTCAACGTGTGGAAGAAGTACAACCACGTCTTCATGGCCGCGTTCCGCGCCGAGACGATCGACGGCATCTCCGACGACGTGCCGATCTACAACCGCCTCTTCCTCGGCGGCCCGAAGTCCATCCGCGGCCTCGAGTACCGCAGCGTCTCGCCCTATGCGCGCAAGCAGGGCACGAACCACTACGACCCGTGGGGCGGCCAGACGCTCTTCTGCGCGAACTTCGAGTACACGGTGCCGATCGTGAAGATGCTGCGCCTGGCGGCGTTCTCCGACGTCGGCTCGGTGAGCGCCGACGAGTGGGACATCGCGGACGACTTCGCGTGGACCGTCGGCCTCGGCATGCGGCTCGACATCCCGATGTTCCCGATCCGGCTCGACTTCGGCTTCCCGATCGAGAAGCCGCGCCATGCCGACCGCGAGGTGTTCAGCTTCACGGTGGGCTACGATTTCTGACGGGCGGACACGTTTCACAGACACGAAAGGATCCCTGACATGAAGAAACTCCTGATGACGGCGCTGGCGGTCGCGGCGACGGGCGCGTTCGCCGAACTGAAGGTCGGCACGGTCGACATGATGAAGCTCGTGCGCAACCACCCGAGCTACGAGACGAACAAGCAGTTCCTGATGAACACCGAGAAGGACGGCCAGAAGCGCATCGACCGCATGAAGGCCGAGCTCGACGCGATCCAGGACGAGGGCAAGAAGCTCGCCGACGACTACCGCAACCCGATGCTCGCGCAGGCGGCGAAGACGAAGATCGAGAACGAGCTCACCGAGGTGCAGCGCCGCTTCGTCGAGCAGCAGCAGAAGCTGCGCGGCGAGGCGATGAAGCTCCAGCAGGACCTCTCCGAGAACGAGGCGCGGCTCTTGAAGACGCAGGCGGACGACCTCAAGAAGCGCATCGCCGTCTTCGCCGAGAAGAACGGCTACGACTTCGTCTTCGATTCGACGGTCGCCGTCTTCGGCAAGCCGTCGTACGACGTCACCGACGAGGTGCTCAAGACGATGAACGTCGACCCCGCGAAGGCGGCCGAAAAGGAAGAGGACTGATGAAGGCGAGCGAACTGGCGCGGCGGCTCGGCGGCACGCTGGAGGGCGCGGACGTCGAGCTCGTCGCGTGCGGCGGCCTCGAGGAGGCGCGCCCGGGCGACCTGAGCTTCTGCAAGGACCCGAAGCACGTCAAGCTCGTCCAGGCCACGAAGGCGTCGGCCGTCCTGCTGCCGCTCGACTGGGCGAACGGCGCGCCGTGTTCGATCATCCGCGTCGCCGATCCC
>JAFUEM010000274.1 GCA_017463935.1 Kiritimatiellia bacterium
CGAACGCGGCGGATGCGCCGCGCACGGACATCGTCGTCGTGTCGGGCCGGGGGCCGCACGACTGGAAGGCGCTCGCCGCGCGCGTGGCGGAGGCGGGCGAGCTCGTCTGGCTCCTTGACGTGCGCCAGATGACGGCGGATGCGTTCAGGCGCGCGCTTGCGGCGATTCCGGGCGCGGACGTGCACCTGTGGATGCCGGGCGAGTACGACTGGGTGCTGACGGCGCGGCAGGCGGCGGTGCGGCGCGACCTCGGCGACATGCTGGAGATCTTTGCGCGCGAAAGCGCGTTCGAGGACCTGTCGACGGCGATGTGCGAGACGCTGCCGGAACTGATGGCGAACTACGTCGGCACGCGCGAGGAGGTGGCGCCGGCGCTCGTCGGCGACCTGCGCACGGAGATCCAGCCCGAGTATCTCGTCCCCGCCGAGATTCCGACAATCGGCTGGATCGATCCGGGCGACGTGGACGCGGACATCAACGAGATGATCGGCCAGCGCTTCCACAGCCTGCAGTTCGACCGGCGGACGGCGCTCGAGGGCAACATCATCGCGCACGACCACGGCCGGCTGGCGGAGGCGTTCGACAAGTGGGCGGCGGCGATGCGGAGCAATCCGCACGACACGCTGCTCCTGGGGCGGCTGCACAGCCTCGCGGTCAACGCGGCGACGTTCATGAACGTCGGCAACGTCAAGGCGGCGGCGCACTGCTACGAGGCGATGATCGCGATCCGGCCGACGGATGCGGCGGCAATCGAGGAATACGGCAAATGCCAGCTGATGCTTGGCGACCGGAAGGTGGCGGAGCAGGCGAAGAAAAGGGCGGAGGAACTGCGAAAATGAAACGGATCATCATGGCGGCGGCGCTGGCGGCGCTCGGCGCGGGCTGCTTCACGGTGCATCAGAGCGCGTATCCCGAAGTGACGATGAGCCGCGCGCCCGAGGGCCGCGAGATCGCCGTCCAGCTCGCGGGCTTCGAGGCGACGGTCGTCTCGTACCTGCCGGTCTACGGCTACGAGACGGTCTGGCGCGAGCATGCGTACCGCGACCGCCACGGCCGCTTCCGCGACGGCGGACTCTATCCCGCGACCTATTCGACGACGACCTACATTCCGCAGGCGCACCTGACGCCGGCGTTCATCGAGCGGGCGCAGGATGCGCTGGAGAACGCCGGATTCGCCGTCGGCCTGACGAACGCCGCCTATCGCGTCGAGGTGCGCTTCACGGGCCCGGCCGTGACCGACGGCGACCGCACCGCCGAATTCCTGTGGCTCGTCTGCTCGCTTCTCTCGGGCGACTACAGCGCGCAGACGTGGTCGGCGCGCCTGCGGATCACGGAGGCCGCGACGGGGCGGCTCCTCCTGCACCGCGACTATTCCCAGAAGTACGCTGCCGCCGTCTGGGGGCCGGTCCCGATCTTCAGCCCGGCCGCCGCGGGCGCGACCGACGCCGGCGTGATGCAGACCTGGGCGCTGTCGGCGCTGACCGACCGCGCGATGGCCGACGCGACGCGGTTTCTGGCGGACAGGTGATGGCGGCGACGATCACGAGCTTCTGGACGGCGTCGGCGCTCGGCACGGGCAACGCGGAAACGCTGCTGAACCTTCAGCGCGGCACGGCGCCGGGGATGCGCGAGATCGCCGGCGACATCCCGGGGCGCTCGCTCTTCTTCGGCTGCATCGACGCGGAGCTGCCCGCGATCGCGGAGGCGAAATGGAATATGCGCGCGTGCCGCCTGCTGAAGCTGGCGGCGGCGGGGCTGCGGGCGGAGCTCGACGAGTTGCGCGCGCGCGTCGCGGCCGACCGCATCGGCATCGTCCTCGGCGCGAGCAACACGGGCATCGACGAGGCGCAGCGGTACGTCGACGGCTGGCTCGACACGGGCGCGAAACCCGACGCGCTCGACTTTTCGATGATCGAGCTCGGCACGCCGTCGCTCTATCTGCGCGAACTTCTCGGGACGACGGGGCCGGCCTACACGGTCTCGACCGCGTGCTCGAGCGCGGCGAAGGCGTTCGGCGCGGCGCGGCGGCTCCTTGACAGCGGCCTCTGCGACGCGGTGGTGACGGGCGGCGTGGACGGCCGCTGCCGGTTCGCGATGAACGGCTTTCAGGCGCTCGGCGCGCTGTCGGCCG
>JAFUEM010000073.1 GCA_017463935.1 Kiritimatiellia bacterium
CCACGGAACGGCGGGGGCGCTCGCGGGCGGTGCGTTCGCGACGTACGGCGACCACCGCATCGCGATGTCGGTCGCGATCGGCGCGACGCGCGCGGCGGGGCCGGTCGAGATCGACGACGCCGGCTGCGCCGCCAAATCGTATCCGGGCTTTTTTGAAAGCTTCGCGGCACTGAAGCGGTTCTAGGAGTCTAGGATTCTAGGATTCTAGGCGTCTAGGATTCTAGGATTCTAGGAGTCTAGGATTCTAGGATTCTAGGAGTCTAGGATTCTAGGATTCTAGAAGTCTAGAACAGCGAGCGCAGCGAGCGGCCTAGACGCCTAGAAACCTAGAACCCCCGAAGATTACCCTTGCCTAACAATGACGCCTTATGAGATAATATCCCTCACTAGGGGAAAACTTTACTCAACCACAAGGAAAAAAGCATGAGCAAGCTAGAAACGATGACGCCGGAGCTGCGTGCATTCGTCGAGGAGTGGAAGACGAAGCCGGGCAACCTCATCATGGTCCTCCACCGCGTCCAGCAGACCTACGGCTACATCCCGCGTGAAATCGCGATCGAGATCAGCCGGCTGCTGGAAGTCCCGCTCGCCAAGATCTACGGCGTCGTGACGTTCTACAACTTCTTCCGCCTCCAGAAGGCCGGCAAGTACAACGTCCAGGTCTGCCTCGGCACCGCGTGCTACCTGCGCGGCGGCGACGACCTCATCAAGGAGTTCGAGCGCCAGCTCGGCGTCGGCCTCAACGCGACGACGAAGGACGGCCTCTTCTCCGTCGAGGCGGTGCGCTGCCTCGGCTGCTGCGGCCTCGCGCCGGTGGCGGTCGTCAACGGCGAGGTGCACGGCAAGCTCGAGGCGAAGGACGTCGAGCGCATCATCAAGATCTACCGCGAGCGCGGCTGACCGCGCGCGGCAACACTCTTAAAAAAGGAATCAGACAATGGCGAAATTGACTCTTGAGGACCTGCGCCGCATGCGCGGGGAGAAGCAGAAGGCGATGGAGATGCGCGACACCTCCAACAAGGACGTCCAGGTGATCGTCGGCATGGGCACGTGCGGCATCGCCGCCGGCGCGAAGGACACCTTCACCGCGCTCGTCAACGCGATCAACGACAAGGGGCTGACCAACGTCCTCATCCGCCAGACCGGCTGCATGGGCCTGTGCCACTCCGAACCGACCGTCGAGGTCGTCGTCCCCGGCATGCCCGCCGTCATCTACGGGCACGTCGACGCGGCCACCGCGAAGGACGTCGTCGAGAAGCACATCGTCGGCCACGAGCTCATCGAGGGCAAGATCCTCGACCGTCCCTCGATCGACATCGTCAAGAACGCCTAAGGCAAGGAGCGCACAATGGCATACGAATCTTATGTTCTCGTCTGCGGCGGCACGGCCTGCTGCTCCGGCGGCGGCGACGCGGTCGTCGAGGCGTTCAAGAAGGAGCTCGCCGAGCAGAACCTCGCGGAGAAGGTCCAGGTCGTCGTCACCGGCTGCCTCGGCTTCTGCGAGCAGGGCCCCATCGTCAAGATCCTCCCGCAAGGCACGTTCTATGTGCAGGTGCAGGCGAAGGACGTCAAGGAGATCGTCGCGGAGCACCTGATCAAGGGCCGCGTCGTGCAGCGCCTGTGCTACGACCCCGAGCAGGCGAAGAAGCTCGTCGCCGAGGCGAACATCCCGTTCTACCAGAAGCAGTACCGCATCGTGCTCCGGAACTGCGGCGTGATCGACCCCGAGAAGATCGAGGACTACATCGCGCGCGACGGCTACAAGGCGATTGAGAAGGTGCTCTTCGAGATGACGCCCGAGCAGGTCGTCGAGGAGATGCTCAAGTCGGGCCTGCGCGGCCGCGGCGGCGCGGGCTTCCCCACCGGCATGAAGTGGAAGTTCGCCCAGCAGCAGCCGAAGGGCCAGAAGTACATGGTCTGCAACGCCGACGAGGGCGACCCCGGCGCGTACATGGACCGCTCCACGCTGGAGGGCGACCCCCATTCGATCCTTGAGGCGATGACGATCGCGGGCTATGCGATCGGCGCGACGAAGGGCTTCATCTACATCCGCGCGGAATACCCGCTCGCCATCCACCGCCTGGAGGTTGCGATCGGCCAGGCGCGCGAGCTCGGGCTGCTCGGCACCGACATCCTCGGCTCCGGCTTCGACTTCGACATCGAGCTGCGCCTCGGCGCGGGCGCGTTCGTCTGCGGCGAGGAGACGGCGCTCCTGCAGTCGATCGAGGGCAACCGCGGCATGCCGCGTCCGCGTCCGCCGTTCCCGGCCGTGAAGGGCCTCTGGGGACGCCCGACCGTCATCAACAACGTCGAGACGCTCGCGAACATCCCCGTCATCATCAACAAGGGCGCGGAGTGGTTCAGCAAGATCGGCACCGCCACCTCGAAGGGCACCAAGGTCTTCGCGCTGACGGGCAAGGTCAACAACTCCGGCCTCATCGAGGTCCCGATGGGCACGACGCTGCGCGAGATCATCTTCGACATCGGCGGCGGCATCCGCGGCGGCCACCAGTTCAAGGCGGCGCAGACGGGCGGTCCTTCGGGCGGCATCATCCCGCCGCAGTTCCTCGACACGCCCATCGACTACGAGAACCTGGCCAAGATCGGCTCGATCATGGGCTCGGGCGGCCTCATCGTCATGGACGAGACGGACTGCGTCGTCGACATCGCCAAGTTCTACCTCGACTTCACGGTCGACGAGAGCTGCGGCAAGTGCGCGCCGTGCCGCATCGGCGGGCGCAAGCTCCTGAACTACCTCAAGAAGATCACGGACGGGCGCGGCACCGAGCAGGACATCAAGGACATGGAGGCGATCTGCGACGCGATGTGCAAGGCCTCGCTCTGCGGCCTCGGCCAGACGGCGTCCAACCCCGTCAAGTCCACGCTGCGCTACTTCATGGACGAGTACATGGAGCACATCCACGACAAGAAGTGCCGCGCGGGCAAGTGCTCGAAGCTGATCCAGTACAAGATCGACCCGGCGAAGTGCAAGGGCTGCACGCTGTGCGCACGCAAGTGCCCGGCCGGCGCCATCACGGGAACGCTCAAGAACCCGCACGTGATCGACCCCGCCAAGTGCATCAAGTGCGGCCAGTGCGAGGCGTCGTGCAAGTTCGGCGCGATTTCGCATGGGTGAGGAAACCTCTAGAAGTCTAGAATCCTAGAATCCTAGACTTCTAGAAATCTAGAAAGAAAGGCTTGAAACCATGGAAACTGAAATGATCACGCTCGAGATCAACGGCCAGACCGTTGAAGTCCCGAAGGGCACCTCGATTCTCAACGCGGCGAAGGCCGCCCACATCAAGATTCCGACGCTCTGCTACCATCCCGACCTCAAGGCGGGCGCGAGCTGCGGCATCTGCGTCGTGCGCCAGCTCGTGCCGTCGCGCACCGAGCCCGGCAAGTTCGTCCCGTCGCCGAAGCTGCTGCGCGCGTGCTGCACCGAGGCGACGCCCGGCATGAAGATCCTCACCCACGATCCCGACATCGTGCAGGTGCGCAAGACCGTGCTGGAGCTGATCCTCGCGAACCACCCGTCGGACTGTCTGCAGTGCCCGCGCTCGGGCAGCTGCGAGCTGCAGTCCATCGCCGCCGACTTCGGCATCCGCGAGATTCCCTTCCCGAAGGAAGTGATCCACCGCGAGCCGGACACGTCGACGCCGTCGATCGTCCTCTATCCCGACAAGTGCATCAAGTGCGGCCGCTGCGCGGAAGTCTGCCAGGAGATGCAGAACGTCTGGGCGCTGGAGTTCATCGGCCGCGGCGAAAAGACGGTCATGGCCCCGGCCGCCGGCGTGAAGCTCGCCGATTCGCCCTGCATCAAGTGCGGCCAGTGCTCCGCGCACTGCCCCGTCGGCGCCATCTACGAGAACGACGAGACCGCCAAGGTCTGGGCGGCGCTCCGCGACCCGGAGAAGACCTGCCTCGTCCAGATCGCCCCGGCCGTCCGCGTCGCGCTCGGCGAGGCGTTCGGCATGAAGCCGGGCGCGCTCACGACGGGCAAGATCTACGCCGCGCTGAAGATGCTCGGCTTCGACAAGGTGTTCGACACGAACTTCTCCGCCGACGTCACGATCATGGAGGAGGGCACGGAGTTCATCAAGCGCTTCACCGAGGGCGGGACGCTGCCGCTCCTGACCAGCTGCTGCCCCGCGTGGACGGACTGGATGGAGAAGTACGCGCCCGACTTCACGGAGAACTTCTCGTCGGCCAAGTCGCCGCAGCAGATGCTCTCCGCGCTCGCGAAGTCCTACTGGGCCGAGAAGAACGGCGTCGATCCCGCGAAGGTGCACGTCACCTCGATCATGCCCTGCACGGCGAAGAAGCACGAGATCGCGCGCGACGAGTTCATGAACTCGGCGGGCCATCAGGATACCGACGTCGTGCTGACGACGCGCGAGCTCGCGCGGATGATCAAGGCGGCCGGCATCGACTTCGCGGCGCTCCCGGAACAGCCCGCCGACAAGCTCCTCGGCTCCTACACGGGCGCGGGCACGATCTTCGGCGTCACCGGCGGCGTGATGGAGGCGGCGCTCCGCACCGCCTACTGCCTCATCACCGGCGAGGCGCAGCCGCCCAGCATCGACTTCAAGGAAGTGCGCGGCATGGAGGGCGTGAAGACGGCGACCATCGACATCAAGGGCACGAAGGTGAACATCGCCGTCGCGCACCAGATGGGCAACGTCGAGAAGGTGCTGAACGAGATCCGCGAGGACCGCAGGAACGGCGTCAAGCCGCGCTACGACTTCATCGAGGTCATGGCGTGCCGCGGCGGCTGCATCGGCGGCGGCGGCCAGCCGTGCCTGGCGACCGACGAGGTCCGCGCGCAGCGCACGGCCGGCATCTATACGGACGACGAGAAGTCGGTCCTCCGCATGTCGCACCTGAACCCCGAGGTCCAGGCGCTCTACAAGGACTACCTCGGCGGCAAGACCGGCGCGCAGGGCGGCGAGAAGGCGCACCACCTTCTCCACACGAAGTACCACAAGCGCGACGTGTACGCGTTCGAGGCGTAGGCCAAAGCGCCGAAAATCAAATTCGGCACTTGACGGGCGCGTGTGATATTTGATATCATACGCGCCTGTTCCGTTTTAAGGACTTTGGCGAGATAGCTCAGTTGGTAGAGCGCAGGACTCATAAGCCTAAGGTCAAGGGTTCGATCCCCTTTCTCGCCACCACTTCACGCAGGAGTTTCACAATGAAAACGACAACCTCACGTTTCCTGCTTCTCGCGTTCCTCGCCTCCCTCCTTGCGGTCGCGGCGCGCGGCGACGGGTGGAAGCGGATGACGCCCGTGCGCGGCAACGGCGGGCGGTCGTTCGTCGCGAAGACCCAGCCGAACCCCAACAGCTGCCGGATCTGCGGCGCGACGATGGGGCTCAACAAGGACGTGATGCTCTGCCCTGCGCACTGGTGCGCCAAGCACGAGATGGCGCGCCCAGACGGGACGTGCCCGCAGTGCGCCTTCGAGAAGGACGCGCGCAAGGGTCAGGCGAGGTGCGTCTACAGCGGCCGGCGCGCGACGGCCGTC
>JAFUEM010000027.1 GCA_017463935.1 Kiritimatiellia bacterium
ACGGCAGCGTGAAGGCGAGATCCCCGTTCGCGCCGACGGCCGCCACGCGGTAGAAATATGTCTCGCGCGCCGGATGCGGCGGCTCGTCGGTCAACGCGCAGTCCGTCAGCCCGTCCGCGACCGCCGTCCAGTCGCCGCCCTCCACGCGCCGCTCCACGCGGTACGACGCGGCCGCCGCGACCGGCACCCACGACAGCAGGGCACACGAACCCTTCCACTCCGCCGCCGCGTTCTTCGGCTCCGTCAGCACGGCCGCGGCCGCCGCCACATTCCAGCCGTACAGTTTCAGCTCCGCGATGTTGCCGAAGAAATTCCCCTCCGGGCGCGAGAAGTAGAGGAAGCGATACGCCTCCCGGCTGGTGGTTTCGAACGTATACCAGACATTTTCTTCAACCCCGGAAATCGCTTCCGCAATCGCCGTTCCTTCTTTCTGCGAGATCTCGCGGTCGTCGTTGGATCCGTAGAGCACCGCGCCGTTGGCCCGGCCTCTGTTGCCGGAGTCGTTGCGCGGGAATATTTGAAAGCGTACGATCGAATGCGCCGAGCCGAGATCCACACCCGTCCTGACATCGCCATTGTCCGCATGGCTCAAATTGCCGAGATCCGGGAATTTCGACGTGTCGCCGTCCACGAGCGCGGTGCCATCGCCACCGCCCCACGGCACACGATAACACCAGATCGCCATGTCTGTCGTCAGCGCGAGACGCTTGGCAGGGACGTATGTCATCTCGACGCAGGCACCCGGATAGTCCGTGCCGTCGACGGTGTTGACCGACCGGAGCGTGTAGAAGTACGTGACGCCGGAAACGGCCGTCTCGTCCGTCCAGCCGGTCGCGTCGCCGCGCAGATCGACGGACATCACAACGTCACCCGTGCCGCCGCCGACCGCCGCCGAGCGCGTGACGCGGATCGTGTTGCACGGCACGTCGGGCCGCTCCCAGCTGAACACCGGCGCGCCATCGTCGTCCGGCGCGACCGTGACATTCCGCGGCGCGGCGTTCGGCGTCGCGTCCGCCGGCAGGAACTCCACCTCGGCGAGATTGCCCTGCTCGGGGCGGATGCGCACATACCGCGCCGTGCCGACGGTGAAGCTGTAATTGGTCGTCGAGTATTCCACGGCCCGGGTCGAATCGCCGTCTTCATCCGGCAGGCTCGCCAGCACGGCCTTTTCGGCGAAATCGGCCGTGTCCGAGATTTCCACGGGAATGCTCTTCGTGCGATGCTCCTGGCCGGCGCGCGCGACGATTCTCACGCCGCCCACCCCGCGCGCTTCGCCAAGATCGAGCCCCATCCAGTCCGTTGCGTTCTTGCCGTCGTAATAGGTGGACATGTCGCCGTCAAACGCCTTCTCCTTGGTGCTGACGCCGTCATAAGAGCCGTTCGTGCCGATGATCGCGCCGGCGAGGCGCGTGCGGAACGGCACGGTCTTCGCGTCTCCCGCCGTCTCGCCCGCGAGGTTGACGGCGACAAGGCGGACCTCGGCGTCCCGGACGAAGTAGGCGGCCGCGGCGGACCGAACGGCCGTTCCCTCGTCCAGGAACCAGTGCTCCGCGAGCGTGGTCCACGCCTCTTCGCCCGTGTAGCGGTAGTCAAGCCGGTGGAGGCAGGCGTCGGCCTGCGCGGTGAAGCCGTAGTTGAGCCGGCCGTTGATCAGATCGAACGGCGTCGCGGCCCACGCGGGACCGGCCGCAGGCGCGGCAGCCTCCGCCAGCGTGTCGGCGCTGACGCCGTAGAACTCCACTTCCTGGAAGTTGCCGCCGCAGTCGCCGATGACGCGCAGGTACTTGAACGTCTTTCCGAGAAGCGCGAGGTCGGTCACAAAACCGTCCTGACCCGCGCGGAGTTCCGCGGCCGTATAGCTGTCCGGCACGGTATAGAGCGTGACGGGGTCCGTGAAGTCGGGATCGTTCGCGCCCTGGAAGCGGCTCCCGACGGCGCGTCTGGTGTTTATATCCGAATTCCCGCCGCGCCCCCAGAACCGTACGCGCGTCACCGTCATCGGCGTCGTCAGCTCATACCCGCCCCAGTGCGGGCCGGAGGATTCCGGATCGAAACAGAACTGCCCGTCTATGACTCCGTCGAAAAGAGCCGCCTTCGTGTTGCCGGCGACATTCCCGTACGACCCTTTCGCGCTGCCCAGCACCACAATCGCGCCGGCGGCATCCTTGACGGCGAGCGTCTTGAGATTTGTGGTCGCAAGGCCGGTGTAGGCCTGCGCCGTGAGCGTGCCCAGCGCCGCGGCGAGAGCGATTGAGATGGTTCTTTTCATTTCGACCTCCTCGTGTTCAATTTTCTGCGTCCGGTCTTTCTGAGCCGAACTTTGCCTGAATTATACCATTTCCCCCGAACCCGGTTCAAGGTTGTCTAGACAGGATTTTGAACGGCGGGCCGACCACGACGATCCCGTGATTTAAACCAACAAAAAAAGGGAACCCGGGAAAGAGAGGAAACCCGGGTTCCCGAAAAAGGCTCAGCCTTTTTGCTCTAATTATTGTCTGTCGTCGACACGTTGAGCCGGTAGAACGTGCACGCGCCCTTCGCATCGAGCGTCAGTGCAAGAGGCGAGCCGTCCGACAGCTTCGCCGTGCCCGGCGCAAGATTGTTCACGTCCGTGCCCGAGCACAGGCGGTAGTAGAGTCCGGCGACAGGATGAGCGATCGTCACGGACGCATTGCCTTCGCTGGAGAGTTTCGAGAAATCGACATCCGCGAATTCCTGCGTAAGCGATGCACCCAATTCGCTCTTCGCATTTTCCGTAAAGTCGACGTACACGAACCACTTGCTGCCATCCACCTGTTTGGCTTCAGCCGAGAACAGCGCGCGGTAGGCGGCGACTTTCTCGTTCGTATCCAGAACCGCCGCGACAGCGGACGGTATGGCGACACCGTTCTTCGCCGCCTCAGTGGCGGCCGCCTCGCTCGGATATTCAACACCAGCGTCACCGGCAACAGCGGACGCAAGCGGATAGAAATAATCCCGGCTGCTTTCTGTCACCTTGAACGTCGTCGCGCCGTCCGGCTCGATGGCGCTGCCTGCGGGCAGAACAACCACACCCTGCTCGACGGATACGCGGCCGGTGAACGTCGGCGCGACCGTGAACGTGAGCGTACCCGTGCCGCGCTTCACAAGCCCGCCATCAGCCGCACCAAGCGATGACTCTGGCTTGAGTTCTACCTTGATAGACGGGCTGTTGGCGCCGGTGTCGATGATTGCGCCGCCCTCGCCGACAAAAACATTTGACAGGCTCGCCTGGAGGAGACCGTTCCCGTCCGCCGATGTCGCGACAAGCGTGCCGCCGTCCAGATAGACCGTGCCAGTGCCGTACGAATAGATTCCCGGCACGGAAACGCTTCCGCCCATAAGCCGCAGCGTCCCCGTTCCGCCGCTCACGCCCACGCCAAGCCACTTCTCTTCAACCACGAGCGAGCCGCCGCTGACGATCAGTTCGCCCGTCCCCTTCTCGCCGACTTTGACATCGTCGTTTTTCGCGGTCACCGAACCGGAGGCGATTTCGAGCTGACCGCAAGACGATTCTTCATTCGCGATATAGATTGAGTTGCCGAACACATACGTCCCGCCGACAATCTTCGCCCCGCAGCCCTCCAGTCCGCTGATGACAAGTCCGCCTGGATACTGATTGCCTGTTGTGTCTTTACCGTACGCATCATCTTGCGCAATAAACGTGAAGAAATCACTACCGTAAAACTTCCAGTCCCCGTTCTGGTCAGTTTCCGCGACATCCATCGTCACGGATGTGCTTGCGCCTTTGTAAGCACCGAATATCTTAGTCCACGGACGCCATCCTGCGCCCCAGTTCGATTCCTCTTTGTAGCTTTCCGTTGCGCCAAGCCAGCGACCTTTCGTCTCATCATCCGTTAATTTACGCAGCTTGAGCGTCGTTCCGGAGAGCGAAATCGCCGCGCAGGAGATTGTCGTTTCGCCTTGTGTGAGCACGATGTCGTTGACAGAGCCATCAGCGCCGAGGCTGATGCCGCTGATGGAGAACTCCTGCGAGTCTTCAATTCCCACAGCGCTGTCGATTGTTATTTCCAGCGTGCCGCCGTTGAGGACGACCGTCTTGGAAAGCGTCGGAGATGCGGAGTCCGCCGACGCGGTCAGTGTACCGCCAGAAAGCGTCACAGAATCCGCGCTTGTTGCAGGCAGCGAGCCAAGCGCATAGGCGCCGTCCGTTATCTCAATGGAAGAGAATGTCGTATCTGCTGCGGTTCCGCCCGCCAGTTCAAGGGCATATTTGTCGTTTACGCTGGCAGAATCCCAGAACTTCAGCGTCCCGCCTTTTGCAACAATCTTCGTTGCGGCGGTCGTGCCCTTCAGCGCAAGGTCGCCGGCGCCGGATTTTGTCAGCGTCGCAGACGTCACGCCGTCCGCATACGTGATTGCGTTCACAATCTGCGCCGTCCTGTCCTCTCCTTTCTCATTCGTTCCCAGGTCGGGGATGTCGAATGTCACGCCGCCCTCCGCCATCGTGAGGGTGATCTTGGACTTGTCCAGATAAACATCGTTATTTATCTGAAGCGTGCCGCCGTTAAAGACAATCTCGCCCATTCCGTTGCCATCTGCGATATCGCAAACCGAAAGCGTGCCGCTGTTCAGGTTGACCGTGCCGGTCGCGCCTTCGCCATAGCCCAGGCGTAGCGTATGCGCCTCAACTGTCCCGCCCGAAACAGTCAGCGTGGCGGTGGAATATGATCCGCGCCCGACATCAAGACAGCAGTTGCTTTGAACGACCTTCAAAGTCCCGTTCTTGACTTCCAAGGTGCCAGAGTCCATCCAATCGTTTTCCTTGTCTTTGGACGCGATATACACTTCATGGTAATCCGTCGTATTCGCATCATCGCCGACTATCAGCGTTCCTCCGTCAAGCACGACATTCGCGCCGATTTTCAGCTCGCCGATTGTCTCTTCGCCCGAAATACCGACGGTCGCATCCTTCCAGAACTCCGCGCCGTGCGTCAGCGCGTTCGGGTAGCCGTCGTTCTCCTGCCAGGCATTATTGGCCCAGTAATGCCAGTTGGCGGCGTTCGCCCACGAGTTGTCTTGAGCGGCTTCCTTCCAGTTGTAAGACCGCTCCACGCATCGGGCGGTGAGCGAGGCCAGCGCGGCAACTGACGCAACGGCTGCGGCGAGTTTTTGTTTCATGGCGACGTGTTTTTGTTTCATGACGGCGTGACTCCTTCGTTTTGTTGAACGGGTGTTCGTTGAAATTGCCGTCATTATACCACACCTCCGTCCCTGTCAACAAGATTGTCTAGACAGGATTTTCCCCCTGGGGAGCCACCCCGCGCCGACTATCCTTTTTCATCGTTCTTCCGCCCTTTCCCTTCACTTTTCCGCTCCCGCCGCCTGCTCCGCCCTCTTCGCCAGCCGCCAGCCGTGCGACGAGAAGCCGATCACCCCGACCGCATGAACCCCCGTCCGCGCGGCGGGGAACCTGTCGCCCAGGCGGACGATCCACTCCCGCACGAACGCCTCGCTCCCGAACAGCTTCCCCGCCCCGACCTGCGCCACGCGCCCCGCCACGCTCCACCCCTTGTCTAGTTCGCTTATGATAGACTATCCCCTGTTCCTGCTCAACAGGTGTTGGGATAGCTGATTCGCAAAGAAAGGCGAAAAGAATGCCCGGGAAGGATGGCCGTCCGACCCGGGCCGTGGCGATTAGCCCGTAAC
>JAFUEM010000275.1 GCA_017463935.1 Kiritimatiellia bacterium
CCTGATGCGCGAGCCGCCGGTCCAGCCGGTCTTCGAGCTGGTCCAGCCGCACGGCCAGCCTGTCGATCGCCTCCATCGCCGCCTCTCCCCGCCGCTACGCCGCCGCGCGGACGCGCGCGGCGATGCGCGCCGTCACCTCGGGATGCTCCTTCAGGAAGCCGACCGCCGCCGTCTGGCCCTGTGCGAGGTTCTCGCCCTCGAACGCCAGCCAGCTGCCACGCTTCTCGACGATCCCGCGCGCGATCGCCGCGTCGAGGACGCCCCCTTCGCGGGAGATGCCGCACGCATAGAGGATGTCGAACTCCGCCTCCGTGAACGGCGCGGCGACCTTGTTCTTGACGATCTTCACGCGCGTGCGGTTGCCGACGACCTCGCCCGCCGTGTTCTTGATCGCGCCGATGCGCTGCACCTGGAGACGGCACGTCGCGTAGAACTTGAGCGCCTTGCCGCCGGGCGTCGTCTCGGGACTGCCGAACATGACGCCGATCTTCTCGCGCACCTGGTTCGTGAAGATGCACAGCGTCTGCGTCTGCGCGATCGCCGCCGTCAGCTTGCGCATCGCCTGCGACATGAGCCGCGCCTGGAGCCCCACGTGGCTGTCGCCCATCGCGCCGTCGATCTCCGCCTGCGGCGTCAGCGCCGCGACGGAATCGACCACGACGACGTCCAGCGCGCCCGAGCGGATCAGCTGCTCGCAGATCGTGAGCGCCTCCTCGCCGGAGTTCGGCTGCGAGACGACGAGGTTGTCGAGGTCGACGCCGATCTTCCGCGCATAGGCGGGATCGAGCGCGTGCTCCGCGTCGATGAACGCGGCCGCGCCGCCCGCCGCCTGCGCGTTCGCGACCGCATGCAGCGCGAGCGTCGTCTTGCCCGAGGACTCGTGCCCGTAGAGTTCGACGATGCGCCCCTTGGGAAGCCCGCCGATCCCGAGCGCGAGGTCGAGCGACAGCGCGCCCGTCGGCACGGCCGCCACCGCGCCGTGCGCCGATTCGCCGAGGCGCAGGATCGCCATCTCGCCGAACTGCCTGCGGATCTGGCCCATCACCGTCTCCAGCGCCGAGCCCATCTGTTTCAATGCATTCTTGCCCATTGTCTGTTTCCTTTCTCGTGCGGGCGGTTCAGTCCGCCCAGTTGATGAATTTCTTTTCCGGTTCGAAGAGGCGCACACGCTCGATGTGGTCGATCTCGACCGCCCGCCGCGTGGCCGGCGCACCGTAGACCTCGATCACGTCGAAGCGGTACGCACCCTTCCAGGCGTTGCGCCTCAGCCACGTCCGGCACGCCGTGCGCAGGAGCGCCTGCTTGTGCCGGTCCACGCTCCTCAGCCGCCGCTGGCGCGGGGAGCGCGCCGCGTGCTGCTTGACCTCGACGAAGACCATCATGTCGCGCGGCTTGTCGTAGGCGACGATGTCGATCTCCAGCCGCCGGTCGCGCCGGCACGGGCGGGCGTTGCGCTCGATGATCTCGTAACCCTCGCAGCGCAGCGCCTCGCACGCGACGTCCTCGCCCCAGCGCCCGTGGGCGACGCCGACGTTCTCACGCGGCATGGGACGCCTC
>JAFUEM010000276.1 GCA_017463935.1 Kiritimatiellia bacterium
CCGCGCGTTCGTCGATGCGTTCGCCGCGCTGGAGCAGGTCGAGGTTGTGCGCGTCTGCACGCGCGCGCTCGCGACGAATCCGCCGCGCGTCACGGCGCGCCTCGCGCGGCTGCTCGCGCGGTCGAAGAAGGTCTGGGTCAACACGCAGTTCAACTGCGCGGACGAGGTGACGGACGCGGCCCGCGCCGCCGCCGCGCGGCTCGTCGACGCAGGCATCCCCGTCTCGTGCCAGACGGTGCTCCTGAAGGGCGTCAACGATTCGGCGGCCGAGATGCTCCGGCTTTTCCGCGCGCTCACGGCCGCGCGCATCCGCCCCTACTACGTCTTCACGTGCGATCCGGTCGCGGGCATCGACCGCTTCCGCGTGCCGCTCGAAAAGGCGCGGCGCATCGAGCGCGCGTGCGCCGAACGGATCGGCGGGCTCGCGCTGCCGCGCTTCGTCAGCGACGTGCCCGGCGCCAAACGAAAGGTCCCTCTATGAAAACGTATGTCTGCGGCCACCGCAACCCCGATGTCGATTCCGTGATGAGCGCCTACGCGCTCGCCGACCTGCGCCGCCGCACGGGCCTGGCGGACGTGGAGGCGATCTGCGCGGGGCGGCTGCCGGAGAAGGCGAAGTGGGTCTTCGACCATTTCCGCCTGACGCCCGTGCGCGCCAAGCGCGACGTCTACGTGCGCGTGCGCCACCTGATGGACGCGCACGTGCCGATGATCGACGCGGACATGTCGCTCGTGGACGCGCTGCGGCAGCTGGAGGCGTCGGGCGAATCGTCGCTCCCCGTGCGCGCGAAGGACGGCCGCTTCCTCGGCATGCTCTCGCCCGCGAAGCTCCTGAACCTCTTCCTGTCGCGCGGCGACCTGACGATCCCCGTCGCGCGCGCGCCGCTCCACCACTGCGCGGCGACGCTGCTCGAATCGGACCCCGTGCACGACATCCGCCTCGCGACGATCCGCAACGCGCACAACCACTTCCCGGTCGTGGACGAGCAGGGGCGGCTCCTGGGCACCGTGCTCAAGCGCGCGTTCGCCGAGGAGCCGCCGTTCCGGATGATCCTCGTCGACCACAACGAGACGGAGCAGGGCATCCCGGGCCTCGACGAGGTGCCGGTCGTGGAGGTCGTCGACCACCACCGCATCGCGTTCGCGGCGACGAAGGAGCCGATCCGCTACACGGCGGACGTGGTGGGCTCGACCTGCACGCTCGTCGCGCGGATGTTCCGCGCCGTCGGCGAGCGGCCGACGCGCGAGACGGCGGGCGTGCTGATCGCGGGCATCGTGAGCGACACGCTGCTCTTTCAGTCGCCGACGACGACGGACGCCGACCGCGCGATGTGCACGTGGCTGGAGAAGCTGTGCGGCGAGACGGCGGAGGCGATCTTCGAGGGGATGGCGTCGGTCGGCAGCCCGCTCGCGCGCCTTTCGGCCGAGGCCGCGATTGCGAGCGACGCCAAGACGTACGCCGAGGGCGGGCGGCGGTTCACCGTCGCGCAGATCGAGGAGACGAACCTCGCCCAGTTCCACGCGCACCTCGCGGAGCTGACGGCGGCGGTTGACGCGGCGATCAAGGCGCACGCGCTCGACTTCTTCATGCTGATGGTGACCGATCCCGTGCGCGGCAGTTCGGAACTGCTCTACCGTGGGCTGGAATCGGTGCGCCGCGCGCTGCCGTACCGCAAGGACAAGGACGGCGTCTTCCTGATGCCAGGCGTCCTCTCGCGCAAGAAGCAGCTCCTGCCCGAAATCCTCGCCGCGCTCGGCTGACGCGCGCGGCCTTCCCCTGCAACCCCGAACAAACCGACAGCAACCATGAACAAGCTCATCGCCTCTTTCCAGGTCGACCACACGCGCATCGGCTACGGCATCTTCGTCAGCCGCCGCGACGTGGTGAACGGCGCGTACGTCACCACGTTCGACATCCGCATGAAGCGGCCCAACGTGGAGCCCGCCATCCATCCGAACGCCATGCACACGATCGAGCACGTGGTGGCGACGTACCTGCGCAATTCCGCGTTCAGGGAGCACGTCGTCTACTGGGGGCCGATGGGGTGCCTGACCGGGTTCTACTTCATCACCGCGACGGCGCACGCGATCGAGCCGCGCGAGATCGAAAAGCTCATCCGCGCGGCGTTCCGCCATCAGGCGAACTACCGCGGTCCGGTGCCGGGCGCGACGCCCGTCAACTGCGGCAACTATCTGCTGCACGACCTGCCGATGGCGAAATACGAGGCCCGGACGTTCCTGTCGAAGGAGTGGGCGTTCGACTATCCGCCCGCGCGGCGCGCGAAGGCCGGCGCGCGCGTCTTCTTCGACGCCTGAACCGCGCGGGCGGGGCGGGGGAATGAAAGGGACGGAAGGGACAAAAGGGACTTGCTGGTCATCTCAGGTGCTTTTGTCGCTTAAGTCCCTTTTGTCCCTTAAGTCCCTTAAAAAAGCAATCCCCCCTTGAAAGGAGCAGCCCATGGAAAAGCTGATTGAAGCGATTAAAAAGTCAACCTGCACGGCGGCGCTGACGGGCGCGGGCGTGAGCACGCTCTGCGGCATTCCCGATTTTCGCGGGCCGCAGGGGCTCTACCGCAATCCCGACGCCGAACGCATCTTCGACATCGACTGGTTCGACCGCGATCCCGCCATCTACTACCGCGGCTGCCGCGAGCTCGTCTACGGCCTCGGCGACTTCGCGCCCGGGCCCGTGCACCGCGCGCTGAAGACGCTCGAGGACGCGGGCCGCCTCGACGGAATCATCACGCAGAACATCGACATGCTCCACCAGAAGGCGGGCTCGTCGCGCGTCTGGGAGGTGCACGGCTCGCCCGTCCTGCACCACTGTCGGCGGTGCGGCGCCGAAAAGACGTTCGCGGAGATTCTGCGCCTCATCGCGGCGAACGGCGGCGCGGCAAAGCTCGGCGACCCGTACGTGCCGCGCTGCGCGTGCGGCGGCGCGTTCAAGCCGGACATCACGTTCTTCGGCGAAGCGCTCCCCGAGGCCGCATTCCGCCACGCGCAGGAGCTGGCCGCGCGCGCGGACGTGCTGCTCGTGCTCGGCACGTCGCTGACGGTCTTTCCGGCGGCCGCGCTCCCGCAGCTGACGCTTCAGCGCGGCGGGCAGGTGTTCATCGTCAATGCGCAGGCAACCGCGCTCGACGGTCTTGCCGCCGGGTGCGCGCGCGATCTTGCCGCGTTCGCCGCGGAAATCGAACGGGCCTTCGCCTGAACGCGCGCGCGGAGGGCGGGCTTTTATGATATACTATTCGTCCATGCAGAAGGTCAAGATGATCAAGGGCGGGGTCTGCTCCGCCAAAGGGTTCCGCGCGGCGGGCGTGCCGGCCGGGATCAAGTACGCCGGTCGCAACGACGTCGCGCTGATCGTCGCGGACGCGCCGTGCGCGGCGGCGGCGGTCTTCACGACGAACCAGGTCGCGGCCGCGCCCGTCCTCTACGACCGCGCCATCGTCCGCGGCGGCAGGGTGCAGGCGATCCTCGCGAACTCCGGCTGCGCCAACGCCTGCACGGGCGAGGAAGGCTTCAAGGATGCGAAACTGTCCGCGCTCGTCGCGGCGGGCGAGCTCGGAATCGACCCGCGTCACGTGCTCGTCGCCTCGACGGGCGTGATCGGGCGGCGGCTGCCGATGGACCGGCTCC
>JAFUEM010000028.1 GCA_017463935.1 Kiritimatiellia bacterium
CCGTGCGCCGACCGATCGCCGCCAGGCCGATGCACGCGACGACCAGTACGCCGATCAGCCCGACCGTCCACATCCGCCGCACGGCGCGCCGCCGCCGTACCGCGCCCACGAACCGGCTCTTGGCCGCCTCGGGCAGGCGCATCCCGGCCGCATAGTCGTTGAATCGCTCGGCAAGCGCCGTCTCCAGCTCTTCATCACTCATGACCTTTTCCTTTCTGCTGCGGCCGCCCCAACGCGGCGGCCAGAATCCGCTTGGCCGTGAACAGGCGCGACTTGACCGTCCCCTGCGGAATGTTCAGCGCGGCCGCGACCTCCTCGATGGACATCCCCGAAAAGTATTTGAGGACGACCGTCTCGCGGATCGGCGGCGGGAGCCGCCCCACCAGTTCGCGGAGCTCCTCGGCGGCGACATTGGCCGCGCCGCCGGACATCTGCGGCAGGTCGTGGGGCGTGCCGACCAGCACGATGTCGGGCCGGTTCCTGCGCACCTCCATCCGGTGGAAGTTCAGGAGAATCGTGTAGAGCCAGCTGAAGAAGTCGCCCGACGGCCGGAACTGCCGGATCTTGGCGACCGCGCGCGCGAGCGTCCGGAAGACGAGCTCTTCCGCGTCACCGCTGTTGCGGCACAGGAGCGTGGCGGCGGCATAGAGCCGGTCGCCATACTCGGCGACAAGCCGCTCCGCGCCACGCTCGGCGTTTTTCGCAATCTCCTGCCAGACTTCCATGTTGCACGAGGGTCGGCACGGCCCTCAATAGGGAGTAAATGCATGTTCCGCGAAAAAGGTTCAGAAGAGGCGGGAACAGCGCGAACGACTCGTCGATCTCGCTCGCCGTGAGTTTCGACATGAGCGCGCGGACCTCCGCCGGCGGATGGTACGCGCCGTTCAGTTCCGCCGTGATCTTGAGCGCCTCCTGGGAGAACGCATGGAACGCCTGATGGAGCACACTCCCCGCGGGGATGCCATTCACGCCGGCCATCGTGCGCCTAAATTCCTCAATTGTCATATCAAGTTTCCTCATTGCCGCGCGCAAAGTCCGTCCGGGCGGCTTCGATCTGCCGCCCGCTGTTCGGTTCTTGCGGGCTTTCTTAAAATTCCACCTTGCGGCCGGTCTCGCGGCGGTAGCGTTCAAGCGTGGCTTCTCTGGACTGGACGGCTTTCAGCCCTTCGCGCTTCGCCGTCTCGTAGTACCAGACCTTGAACGCGATGCGTTCCGCGCAGACGCGAAGCTCGTCCATCTGCTTCCGGACCTCCGCCTCATGGCGGCGCATGAGTGCCAGACGCTGCCCGACCGACCGCTCGCCGCGTTTCGTCAGCTCCATGTAGCGGCGGATCTCGGCGAGAGGCAGCCCGGTCTTCTTGAGGCAGGTGATGATGCTGATGCTGTAGTAGTCCTCGTCGGTATAGACGCGACGACCGCGTTCGCGCCTCACGGCCGGCAGAAGCCCCGCCTTTTCGTAGAAGCGGAGCGTGTCGGCGGTGTACCCGGTCCGCTGGCAGATCTGCGAAATGGAGTAGCCCGCACCATCATTCTTCTGTGTCTTTGATTTCATGGTGCAATATTATATCATCTGGAGTCAACTCCAAGTCAAGCGGCGAAGTTCGCCCTTCTCAAGCCCGTTTTGGGTGTTTCACGGTAAGATTAAGAGCGGATGTCTGTTGTGTTTATCAGTTGCTCTTGTTGTTTCCCGCCCCGTCGACAGATGCGACGAACGGGACACCCTCCCCCCAATTGCAATGCGCGCCATCGCCGCGCTCCTCGCGCAGCTTACAGACTCGTTTCAAAGTTCAATGGGGCCGAGGAAAAATCATGGGCATTGCTGCCCGCTACCTCACCTTCACGCGCAGGAAGAACGCGGACGGCGCGCCGTCGCCCAGATCTATTCGGTGATTTCGCCCATTCTACTATATGCCGTGCGAGCGAATGTAGGGAGTGTAGGCTATCGACAGTTCTAGCGGCAGAAAACCGCCGAGCCCACAACGAGCGCGGCGGATTCAGGTTTGCGCGTGTTCCGCAACTACGTGCGATTCGCCGCTATTTCGCGTCAAATACTAGCGGGATGCCGAACCAGTCCTTCATCCCCGCCCAGCTCTTCGCGTTCGCCGAGACATGGATAGCGGCAAAACTAATCGATATAGCGTATGGGGCGGGATTCGTCCTGGTTCGTCGGCCAACGCTCGGGCAGCTCCCTGGAACCCGGTGACCTCCACCCCTTCGTGCCTTTGCGCACTTCGACGACAAGATCGGCAGGAGCACCAGTAAACACGACTTGTTTCCCCCACGAAAACTGTGCCAAACCTATCTGCGGTGCATCGCCATTGAACACGATCTTCTTCAGTTTGCCGCTACCACAGGCAGCACATTGGCCTAAATATTGGAGGCTTTTCGGAAACTCGATCAACTCCAAATCCGGACACTCGCAAAGATTCCAAGGTTCCACATCCAGTATGCCCTCGGGGAGCTTTGCCGTTTTCAGTCCGCAACCGCGGAACGCACACCCCCCTATCTTTCTTGTCTTTGGAGAAAGCTTGACACTTTCGCGCGTTTTGGGGTAAGCGAGCAGCTTGGAAAAGTCTTTTGTATAAAGTGCCCCGTCACGGGAAGCAAAATTTTTATTCGATCTTGATATCTCGATGCTTGACAGCGATTTACAATTGAAAAATGCTTCAGATTGTTCCAAACCTGCGGGAAGCACGACCTTGGTCATTTGTTCACAGCCACTCCAGAACGGGCTGTCATCATTATAACCACGGCCTCCGGATATATTCGTAACCTTGTGCCCGTCAATTTTGTCCGGAATGACAAGAGTGCCGACAGGCTTCGGATCGATACCTGTGATGATAGCATTACCACCTTCAAGTTTGTAGGAGAACTTGTATTCGACATTGGAAACATCTTTGGGATCAGTTGTTTTCGCAGATGGTGTCGCAATCACATCCTCCCCTGCCACCTTCGCCTCTTCTATCCGGCGCTCGACCTGGACCTTGTTGAGTCCCTTGATATCATCCGAGGCGATGGCCTCTTCGTAGAGTTTCGCCGCGTGGGCGTGAAAACATCTCTCGATCTCGTCTGACTTGTCCTTGGCGTGGTTCATTGGATAGTCCCACCAGAAATCTGCAACCTTCTTGGTCGCACCTTTGCCGTCGCGCTCGGCCTTGGCAATCTCCCCGACCTTGCCGTCCGTTGCCGCGAAGTTCTCAAGCGCCCGATCCCAATCGCCGAGAAAGGCGTAGTGCTCGGCAATCTTCAGTCGAAGCGAGCGGTCGGCAGGGGTCTTCTTTACGGAACTCTCCAGCGTCTTCAGTTCGTCCGTGTAGCGCGAGCGGGCCTTTATCTCGCCCAGCATCCGGTAGAGCTGTCCGCCGTTCTTGCGCGGAACGGCGCGGAGCGAGGACTCTATGATCTTGGCCATGTCGGCGGGGGGCATGTCTGGGATGGCAGTCTGCAAGCCCTGGAGCGTCTCGATTGCCTTGTCGAACTCGCCCGCGCGGACGTAGAGGTTGAACGCGCCCTTCATCAGCAGGAGCTTCGCCGCCTCCGATTCCGCCTGGTCGGCAAGTTCCATTGCCGATTCGGCCACCTCGGCGCGCGTCTTCTTGCCGCTCTTGAGGGCGGCCTGATCGTCGCGCATGAGGTCCATGACCAATGGTTCGACCCTCTTGGTCTCTTCCTGAGTCGGCATGGCGTTCGCCGTAGCGGCGAAGGCCATCAGCCCGCTCAATATGATTTTCGTGCATTTCATTGTCTTTTTCTCCTCGTTTTCTTCGGCGGAACTCCCGCCGTCACATGTAGAATCGCATCGGCGCCAAACCTTTGACATCAAAAATCGAAATTATTTTTCATCGGCGAATTCCTCTTCAATGATCTCGGCCATCTGCTCTATGCGGGACTTGATCTTGTAGACCGCGGCCTTGGTTATGCCAAACTTCGCGGCCACATCGTCCAGCGGCATTTCATCTTCGACGTATGCCCGATAGACGGCGCGTGATTGCGCGGATATCGCCGTTTTCGTAAGCACATGCTCGATGGCGCTTTGATGCCGCACCATCCGCCACTTGATGTCTATCTGCTCGGCGACATCCGCCGGGATGGAAGGTTCGACATCGTCAATATCGACATGCAGCCCCGCCCCACGCGCCTGGTCTTTCCGATAGAGCGACACGAGATGCCGCCGGATCATCGTGGAAAGAAACGCCCTAAAACTGCCCTTGGACGCATCGTATCCGCCGGACTGCACGACATTCACGAGCTTGAGGAAGATATCCTGCACCACATCGTCGGGGTCGTGGGCGCTGTCATGATGGGCGACAAACCGCTTGATCGCCGGTTCGTACAGTCCGAAGAACCTGACCCACGCCGCCTCGCGTTCGCCGGTCACCCGCACGGCAATCTTCCTCAGCAGCGTCATCGAGGTTTCGGGGAACGCGCTCACTTGCCGCCCTCCCTATGCTGGAGCACATCATCCGCCGAGAACAGTTCTCTGAAATCGTCCTGTTCGGGCGGCGGCGGTTCATTGCTCTTGGAACGGGACGCGGCAATGGCGACTACAGCAGCGGCAATAACTGCAACAGCGGCGACCGCAATGAACCACCAACGCTTTATGAACGCAAAGCGAGTGGCTGGCGTTTTCATCTGCGTGGATACATCGTCCTCTGTCGATTCTACCGGCTGCAACTGGCGCGGCAGATCCGAGAGCGGCAACGGGCGTTCCTGTGGATCGACGGAGAGCATCCGAGACAAGACATCGCGCCACTGGTACTTGAATCCGTCAAGCAGCGCCAGCGCCTTTGTCCCAGGTTCATACCAAAGACCCGTAAGGAGGTGAAAGAACATCACTCCGAGCGAATAGACATCTGCTGCCGGCGTCGCGTCATGGCCTGCCAGGACATCCGGGGCCATATAGCCATCTGTGCCCATGATGAGCTTGGATTCCGTCTTGCCATCCGAGACAATAGTCCGCGTCACATTGACTTCACGCGAAAGCCCCTCTCCGAAGATGCGCGATACGCCGAAGTCGGAAAGCATCACATGCTTGTCCTCGCGCAGAAGGACGTTGCCGAGCTTGATGTCGCGGTGGACGATGCCCTGCGCGTGGATGTAGTCAAGCGCCTTGCACAGATCGTCAAACCAGTCGAAGATGTAGTCCTCTTCGAGATCGTCCAATTCAATGTCATCCAGCGTATGCGGCGTGCCGTCCTCGTAGGTGATCATGTCCATGACGAAGTACGGAACGCCTGTCGCCTCGTCAACGGCCAAGTCGAACACGCGGATGAGATGCGGATTGCGCAACCGCGCCAGCACCTTCCCCTCGGCCAGGAACTTCTTCTTAAGGACATCGACATACCCGCTCTGCGCCGTGAATGCCTTGAGCGCGTAGTGCACGCCGAGCTGCTCGTGCTCTACTTCGTAGACAGCCCCCATGCCACCCTCTCCAAGAAGGCGGATTACTCGGTATGCGCCGATTTTATGTCCAGAAGCAAATGTCATTCTTTCTATACGTGTCGCCGCTCGGCAATCGAACGAAAAAAAGAAAACCTCCCTTCCTGTTCTACTAGAGGCTGTGAGAATTGCCTTGATGGAAACACGAAGAGAGGCAAGCGCGTCTGCGCTTCCTCTGCAAGGTGCCGTCCATCTTGAAACTTCTCACATTCCTAGTAACGACCGCTTTGCAGCGCAAATTGTCTTGTCGCGCCATAGCCCGTAAGGGCGTAGGCGGATTATGCGGCGGGTCGTTGCCTGCCTATATTCCGTTTACTGTGGTGTTGCCATTCCTTTCATTTTCAGTTTCACGGCTTGAGATTGATTACAGAAAATCCGCCATGTTCGAAGGCGGCTGCGTTGGCTCTGGCGGCAGTGTTGCGGCGACTGCCTTCACTTTTTCACATTCGACCGGAATGTCGTTTTGCAGAATATCCCAAATAGTGTCGTAATCTATGTCAGCGTAATCATGCACAATCTTATGCCTGACACCAGCGAGGCCCTTCCAATCCACTTCAGGATTCTGGGCTGCAAACTCACGGGTGATGTTGTTGGCGGCCTCGCCCAGTACCATCAAATTAAAGAGGATCATCTCAGTTGTGTTTTCATGCCGCCGCAACTGGTCGCGCTCCAAGCCCCTGCTCAGCTCTGCTATCCGTTCCATCGCATCCAGCATGTGCCGAACACGCGAATCATCACGATAAAGCGAAGGATTCGTCATACCGGCACGGCCTCCTTGCAAACACGATGCGCAAAGCCAAGAGACTGCGGCAGAATCCGAGATGCCACAAGGTCAACTCTGCTGCCAAGCAGTTTTTCATATGCGGATGACATTGCACGTTCATTACGCCAACTATACTCGCCCGGCATCCATTTGACAAGAAAATCCACGTCGCTGTCGGGGCGCTCCTCCCTGCGGGCGCACGAGCCGAAGACCCAAAGCTTCTCGGCCTTGTGCCTCCTCGCGATCGCGTAGATTTCATCCCGCTTCGCGCGTATCTCGTCTAACATGCACATTTGCAAGCGCGGATATTATGCCCCAAGAGAAAACAAAGGCATTTTAGCAAAAATCATCCTTCCCGTCAATCTGGGGAACGGCGAAAATCGCAGTGTCGAAGCTGAAAATGGTTGGTTGCGCAGTATGGCCGCGTCCTCAAACCTCAAGGCAGCTGGCGTCAGGTAAATGTCAGCTCGGCTTTCTCCCCGGCTCTGCGTCCTGCGTCGTAGACGCGCTGCATGACAGCCGGGTCGTGGCAGACGCGCGAGATCGGCAAGGGCTCGTCCGGGGCGATGAGAATGGCCTTGCCGGCCGCGACGCGCGCGTCGATGTAGTCGAGCGCCTTGTTGTACCAGATATGGCGCGTTTTCAGCGCTTCGTAGATGGCCGGATGATGGCGCAGCAGAGGCTTCAGGACGCACAGGCGCCGGCTCGGGAACTTTCGGTAGCCGCGCGGTCGGGTGGTCACGACGACATTCCGCTCATAACCGAGCGACTCGAAGTACCGGAGCGGAATGCCGTCGGACAGTCCGCCGTCAAGGTACAGTCCGCCGTCGATCGCCACCGGCCGCGCGACGACCGGCATGGAGGCCGAGGCACGAATCCAGTCGAACGCGCGCGCGTCGGCCCTGTCGAGTTTCCTGTACACGCTCCGGCCGGTCGCACAGTCGGTGGCGACGATGTGAAACGCCATCGGATTCGCCTCGAACGCTGCGGAGTCGAACACGTCCAGCTCCATTGGGAGCGTCCGGTAGCAGAACTCCGCGCCGAAGAGGTCGCCTGTGGTCAGGAGCGACCGCCACGAGCAGTAGCGCGGATCGCGGGCGAACCGCTTGTTGTAGCGGATGACGCGGCCGATCTGCCCCGACTTGTAGTTGCAGCCGAAGCACGCGCCGGCTGACACGCCGACAAGTCCGTCGAACGTGACGCCGCGCTCCATGAGGACGTCGAGCACGCCGGCCGTGAACAGCCCGCGCATCCCACCGCCTTCCAGCACAAGTCCGGTCTTCATTCTGCCTGTATCTCCGTTTACGGCCTGTTCTTCCGTCATCTTTTCCTTTGCGTTGAACAAGACAAGAGATATTATAGCAAATATGCAGCTTGAGAAGTTGAGGCGTGTAGAGACTCTCGGCCTGCCCGCACGCAAGCGCCGCCTTGGATTGCACAGGACGAACCGGGAAAGTATATATAGACAATTCTAAATGTCTACCGCGCGTCCGCGCACGGGAACACTATAGGAGAACGCATTTCCACGCGCCGGCTGACAGCTGCGCCGCGATTCTCGCCTGCAAGCCCGCCACGTTGCCGCGTATCGGGCTTTTCGCGTCTGGTCGGGCAATCGTCCGTCTTCGCGCCGGGCGCGGCACGGGCCAACGTCGCGGCGGTCGACGCGGCTACGAGGAGTCGCCTTGCCTGTCGCAGGGAGGTGTAACGCCGTGGCGGGCGTAATATCCGCGCCCCCATTTGTCCATCGCCCTGACGATTGCTGCGGCTGATTTGCCAAGTGCCGTCAGGGTGTATTCGGTTTTGGGCGGAATGACGGGATAGACCTTGCGTGAGATTATCTCATCCGCCTCAAGTTCGCGCAACTGCTGACTGAGCATCTTGGCGGTCGCCTGCGGAATCTTGCGCTTGATGTCGCTGTAGCGCATGATGCCGCTTTCCGTAAGCCACCAGACGATTATGGCCTTGTATTTGCCGCCGAGAATGGCAATCGCAGCCTCCACCGCGCAGTGGAAGCCTTCAAGTTTCTCCCTTGTCATGATGTACGGTTTCCTTTTGGGAAGTAGGCTACAAAATAGTGCGTTCTTGTCATTTGGACGCATAGTATAGTATAATCTGCGGCGTTTTGCAACAGCAAGACCGGAACGGAGATGAAATGATGGTTCAGATAGACTACTGGTCGGACTACGCCTGCCCATACTGCTACATCGGCGAAGCTCGGCTCAAAAAGGCGGCGGAAGAGACTCTGCCGAAAGGAGGATGGACGCTCAGGATGCACAGTTTCGAGCTTGATCCGTCCGCTCCGCGCAAGACGGAGACCGACACCGCGACGCGCTTCGCGCACAAATACGGTCTCTCGCTTGACGGCGCAAAGGCGCGGATCGAGGACATCTCGTCGCTTGGGCGGGCCGAGGGGCTGGACTTCCGCTATGCAACGACGCGATACACCAACACGTTCGACGCCCATCGACTTACGCATTATGCGCAAAGCCTCGGCGACGATGCGAAAACCCATAGACTCGAGGAGCTGCTCTATGCGGCCTACTTCACGAAGAATCTTGAACTTGCGGACCACGCCGTTCTGCTCGACGCGGCTGAAGAAGCAGGACTCGACAGGAGCGAAACCTCCAAGGTCCTCACTTCCGGAAAGTTCGCAGACGAGGTGCGCAGGGACGAGGCTGCTGCGGCGAGCATGGGCGTCCACGGCGTTCCGTATTTCGTCGTAAACGGCAAGCTCGCCATCCCAGGCGCAATGTCGAAGAACGACTTTGCCGCCGCGCTGAACCAGTTTATTGGCGACGCAAAACCTGCCGGAGAAGCGAAACCGAAAACGCACGTGTGCGGGCCTGACGGATGTCGGCTCGAATAAGGGAGGCGCGTTATGGTCGCAAGAGTTGTCGTGCGCGACGTCTTCGAGACGAACGCATATTTCGCCATTGACGAGGCCACCGGGAGCGGTTTCCTGATTGATCCGGGTGCAGAGGCTGCTCGGCTCTACGGCATCGTGCGCGACAGAGGCTGGTGCATCGAGAGGATTCTTCTCACGCACGGGCATTTCGACCATACGGCGGCGGCGGAACCATTGAGCCGTGCATTGAACGCGCCTATATCCATGCACCGCCTTGGCGCGCCGTTTCTTGCGGACGCCGAGCTGAACCTCAGTGCGCGCTGCGGCCGGCATGTCACCATCGGCGCGAGTGTCGACTGGCTTGATGACGGTGATGAAGTGCGCCTCGCTGCCAATCCAGCATTTTCAATCCGCGTCCTGTACACACCAGGACACACGCCGGACTCAGCCACATATTATCTGCCTTCCGAGAGCTGCGCCTTTGTGGGCGATTCAATCATCGGCGGGGGCATCGGCCTTACGAAATTTCCGGGCGGAGACCAGCCGACGCTCATTCGATCCCTTGAAACGCGCATCCTCACGCTTCCAGCGGATACAACGCTTCTTTCCGGTCACTCAGCTCCATTGACCCTCAGAGAATTTCTGACGTGATCCTAATCCAAAATCGTAGGTGAGCAACGAACTTCTTGTTTCTGTTAGTCTCAAAGAACCCCCAAAGTCACAAAGAGGCGGCGAACTTGTAGCCCAGCGAGCGGACGGACACGAGGCGATGGCCTTCAGGACCCAGCTTCTTGCGCAATACGAGGATGTGCTGGTCGAGTGTCCGGGTCGTCCCATAGTAGGTGAGTCCCCAGCAGGAGTTGAGAAGTTCGTCTCTTGAAATCACTTCGTCGGGACGCGCCGCGAAAAGGAGCAGCAGACGCAGTTCACGGGCCGTCAGCGCGACGGATTTTCCGTCCGGGCGGACAAGCGACGCCTTGCGCGGGTCTATATGCACAGTTCCAAGCGGAATTGTCTCGGGAGTGCGCGAATCCACCCTGCGCAAAACAGCGGCAACGCGGGCGAGAAGCTCGCGGACGCCGAACGGCTTGACGATGTAGTCGTCGGCGCCGAGTCCGAGTCCCTTGACCTTGTCATCCTCGCTCGACCGCGCCGTGAGGAAGATAATCGGCACCCTCGCGTCGACGGCCCTGATTCGCGCACAGACCTCAAAGCCGTCCGCCGCGGGCATCATCACGTCGAGGAGCATCAGGTCGGGCCGCTTCTCGCCGAACGCGCGGAGCGCCGACGCTCCATCAGGCGTCTCGCGCACGGAGTAACCCTCGCTCGCGAGCGCCGCCTTCACGGCACGGCGTATTACGGGGTCATCTTCGGCGACAAGGACTTCAAGACCGCGCGACATGATCAAGAAGCTTCTCCACGAGGTCCGTCAACTGGGTGGCATTCTCCGCGATAGACGCAATGGCGTCGCGTCTGTCGGACTCCTCCGGCAGTCTGTTCTCCTTCAGGAGGTCGGCATTCAGGCAGAGTCCCGTGAGCGGCGTGCGCAGCTTGTGCGAGATGTCCGCCACAAACGCCCGGTGCGCCGCCGACTGCCGCCGCGTGCGGCAGGCATCGACGGCGAAGAGTCCCGCCATTCCGCCCAGAATGATGATGAGCAGCAACAGAATCGCCGCCCCCGCCTCGGTCGCCATGCGCTCGGCGCGCGCGGAGACCTCCGCATTCGCGCGGCCGTGCTTCTCCCGGCACCCACATGTGCATTCTGGCTGGTTGGCGACCGCCGAACAGATGCCGGAACGGTCGTACATGACGAGGCGAACGCCCGCCAGCGCGATGAGAAGCGCCGGCAGGCCAATCAGCGTGATGATTGCAATGGTTCGCTTCATTGGGCGATTTTATTTCTTGCAGTTGCAGCCGGTCTTGCCGCAGGCACACTTCGCGTGGTCCGTGCAGCAGGTGCAGGGCTTGCCCTTGTCGCACGCGCAGGCCTTCTCCTTCGCGCAATTGCAGGCATTGCCACAGACGCACGGCTTGCCGTCCGTGCAGGCGCACGCGCTCTTTCCATTGCACGTGCAGCATCCCGTGAAGGCCATCGCCACCAACGCCACGACGCCCGCCATTGTCATCAATTTGCTTTTCATCTCTTTGTTCCTTTCGTATTGTTGCGCCTCAAAACACCATGTCTTAAAGCGGCACGTATTATATCAGTTCCTCGAAGCGGAAATGTCATACGAATGTCAAACTTCCGGTGAAATCTCCACGCGCTTTCAATTACCATTCAACAGGCTCGTAGTCAATCTTCGATTCCTCGTCGGTCGCTTCGAGCTTCATGATGACGGGGCGGAGTCCATCGTTGCAGCTCACGATTGCGACGCCCGGCTTTTTGATCCAGTCGCCGTAGTAGAAGAGCGACTTGTCGGCGCCGTGCGCCAGCGCAAACACATACTGGTAGATTGCTTTCCACGCCTCGTCGCAGAATCCCCGCGGCTTCGCGTAGTCGGCGTAGAAAACGTCCCCCGCTTTCATCATCGGACAGGCGGTCAACCCGTCGATGCCGTATTCGGCGGCAAGCTCCTTGTCGAGCGTCGTCTTGAGTATCGTTATTTTTACCTTCTTCATGTTTATCACCTTCAGTTCCTGCCGAGTAACGGAGCAGCCTCTTCATTGGTAGCCGTAATCCGTTGTGTCGGTCTGAACATATCGTTTCTCTTTCAATTTTATTTCGCGACGAGCTTCAGGCCGACGATCCCTGCGACGATGAGCGCGGCGGACGCGATTCGCAACGCCGAGGCGGACTCGCCGAACAGGGCGATGCCCGCGACGAAACCCCCGACTGCGCCCACGCCCGTCCATACGGCGTATGCCGTTCCCATCGGGATCAATTTCATGGCCACGGCAAGCAGCCAGACGCTGGCGGCCATCCCGCCCACAAACACCGCGTCTGCCGTGATGTTCTTGAATCCGTTTGACATCTTGAGCGCAACCGCCCAGACGACCTCAAACAAGCCCGCGACGATCAGTATAAGCCAGTTCATTCAACATTCCCTTTTAGTTTCCAGCAGAGCCAGGCGGCGAGCGTCTTTGAGTCGAGAAGATCGACGCTGATGATCTTCCCCGTGTACTTGCGCTCGGCCGCGAGCGTCTTTTTAGTCAAATCTGTCATTTGCTCGCTCCTATTCCGCGAAGTATTCCTCTGGTGCCAACCGCATTTTTATCCTTCTGGTTTAACACATCCTGGAAATTTCGCTCCGCCGCCGCCTGGACGGCGTTGCGGACGCAGTTCTCGCAGCTGCACAGAACCTTTCCTGTGTCGATGCCTTTGAGGTCGCGGCAGATGGTCGCACCGCCGCACAGTTCCCTGAAGCGCGGCATGATCGCGCGGGATGCGGCCATCGCCGCACCTTTCTCAGACAGAAGCGACGAAACCATGATCGCGCCCACGAGCGCGCCGCACGTTCCCTCCATCGTTCCCATGCCCGAACCGAAGCCGGAGCCGAGCCGTAGCAGTTCATCCTCGCTTCTGCCGAGTTGGTCTGCAAAAGCGACAAGCACCGCCTGACAGCAGTTCATTTCTTTCTTGCGCAGCGCGGCGTAGTCCATGCGTTCATTGAGGGGCATGGCGAAATCTCCTCTCCATCGTCCAATCAGTCGTTGGGGTCGTCTACGTAGTCTACCTCGGAATATCCGGCGAGGAGGGTAATCTGGTGCGGGACGTTCGCAGGCAGCCGGTATGTATCGCCCTTACGGTATGTTTTCGTCTCTCCGTTCATCGTGACGCGGCATTCCCCGCTCACGACGACCGTCCACTGCTCCGCATGTGCGTGTTCCGGAAACGGCACTTCTTTTTCGGCGGAGACGAAATATACTGTTCCGGTCGAAGTGTGATCGACATGGACGCTCAGCCCGTCTATGCCGTAGTCGCGAACCGGCACTTTTTCTATGATGTCTGGAAACATTGCAGATTGCGTTTCTTTGGTTTCGATCAACCGTGGTGGTGGCTTCCGCATGTGTGTCTTTCCTCGTGGTGATGGTGGTTGCACTTGAAGTCGGCGCGGGGCGCGAGAGTTCCGGCGAGATAGGACTCGACCGCCGCTTTCGCGTCGCCTGAAACGCCGCCGACTACTTCGACGCCGGCCTCGGCAAGTGCCGCCATCGCGCCGCCGCCGATCCCTCCGCAAATGAGAAGGTCAATCTTGTTCTCATCGAGCAGCCCGGCAAGCGCGCCATGCCCGATGCCGCCCGAAGAGACAATCTCGGACGCGACGACCTTGCCGTCCGCAACTTCGCACACCAGGAACTCCGGCGTGTGGCCGAAGTGCTGGAACACCTCTCCGTTTTCAGAACATACTGCTATTCTCATTTGATTTCCTTTCTTTTGTCAGTGCCTTGCAATCCAGTACCCAAGCGCTACGGCCGCGATGCCGATCGCGACGCTCCCGATGGCGTATGCCGCAAAGGCGCACCAACGTCCCGCCTCCGCAAGGGCGAGGGATTCCTTCGAGAATGTGGAGAACGTCGTGAAACCGCCGCACAATCCGACAATCAGAGAGAGCCGCAATGCTTCGCCCC
This sequence comes from Kiritimatiellia bacterium, assembly GCA_017463935.1. Lineage (GTDB taxonomy): Bacteria > Verrucomicrobiota > Kiritimatiellia > RFP12 > UBA1067 > UBA1067. The sequence goes on from JAFUEM010000028.1 coordinate 13,617, forward strand.
AGCCCAAACGCGACGCCCAGCCGCCCAAAAGCCCGATTGCAAAACTGCCGACGGCGTTCACGGTGAACGTTGCCCATGGGAATGCCGCCGAGCCGATCCACAGCCCCACGAGATATCGCAGGACGCTACCGACCCCACCGCCGAGAAAGACAAACAGCGCATTCATCCCTCCAGCCTCCATCCGAAGTCGTTGTGGTAGATCATGTTGCGGGTCATGCCCCCGTCGATGCAGATGTTCTCGCCGGTGATGAACCCCGCTTTGTCAGAGGCGAGGTAGAGAACCATGTTCGCGATGTCCATAGGGTTTCCGACTCGCCCCGCGAAATGCTGCGAGGCGTCAGGTCCGTCGTAAGTCGCGCCAGTCGTGTCTATCCAGCCGGGCGAAATCGAATTGACGCGGACGCGACCGGCGAGGCTGGCGGCGAGCGCGTGCGTGAGCGCGGCGATTCCGCCCTTTGCGGCGGTGTAGCTCTCGCTCTGCGGCTGGCTCATCCTGTCGCGCGAGGATGAGATGTTGACGATGGACGCACCATCGGAGAAGTTGTCCTTGAAGAGTTTAGCAAGGTAGAACGGCGCGACCACGCCGACGGCCTGCGCGTAGGCGAACTCCTCGTAGGTGCATTCGTCGACGCCCTTGAAGAGAGGCATGGCATTGTTGACGAGAACATCAACCGTGCCGCTTTTCGAAATGACGTCCGAGGCAAATCGCTCAAGCGTCGCCTTGTTCGCCAGATCGCCCACGAACCAAGACCCCTGCTGCTTGTCGATGATGTGGACGGACGCGCCCTCTCGCTCGAAGCACTCGGCGATGCACTTACCGATGCCCTGCGCCCCGCCCGTCACGACAACAACTTTGTCTTTGAACATCATTCTGGATCCTCCACGCATTCAAAGCGCCTCATCGTCTTACCATCCTGTTCAATGATCTCGAAGAGCATTCTTGCCGCCGCCCGCCTTGCCGAAAGTCTATTCTTCGTCGCAGGGCACGGGGAGCCCCATGCGCCTGAACCAAGACTCGCCCCACCTGTCCATCGCCTTGACGATCGGCACGAGGGATTTCCCGAGGTCGGTGAGCGAATACTCCGTCTTGGGCGGCACCACGGGATAGACCTTGCGCGCGACAAGCTCGTCGTCCTCCATCTCGCGGAGCTGCTGGACGAGCATCTTCGCCGTCGCTTGCGGAATCGCCCGCTGCAGTTCGCTGAAGCGCATCGTCGTGCGGTGGTCGAGCCACCACACGATGATCGCCTTGTACTTGCCGCCGACGAGCGCCAGCGCCGCCTCCACGGTGCAATGCAGTTTTCGTGCCTGTTCCTTTGTCATATCATCACCCTTCCCGAAAAGTAAGTAGTGCACAAAATAGTGCCTACTTCCCTTGCGGGCATATATTATAGTATAATTCACTTCATTCCGCAAGGGCAGGGAGCAGGGAGAGTCTTCCTGTGCGAGACGGATGGTTAAAACACGAAAGGATATCGAAAAATGGCAAAGAAAAATCTAGGTGTCGTCCCAGCAGTCTATCCCATGCCGGTACTCATCGTCGCCGCGTACGACAAGGACGGCAAGGTAAACGCGATGAACGCCGCATGGGGCATGATCTGCGACATGGACAAGATCGCGCTCTTCATCAGCGAGGGTCACAAGACGACGAAGAACATCCTCAAATCAAAGGCGTTCACCGTCGCCCTCGCGGACAAGGCGCACATGGATGTCGCGGACTACTTCGGTATCGCGTCGGGCAACAACACGCCCGACAAGTTCGCGCGCACAGGCTACACGGCCACGAAGTCGCAGCACGTCAACGCGCCGGTGATCGACGAGTTCCCCGTCACGATGGAATGCGAACTTGCGGAGGTCGTATCGACCGAGACGATGTACTGCGTCGTCGGGAAGATCGCCAATGTCGTCGCGGACGAAGCCGTGCTGTCCGACAACGGAAAGGTCGATCCGGCGAAGCTCAACGCACTCATCTTCGACCAGTTCCAGAGCGGCTACTATGTCACCGGCGAAAAGGTCGGCCAGGCCTGGAACGCCGGCAAGCCGCTCATACAGAAGAAGTAAAACCCGATTTCGAGCAAAGCGCACTTCGCGCACAAAGCCCGCCACGCCGCCGCGTGCCGGGCTTTTCTTTCCATCAGGCATTCAGACCGGCTTCCTGCACCTTGCACCTACCATTGAACACGATGTCTTGAACGCGTTCATCGTAGTTCGCCAGTTGGCTAGACACGTCTCGAAGTTTCTGTTCGCGAAAGAAACTTTGCAACGCCAGCTACGGCTAGAGTTTGCCCATTTTTTAGCACGGCTCGATTGGCGGGCGAAAAAATGGGCAAACTCCAGAATGGCTATTATCTGCCCATAGGTGGCTAATTTATGATATACTATTGGGCGTATGAAAAAGAAGACAAGCACATGGACAATCTCATCCTAACCGGCTGGGGCTGGAAGGAGTATGCCGTCTCGGCTGCCGTGACGCTGCGGGCGTTGAACGGGCAGGCGGATGTGATGGGCATGAGCAAGCGGAGGCTCCCGGAGTTCCTTGAGCTCGAAGGACGCGGCTGGAAGCACATCTACCTCATCGGCCTGTCGCTCGGCGGAGACGAGGAGCGACTTGCGGTGGCGTTGAAGTCCCTGCGCGGAACCAAGGTGACGTGGGTGAGCGCGCTCCCGATGAGCGATGAACAGGAACGTCTGATCGCGCCGCTCCTCGATGTCCGCAAGGTGGACGGCGAACTGTTCAACGGTTCTCTCGTGAAGGCGGTCGGCCATGTGTTTGATGTCGATGTTGCCGATGTCCTACCGTATGCAGTTGAGGGCGGCAAGGTTCCGAAGTCGGTGCCGCAGTACCATGAGCTGATCTGCGCCGCCATGTACGCCTATCGAAACTACCGCGACGAGGAGCCGTATGCGCAGGCGATTCGGTATCTTGCGAACGGCGTCCGAGAGGAAGCGTGGAGCGACAAGGCGCGAAAGCTTGTCGCACATTACCGGCGGTATGGCAATCGCGAGCTAATCGGGAACAGCCAGCAGATGAAGAATCTGCGCGAACGCATCAACTTCGTGGCGGCGAATCCGGATGCCCGCGTCCTCATCCTTGGAGAAAGCGGAACGGGCAAGGAGACGGTCGCCTTGCAGATTCACAACCGTTCTTCCCGCCGGACAGATCCGTTCTACGCATTTAATTGCGCGAGCGTCGCGCCGCAACTCCTGGAGAGCTGCTTCTTCGGACACGAGAAAGGATCGTTCACGGGCGCGGACAGGCAGAAGATCGGGCTTTTCGAGCTGGCGAACGGCGGTACGCTCTTTCTCGATGAGATCGGCGAACTGCCGCTGGAGGCGCAGGGTGTCCTCCTTCGCGTCCTGGAAGAGGGGCGTTTCATGCGTGTTGGCGGTACGGAGGAGATCGAGACGGACGTGCGGCTCATCACGGCGACGAACAGAAACCTTCCCTCGCTCGTCCGCGAAGGAAAGTTCCGCGAAGACCTCTTCATGCGGCTCAACGTCGTGCCGCTCCGCATCCCGCCGCTCCGCGAGCGCCCGGAGGACATCGGCGCAATCGCCGATAACTGGTGGTTCAATCACTTCCGCAAGCACCTTTCAGGCGAGCAGAAGACGGCTCTTGCAGCATACTCCTATCCCGGCAATGTGCGCGAACTCCTGAATATCCTTGAACGCGCCATCGTGTTCAAGGAGGATGACTTCGCAAAGCTCATCGCCGAGCATCAGGAGTTGAGCGGCGATCTTTCTGTTGGAGGGGCGGACTTCGTGTCGGACAAGGGAAAAGAGGCGCAAGATGCTGCCGACGTACCCGATGACCTCGATGACGCTATCCGGCGGCACGTCCATCGCGTATTCGAGAAGTACGCCCGCAACGTCTCGAAAGCGGCCACCGCGCTCAACATCACCCGCACGACTCTCCGTAAGTGGCTGTGAAAAAATAGCCGCAACTGATTAGAAAATAGTCACATTATGGCTACGGAACCCCGCTACGGCGGGGGTTTCTGCTTTGGCATGGATATTGCTATATGGTGGGCAACCACATGAAAGGCAATATTCCATGAATGAAAAGAAGATCGAAATCAAGGGACCGAATCTGCCTCTTGACCCAATTGTCGGAGAGACAGACCCAGTGTTTTCTGAAATCAAGGCGGTGCATGACGCCCTGCTTGCAGAGTTCAAGCGCCTTGACGAGATACGGTCGTCGCAAGTTGAGGGCGCGTCATGGAGTTTGGACAAGGACAAACGCATCTACTCTGTCGAAGAATACAACGAAATGCTTGCCGCCTACAGAGCCGCCCGCAAAGCGTATGTCGAACGGTACAGGGAGAAGCTTGAGACCATTGACATGGTGCGTGAGAAAATCCGCAAACTGCAAGATGAAGAGGAACGCTTCGCCGCCGAGAACGGGTGCAATGAGATTGATGAACCGCCAGATCTGCCGGACTTCGAGGAGATACCAAACGAGCCCTGGGAGGACTGGTGCAAGCGGCAGAAAGAATATTGGGATCAATTGAGTGCCGCAATGGAGAAGACGCATCAACAGATGCAAAAGCAATGCGAGCAGAACAAGTTTTTCGTTCGCCGTCTTGAGGAGATAGGCAAGTTCGGTGAACTTGAATACGAAATGGAATTCCGTCTTCGTCACACATACATCAACCCCAAGACTGGCGAACAGGAGTATCGTCCTGACGATGACGTTGGCGAGGGCTTGATCTGCGTCGGCTCACGCGACTACAACCCAAAGCGAGAGGACTTTGATGATTGATGCGGAGCGATTCTGCCGTCTTGCGGACGCGGCGGCTGACGGTCTCAAGGAGCGAGGCGAGATTGTTGCTGGTGCGCTCCTCGCCGTGCTGTCCGGCCAGTCCGTGTTCTTCTACGGGCCTCCGGGAACGGCGAAGAGCCTCATCGCACGTCGGCTTTCGGGCTGCTTCAAGTCATCGGTGTTCTTTGAGTGCCTGATGAACCGCTTTACAACGCCGGAGGAGATATTCGGACCAGTCAGCATCAGGGAACTGAAGACGGAAGATCGCTATGTCCGCAAGACGGACGGCTTTCTGCCTTCGGCCGACTTCGGCTTTCTCGACGAGATATGGAAGTCTTCGCCAGCCATTTTGAACACGCTTCTGACGATTCTCAACGAACGAAAGTTTCGCAACGGCGACAAGGTGGAGGATGTTCCGCTAAAGGCCATCGTCGCGGCATCGAACGAGATCCCCCAGCCGGGTCAGGGGCTTGAGGCGCTTTACGACCGCTTCATCATGCGTTTTGCCGTCCCGCCAGTCAGGACAAGACGCGCCTTTGAATCACTGCTCGGAAGCGGCAGCGTTGGGACATCCGTGGACATCGCGGAGGAAGACAAGATTTCAAACGAGGAGTGGGCGGCGCTTGTTGCGGACATTGCCGGGGTCGGCGTGTCGAAGGAGGCGTTGAACGTCATCCACGCCGTTCGCGTAAAGATTCAGAAGCGGAATGCAGAGAAGCCGGAAAGCCAAATATACGTGTCCGACCGCCGCTGGATGAAAGCCGTCGGCGTTGCGAAAACTGCGGCGGCGATTTGCGGACGGAAAGCCGTCATGCCTGTTGACACATTGATTATCCCGGATTGTATCTGGTCGAAGGACGATGAACGAGACGAGGTGCAGAAGATGGTCGATGAGGCGGTTCGGGAGTTTGGAACGCCATCGGCAGAGCGGCTCGATGCGTGGGAAAAGGCATTCTCCGACTTCGAGTCAGCATCGGTCAACCGTGCTTTCTGGGACAGGGATGTGTTCAACACGGTCATGGCAGGCAACGTGGAATGCGTCCGCATGACCTCTTCCACGGCATCGGGGCATCGGGATGAGTTCTACATACCCGTTTCGCGGATAGGAGCGGGAGGCAGATTTCACCCGTTGTCGAAAGACGGATTGGAAAGAATGGACCTTGAATGTAGTTGTCATGGCGGAAACGACTTCGGAATCCGTACCGATCCATCCCGCACCCCTCGTTCTTTTTCTGCGCTCGGCATGATGTCCGCGCTGTCTGCATCGGCGAAATGGAATCTTGAGAACAACATTGAAAACAACTCCCATCCGTTGATGTCAAGGTTCACACTTTCTCCAATTGCACACGCCGGAGACTGCAAAGACGTCCCGACAGACGCACTTGGCGAGGACAGGAAAACTGCGGGGCTGTTCCTCTCCGACATCGTGGCAATCGCGTCTGACTTTGACGCAGATGCATCGTCCGAGGCGGAGAACTATCCGTTTGTGCCGAAGAAGCGTCTGGCGGCAATCGGCGACGCATATCGGTCGTGTCGACAGCGGGCGGCGAATGACAAGGTGAAATGCGAATACCTGATACACCGCCTTGGAACGCACAAGGCGTGGACGTAGCACGTGGATGCTGGCGAATATATCATCGAACTTCGCGAGACGTTTCCCGACGTTTGGGAACCGTCTATAGAGCAACAGTTTTCCGCCGATGTCAAAGCGGCGGTTTCGGCGTGCGCAAAATCCGATCCGTTTGCGGCGGCATTCGCCGTGTTGGAAGCGGCGGAGCGCGAGTTCGCGGAGAAAGGCGCGGACGATGGACGGTGCTGCCGCGACCGGGAATCGTTTGCAAAGGCGTGTCCTGGCGAGGACGCCGACTTCTGGCTAGAAGAGCTTTCGGAAAGCGATGACGATGAACGTATCGCTGCCATACACGGCGGGATGCTGCGCCATTGGCGGGCATCGCTTGAGCGCGCCCATGCGCTGTGGCGAGAGCAGATGGCCTCGGAGCGGATTGCCCGGCTCTATGCCGAATACGTGGAGCGGCTCAAATGCATCAGGAAGCTGCTGTCGGGACTTGCGATATTTGGCAAATCGGGCTTAGGCTGGGGGCTTGAGGCTGGCGAACTCGTCAAGCACGATGCGGCAACTCTCCTCTCGTGGCTGCGCAAGATCGAGGGCAACCAGGAGCTGAAGCGCCTTTGCGATCTACTCGGACGCCTCATGGCGGCGGAGAAGCGCAAGGAGCGCGAGGAGATTGTCACGACCGTCGAGTATGAAGTGCCGAAGATCGACACTTCCGTCAAGGAGGAGATTGCCGGGATAACCCTTGGACGCAGCATCGAGGATGTCGTGCCGTCGGAACTGGCCGCCTGCGGCGATCCAGACCTTGAGACGCTCTTTGACCTGAAGTTCATCGAGGGGCGTCTTATGTGTTTCGATAAATCTGGCGTCCTGTTCGAGAAGCGCACAAAGGACGAGGCGCAGACGGTTGAACGCGAGACGGCGGATGGGCGCGGCCCGATGATCCTCTGCATTGACACGAGCGGGTCAATGTCCGGCGACCCGGAAGTTGTCGCCAAGGCCGTGTCGCTCGCCCTCGTCATGCGGGCGCGGCAGGAGAAGCGGAAATGCTATCTCATCAAGTTCAGCACCGGAATCGACGCGCAGAACGTCGGCGATGGCGCATCGCTCGATGCCATTATCGGCTTTTTGTCGAGTTCCTTTAACAGCGGCACGGACGCAGACCGGGCGCTGAAGGCCGGAATCAAGATGATGGAACAGAACGACTACCGCAAGGCCGATCTGCTGGTGGTGTCGGATTTCTGCTTTGGCTGGCAACGCAAGAAAATCAGCAAGCGCATTAGAGAGCAAAAGAAATCTGGCAGCCGCTTCTACGCGGTTATCGTTGATAATGTGGGGTGCGGATGCCATGACAAGCCGCCGTCTGGTTTTGACGGCGTGTGGCGTTTCCGTCCCGGCAACTGCTCGCTGACCGCCTTGAAGGAACCAGCGAGGGTGGTAGGCAATGGTTAGGGAATATCCATCGTCGTGGCTAAAAAGAATCCACAACCTCCACTTGGTGGCCAGTTCGTGGGCGATTAAGCACCGATTCCCGTCTTGGCATGGATGTTGCTACACCACTGATGAATCATCTGAAAGGTATCAAACATGAGTACGAACATCAACGCAAAAGAACTGAACTCACGTCTGTGGACGGAGTGGAAGAACGGCATGAAGATCATGGCGGAATCGCTGTTGAAGGATTCCGTCGATATATCCGGCTCGGGATGCACGATTGTTCTGGGAAACGAAAACTTCATACAACGGGCGGTGATGTATCTTCAGCGCAAGTCCTACATTGGCAAGTTCAAGGATTACAAGTCGAGAATTTCCGCCTACGAGAAGTCCGTCATAGAACTTGTAGATGAGGTCAACAAGATGATCGCAAGTCCGGCGTCGCAGCCGTGGTACAAGTTCGGCACGCCCGCACCGGCAAAAATCGAATACCGCAGTACACTTGACGAGATCATCATCGACGGGGACGACCGTCTGGAGAATACTGAATGGGGCGACCATGCCATCGCCGCGTTCGAGAAACTGGGAGACTACTTGAACAACATCATGAACGTCCTCGAATCGGCGCAGAAGGAGATCGGCAAATGAAAGTCGCTACACGTTTAGACTAACTCGTGGAATCCGAAAAATGGTATAATATACGGCAAGAAACAAAGCACTCAAAGGCGTTTATGAGATTCAAAGTCTTCATATCCAGTGTACAGCGTGAATTTGCCGCAGAGCGGCAGATGCTGGCAGAGTATGTCCGCAAGGATGCGCTTTTGGGTAAGTTCTTTGATGTGTTTCTGTTCGAGGAAGAACCCGCTTGCGATGTTGAGGCGCGTGATTTGTATCTGCCTGAGGTTGAGAAGTCCGACATTTATCTCGGTATTCTCGGAGCGCAATTCGGCAATGCAGATGCGGAAGGTGTCTCGCCAACAGAACGCGAGTACGATTTGGCGACAATCAAGGGCAAGGAACGCCTTGTCTTTGTGAAGAAATGCGAGCGTGATCCACGCGAGAAACGATTCTTGCAGAAGGTGCAATCCGATGTCGTCCGCAAGTCGTTTGAGACGGCCGAAGAACTGCAGCTGGCCGTGTACGCGGCGCTTGTTCGCGTGTTGGAGAACAAGGGCTATATTCGTGTCGCGCCGTTTGATCTGGCTGTCGATACGGATCTTACGTTAGCCGATGTGGATGACGCGAAAGTTCGTGACTACCTCGCACGGGCGAGGGAGGCGAAGAAGATTTCTGTTCCGAAAGATGCAGATGCGGCATGGCTGTTGACGAAGCTTGGCATGATAGTTCCTGACGGACGGCTTACCAATGCGGGAGTCCTTTTCTTTGCAAAGCATCCTCAGCAGGCGATTGATATCTCGGTTGTCAAATGTCTTCAGTATTGGGGAACGCATGTTGAGCGTCCAATTCCGTCCTATCAGACATACGAGGATGGAATCATCGGCATGATTGAGTCGGCCTTGGCCTTTGTCATGGGGCGCATTGACCGAACCATCGGCATCCCAGATGAGCGCGGACTTGCCGCAGCGCAGGACGAACTGCCGCGCATGGCCGTGCGCGAGGCGATTGTCAACGCGGTCTGCCACCGCGATTATGAATCTAACGGGGCTGTTCAGGTGATGCTCTTCCGTGATCGCCTTGAGATTATGAATCCGGGCACGCTTCCGCGAGGATGGACGGCTGGGACATTGCTGACAACGCATGAGTCGGTTGCCCGCAACAAGGTGATTGCCAAGGCTCTTGATTGGGCCGGATATGTCGAGCGTTCCGGACATGGCACCGAGTTTATCATCGAAAGATGCGAAGCCCAAGGACTTGCAACGCCGCAATACAAGCCAGATTCTGCCATTTTCCACACAATCATCTGGCGGAAAACGACGGAATCGGCTGTGTCCCAAGAAGCCTCTTGTCAAGTGGCCCAGTCAAATGGCCCAGTCGCGGCCCAGTCGTGGCCCAGTCGCGTATTTGATGCAATTTCCGCAGTGGGCGAGGCGTCTACGTCAGATCTGGCAGCGGCATTGTCCTTGGATAATTCAAGTGGAAGCCTGAAACGTGCTCTGCGGATCTTGCTCGCTGACGGCATTATCGAATACACCATTCCCGAAAAACCACGCAGCCGCTTGCAGAAATACCGCCTAACCGAAAAAGGCCGTCAAATGCTAGTGCAGAAAGGAAAGCACAAATGACCGAGAAAGGCAAACTGGCGTTGCGCAAGCCGCTCGTGCCGGCAAAGCAAAAGCAGAGAAGCGTCAAGAAAAACAATCGCAAGGATTGCAAAAGCAAGCTGTCTCGGACTGTCATATACGGCATAACCGATCCCGGCAAGGATGGGCCGGCTATCATGCGGACTATAGCCGACGAGTTGCCGCGCATCCATGATGCCACCGGCGGCAGGATAGACAAGGTCGTAATTGATTGCCATTATTCCACTCAGGCATCTCTCTCCTCGCCGTTTGAAGTGGATTACGAAAAGACAACAAGTCTGCAAACTGATTTGAAGATAGGCGAATTCACAATCCGCACCAACTATCGTAACAGTAAATATGCCGATGAAAATTCTCGCGACATCAAGGCGATATTTGAGGAGTTGAGGCGGCTCCACCATCAACTTGGCGACCAGATAAGCGAGATAGATGATGACCCTGAAGACGCCAGCAGCGCATTGGAGGACATCCACGCCGAAATGGAAACGCAATTGGATGCTCTTGAAGAGGCGCTTGAAGAAGAGTAAGCGATGAAACGAAGTTCTCCAAGGCAGGCTCGAAAAAGCGTACCGCAACGGACATATTCCATTGTTGGTGTCTTTACTATTAGATTACTCAAGGACATTTATTGGGAATAGTTTCATGGCCTTGACAATTGGTTCATTCAATCTTTGCAATTTCAGTTCAAACGAGGACCGCAAGTTCCCCAAGGACTATAGTGCGATTGCGAATGCAATTTTAATGTCAGGCGCAGATGTAATTGCGCTTCAAGAGGTTATAGATCAGCAAGCGATAAATAGTTTACTGAATCAACTTCGCGGACTTGGAGGCGCGAATCGAGACTGGCGGGGCTTCTTTGATAAGAAGGCGACGTGGCGCAACAATCGTGAGGGATATGCATTTGTGTGGGACGAAAAATGCGTGACTTTTGCAAAGGACGATGATGGTAATGAGGTGTTGCCCGAATTAGTAACAAAGTTTACCTCAATAAAGCGTCCACCGATGGTTGCAAGGTTTGTTACTACGGGATCGGGTGAATTGCACTATGAACTCTGTGTAATAAACACACATATCGTTTTCAAACCAGATGGTTATCAGGCGCGACACCCGGAGTGGTATGGAGGTGCTGCGATAAGAGCATTCGAATATTCGAAGATCGTTAACAGTGTTTATCCGCGTTTCAGCAATAAGCACTGTACATACACGATTATTGCTGGCGACTATAACTTGAAAAGTTCTATGCTTGCTGTAGTTAATGCTCGTCCTAAGCTATCTAAAGGGCAGCCTACTATGATGTCCGTGCAAAGCGATAAGACAACAATCAAAACAACAGATTCAATGATTGATGATACATGTGAATCTCAGGGAAGTAAGCCAGATGACATAGGTCTCTTCGCTGCAATTTATAATGGCGTTATGCGGCTATTCAAGAATGGCGAGTCGATAGGTCGGCCTCCGTCTCAGTTGGCGGATAAACAAGCGCAAACAGAGAATGCAGAAACGCAGCAACCAACTGCGGATGGCACATATGTTAGTGATTATGATCACTTCAGTTTTGAAGTTGGTCGGGTTGGCGACTATGTGAGAAATGCACATCGCGTTAACGCCCCTGAGCTTCTTTATCCAACGCCGAGTCGTATGTTTCATTCCTATAAAGAAGGAGTATCGGATCATGTGCCGATAGCGGCAACACTTGATTTGTCTGCATCACAGTCATTGTAAGGAGAATAACATGAACAACATCATTTCCCAGCTATTTTCAAGGAGCGACAGGTCTCGTTCCATAACCAAAATCGACGCATCGCTCAAGCGAAGCGATGCTAACAAACTCCGAGCGGCAACTGCGCTTAACATGTGCATGGCGTCCGTGTCCGAGATTATCGCCAAGAACAACCTTGTTGCGATGGAACATGAATATAATACGATTCTCAATAATCTCAATATGGAGTCTATCATCAAGGATGAGGCTTTGCTTAAGGTTATGAGGAAGTTACTTGACACGATTTCGTTCTTCCGCTTGAATGACATGGAGCGCAAGCGCCTTGAAGAGCGTCATGAGCGGAAGATGAGCGGATCCGTTCTGGATAAACTTCTCTCCGGGGGCACATCACTCATCGTATGTGTCGGCAATCCAATCGCTCTAGCAACGACTGCTGCTGTAGTTGGAGCAAGTATGTATGCAAACAAGAGGAAGGAGGATGCGAAAGAGCGGGAGAAGTTTGAGGATAAAATGTGGGAGTTGGAACGTTCGGCAATAGAGCAGCTTCATGCGCTACGTGTCGAGCTATTTGAATGTGCCTGGCGACTTTCGGATGCCTACGAATTCAAAGATGAATGGCGGCTTACGGAAAAACAGATTGATTGGTACAATGAGGCAAAGAGCGAATACGATCCATTTCTTCGCTTTGCAAAACTCAATCAGCGTCGCGAGGATTTTTCGATTTACCCGCAGTATTGGTACGAGCTAGGTTCTGCCGCGCTTGAAATCACACAGTTGCCTGTAAAGGATGTCGATTGTGAAGATGAAATCAAGAAGGCAAGACATGAAGAGATAATCAAATCCTATCTTGATGAAGCGAAATCATGTTTTGGCAAGTATATCGACTGTGACCCGCATCTTCTTCGTCAGGACTTTTTCTCTGCGGATGCGCGTATAAAGTATATTAGCATTGTTAAAGAAGAAACCGGTGGGTGGGCTTCCGCACTGTTGGCGGAGGGTGATAAGTTGATGAGCGTTCGCCGTCTTGCATTGGATAATTCCGAATTGTTGCTTAAAGTGGCGATGATCTATGCTGCAGCGTTTATTGAGTTAAAAGCAAAGGCCGAGAAAGCTCCTGTCGATGGAAGTGCAGCACTCTCCGATACCGAGAGCGACGTTGTCGCCGACTGGTATAAACAGGCGGTGGCATGTCTTGAAGTTCTTGTAATGCGCGAGTCAATGCTGCCAGTTAGTTCTGTACTCCTGAGCGCTTTACAGAAGATTAATGATGATAAGGTTGCGTATGAGCATATCTGTCGCATAAAAGACAGTGCTCGCAATAATAAGATTATTCTCGTTGACTATGATTCTGAACATAATATCGCAGAGACAGTAAAGAAGACGATTGAGGAATATGGTAAGAAATCAGTTGCGTCTATTAAGACGCTTTTCGCTCGGTCTTACGGAATGATTCTTCAGCTTGCAGAACCTGCATTTAATGTGTCGGAGGATGAGCAACGCAAGGTGCTTCAGAAGTGGGCTTCGGACACCAAGGATTTTCATGTGGGAATGTTGCAGTTGTGGGAGTTGCTTAAAGGCGAATTTAATACCTTCTTCATCTTTGTCGGAAGAGAGTACGAGAAATGTCCGGCTGCTGACAAACAACTTGAGGAGATAGCTAAAAAGCTTAATGATACTTTCACTAAGGAAATGGATGTCGATAAGCCTGGGAGACCTGATGAAAAGGCGTCTGCCGTTGTGCGTGTTACGGATCATATCCGCAGAGAGTTTATATCCAAAATGAATGATTTTGTCGAGACTTTTAACGGTGATGGTGATGATAAAGTTCCAGCCGAGGAGTTTCGAGGATCGTTGTCGTTCTACATTGATTCTGTGTGTTCTCGTAAAAGTATCATTAACATAAATAAGGATAGTCGGTCTTATGACGCTTGTCGTCTTGACTATTTTAGAGGAATCGAACCGCAGAGTCTCGAAGAAGACGAAACAGACCAGTGGGAGCCATCGCTCTTTGGTGCGGATAGGGAATATACACAAGACGGTTTGGTTTTTGAGTTTACAAAGATTGATCACGCAGAATACATCGAACGTCTCATTGATAAGAGATTGTCATATAGAGTTACGTTTAAAGAAGCTTCGTCTCCGTCTGAGTTGCGCAGACTCGTTGAGGAGTGTATGAATCTTCTTATATTCAAATATCAAGGCTACAATGCCAGCGTTCGAGATTTGCGGTCTAAAAGGGATTGCGGCGGATTTTGGAAGAAAACAGGCAATTTCTTCGCGAAGTGTGGCAAAAAGATATACAATATTACAAATAACCGGGATTATATCATTGAGATTTATGATGATCGGATTGATGTGGCATATCAGCGAGTGAACGATAATGAGTCTGTTATGCCGATTGCGCTTCTTTCGCATCAAGCGCTCGAGCGCGAAGTGAAACGACTGCTTAATTCTTCGATAGGGAAAGGGTCTCCTGAGTATAATCGCCTTTGTGAGGCATTCGTTCGAACGATTGACGAAGAATTCACGGAGATGGTCTCTGAATTTGAGACCATTAAGGCCAAGCTTAACGATAAGCAAGTCGCGAAGCAAAGAGCAAAGATTATGAAGCGTTTTGTGAAAGCCATTGGTGCGTTCTGTAAGAAGGCTAATGGCAGACACCTTTGGGCCGCTAAAGAGCTGATGTGTAATCTCCTCGGTGATGTTCATTCGGGGCAACTCAAGCTTGATATCGTGTCTCGGAACGTTATCGATGATAGTAGTCTTACCGCAGCGCAATTAGAATTTAAGGACAGATCCGAGATTGGAGAATCTTGTACGAATCCAGTGCCTAAAGATACAGAGACCCTGTGATGAACTGTGTTGATGAGTTTTCCGACTTTATGAGAAGAGACATCTATTTCATAATGCCGTACCGCTCTTCGTAATCGCAGTTGGGCTGTTTGTCATCGGCCTTAATGTTTAATTAACTATTGAAATGAGAACTTCCACCGATGACATCAAGAAGCGGCTCGGGCAGCGCGAGGATATGTTCTTGCGGCGGCTGTTCGGGATGCTTGCGAAGATGGCAAAGGCGGACGGCAAGGTCGATGCGTGGGGAACCCATGCCGCCGAGGGCGCGTTTGCTCGCTTCCCGCGAGCGGCGGCGCGGCGCAAGTTCTGTGTCCGTGTGTTCAACGAGTCGAAGAAGAGCCGCATTTCGCTTTACAGACAGGCGTGGGAGTTCTCCAACAAGTATGCGTCGGCGGCGGATTGCCTCGCCGTGTATGAACTTCTCTGAGATATTGATTGCGCCACGGGGCTTCTGAAAACTGTTCACAAGGATAACCTGAAAGGCATCTGCAAGTACCTGAATCTTCCGGAAGCCTACTTCAACATCTACTTCCGCAAGCGTTCCGGGACATTCCGCGAATGGACGTACAGCAACCAGAAGGCGCAAGAAGAAACACATCGCTCAAAACGCAAAGAGACGCATGAGCGGACAAGGCGCGAGCCGCCGCCCCGTCCAAAGACGGCATTGCAGAAAGCCTACGAGCTGATCGGATGCGCCAGCACCGCCGACGATGATGCAGTCCGCCGTGCGGTTGGCCTTGAGGAGGAGGTGCGACCGACCATGTTTTTGGCCATCCAGATTCGATTTAACACGATTCTAACACAATCCTCACGGGCGAGTAACATGGATTTGGGAGAATCTCCGGCGACAGGAAAAAAAGACAACAATGACAGGAGGAACTATGACAGGAAGCTTGCAGATTGCAGTAACAGCGGTCGGAGGGCTCGCGCTCTTCATCTACGGGATGGGGCTGATGAGCGACGGCCTCAAGGAGACGGCCGGGAGCAAGCTGAAGGCCGTGCTCGGGTACATGACGAAAAACAGGTTCTTCGCGATAGCGGCGGGAGCCGGGGTGACCGCGCTCATCCAGAGTTCCTCCGCGACAAGCGTCATGACCGTGGGATTCGTCAACGCCGGCCTGCTGTCGCTGGAACAGGCGATCGGCGTGATATTCGGCGCCAACATAGGAACGACCATCACGGGGCAGATCGTTTCGCTGAAACTGGACGACCTCGCGCTTCCGGCCATCACGATAGGCGTGGCCGGGCTGCTGGCCGCCCGCGGCAAGTCGACGCGCGGGATTCTGCGCACGGTGCTGGGATTCGGCTTCCTCTTCTACGGCATGCAGGTCATGAGCCACGAACTGAAGTCGCTGACGGAAATGCCGGCGTTCATCCGGTTCTTCTCGACGTTCGACTGCACGCCATCGGCGACAGGACACCTTCCGCTGGGGTGCGTGCTCGGCGCGATAGCCGTCGGCACCCTGTGCACGATGCTCGTCCAGAGTTCGTCGGCGACAATAGGCATCACCATCGCGCTCGCGGAGGCAGGGGCCATCAACATATGGACTGCAATCCCGATTGTCCTCGGCGACAACATCGGCACGACGGTCACGGCCGGACTGGCGGCGATCGGCACAAATGCAAACGCACGGCGCACGGCGCTGGCCCACGCGCTTTTCAACCTGCTCGGGACGATGATACTGACGGCGTCGTTCGCCTTTGTGTTCACCGCGCCGGACGGAGCCGGGGCGCCCGCGTTCTTCCATCTGGTCGATCTCTGCGTTCCGGGCGACAGCTTCGCGGGCGCAAACCCGGGGCGCCACGTGGCCATGGCCCACACGCTCTTCAACATCGGGAACGTCATCCTGCTCTCCGCCTTCATCCCCGCGCTTGCCCGGATCTGCGAGACGATCATACGTTCCAAGGGGGAATCGCGCACGCTCACACTCGAACCCAATCTGCTCGTCGCCCCCGCCCTGGCATTGCAGGCGGCCGCCTCAGCAGTCGCCGAGATGACGCGCCGCGCATGGACGGTCGCCTCGGTTGCGCTCAACAACAGCCTCGGCAAGACATCCGTCAATCCTGAGTTGATCGAGGCGGCCGAACGCGAGATCGATAAAATGCGCGAGCAGATAAAGGCGTACCTCGTGGAGATTTCCCAGCGCAAGCTGTCCCAGCGCGAGGCGCTGATGATCCCGGAGCTCATCCACTGCGCAAACGACGCGGAGCGAATCAGCGACCTGGCGCTCAAGGTCTGCCGGAAGGGTGACGTCGTCAAAGGCGGCAGAGCGGACCCAGGTTCCGTTTCCCTCGTAGCAGGCGTGGCGGCACAGGTCAGGCAGTTCGCCCACGACACAATCGACGCGATGAGAAACGGCAAGCCGCCCGCCTTCGACCCGAAGAGCATCGACGGCGGAATCAGGTCCGCCGCGCGCATGGCGACTCTCGCGCTGTGGAACGACCAGCCGTCCCGCGGCGCGCACACGCGCGAGTACCTTGCGCTGGTGTCGGTATTCAAGTGCCTCGGCGACATTTCCCGCCACATCGGAAACATCGCCGTGCGGGCCAGGGGGTTTTCGAGCGCCGTCTAATCCACCACAGACCACCGTGCGTTTTGGTATAATACAAATCATGAATCAGCCAAAGATACTCGTCGTCGAGGACGATCCGTCCATCCGCCGCGTAATCGTGCTGGCACTCAAAAGCGCGGACTACGCGAAGATAGCGGAGGTTGCATCGGGCGATGCGGCGCTTGAAGCCGCGTTCAGGATGCGTCCCGACCTTGTCCTGCTCGATATCATGCTTCCCGGAATGGACGGGCTGTCGGTGTGCCGGGCTCTTCGGTCGAATCCCGAGACGGCCGCTGCGGCGGTCGTCATGCTGACCGCCAAGGGCGCAGACCGGGACGTCGTATCCGGACTGGACGCAGGAGCCAACGACTACATCGCCAAGCCCTTCTCCAAGGACGTGCTGCTGGCCCGCATCAGGGCCGCGCTGCGGACGAGCGGCGCCGCAGACGCGACGCATTTGTCGCTCGACGGTCTCGTCCTCGACAACACCACCCACCGCGTCACGCTGGACGGAGCGAACCTGAAGCTCACGCTCACCGAGTTCAGGATACTGGAGCTGCTGCTGCTCAACGTCGGACGCGTGTTCGAGCGCGCGCGGATAATCGACCGCATATCGGGCGGGGAGAAGATTGTCACGGAGCGGACCATAGACGTGCAGATGGTGGGTTTGCGCCGCAAGCTGGGTGCATGGGCCAGACACATAGAGACGATCAGGGGAGTCGGATACCGGTTGGACGGAAAATGAAAAGGCGTTTTGACAGAAGTCTGGCGGCCGCTGCCGCCGCCGGCGCGTGCATCGTGGTGTTCTCGCTGATCCTCTTCGCCGTCGCTCGCAGCTTCCGCTCGTCAATAGCGGAAATGGCGGAGTCCGGCACCCGCGTGACAATCGTCAACGCCGACGGATCGGTTTTCTACGACACCGACGACGCTACGGACAACCACGCAACGCGCGAGGAGGTGCGCCAGGCATTCGCGCGCGGGCACAGCACCGTGCTGCGCCACTCCGACACCCTGAACCGCGACTTCCTCTACTGTGCGCGCACGGTCGACGGCCGTGTGGTCAGGCTTGCCGTACCGTACACAGGCGTGATAAGGTCTCAGCGTCTCGCCTGGGCCGGGCTTTGCGCCGCCGTGGCGATGGGCGCATGCGTGATCGCGCTGGTCTTCGTGGTGACACGAAGGCTGACAAGGCGACTCGACGAGCAATCCAAGAGGCTGGAGATTGCCGCCGCAAACGAGAGGTTCCGCCGCGAATTCACGACAAACGTCACGCACGAGCTGAAAAGCCCCCTGACGGCGATACAAGGCGCCGTTGACGTCCTTGGGGACGGATCGTGCCTTTCGGAAGAGGAACGCAAGGATCTGTTCGGGATCATACACGGCGAAAGCGCAAGACTTGGGTCTCTTGTCGGCGACGTGCTTTCGCTCGCCCAGATAGAGCAGGAGGAGATAGAACATTCCCACGACTTTGCGGACGTGCCCCTGGCGGAACTGGTCGATGCAGTGGCGGCCCGCGAGCAAGCCAAGGCGAACGCCGCGCATGTGAAGATCGCGGTCGTGCGCAACGATGACGTCCACGTCAAGGGTGACGTCGGCAGGCTGGAGGAAATCCTCGAGAACCTGATAGACAACGCCCTGCGCTACTCCGGGTCGGACCGCATAGACGTTTCTTCTGCGGCCACGCCGACGGAGGTGACCGTATCCGTCACCGACTTCGGAATCGGGATACCTGCGGAGCACATTCCGCACATCTTCGAGCGATTCTACCGCGTCAACAAGTCGAGAAGCAGGTCGCTGGGCGGCACCGGGCTCGGGCTGGCGATTGTGAAGCACCTCGTCCAGCTGCACGGCGGATCGGTTTCGGTGGTCTCGTCTCCCGGACAAGGCACAACATTCTCATTCACTCTTTCGCGCCTGCCGCATCCAGCCGCTCCCCACGTCGCCACCTTGCTATGAACGGCAAACGACCAACGCAAACCGCACGCGCATGCATCGCAGCGGCAGGCACCATCATCTTGTCGGCGACTTCATTCGGATCCTCGACCAACCTCAACGTGTCAGCCGGGGCGGATGTCCGCCTGCGCTACGACGGAACGGACAACCTCCCGACGACATCAAGGAGGGAATCCGTCCCAAGTGACTACGCACGCATCCGCATACGCCCGTGGCTCAAGGCCGAATACCAGGACATCGGGATGTTCGTCCGACTGGCCGACGAATTCCGCGCCTACCGCGCGCCGGACGCGCTGTCGCGCAAGCAGCGCTGGCCTGACGTTCTGTTCATCGACAACCTTTACGTCGCATGGAACGGTGCATTCGACGCCCTCGACTTCAAGCTCGGACGGCAGGACATGTCGTTCGGCGCCCAGCGCATCATATCGGACGGCACGGGTGGCGACGGATCGAGAAGCGCGTACTTCGACGGACTGCGCGTCACCTGGCATGCCGACGAGAAGCGCACCCTCGACATGTTCGGAATCTACCAGACGTTCGACGACTGGCTTCCGACCCTCGGCAAGGAGCACGCCAACGGCGAGAAGCCGCACGACTACGACATGACGGGGTACGGGCAGGACGAATACGGACTTGGACTCTACTGGCAGGACAGAGCAAATGAAGACTTCGGATACGACGCGTACTACGTGGCCAAGGGCGAACGCCGTCCAGCCCATGCGAAGTACAGGAAGGAAGGCAGCCACGCCGACTCGCACACATTCGGCGTAAGGCTCCTCCCCCGGTTTGCCGAGACGCTCTACGGAGAACTCGAACTCGCCGGGCAGGTGGGCTCCGAGATAAAGCTCGCAGGGCAGTGCTACGCGGGCCTGACATGGAAACCGGAGACGGCATGCAAGCCAAGCCTCACTGGTGCACTGTGGTGTCTCTCGGGCGATTCTGACGGTGAACGCGGCAACACCTCCTGGCACGCCGTATTCAATCGCGAAACTGGGCTCGGCGAGTCCATCGCGCCAATGTACTCGAAGTACAACTACACCAACCTCGTCTACCCGCACCTCGCAGGCGAGTGCAAGCTCGGTGACTTCTCGAAGCTCGCGTGCCAGACGGGTCCGCTCTTCACCGCAGTGCGCGAGGACGATGCCGACGGATCCTACCGAGGGTTCTACGCGCAGGTCCAGTACACAATCCACCCCGACAAGCTGTTGGGCGCCGACATCCTGAAGGGAGGCAAGCTGTCGTTCCTGGCCGAGTGCTTCGACAAGGGGAACTACTTCAGGGGCAACAACGACCACACGGCGATATTCGGGCGCATCGAGCTCGTCTGGAAATTTTAACGCGATCCTCACACGACGTTAAGCCGAAGTCCGCCTTGCGGTTGTCCTCGGCGCGCGCCCCGGATGTCAATGGCTGACAGTAAAGAGGCATGCATGAGCAGAAGTGCGGTAGCATGCGTTGCACGAGACGCAGGTTGATGGACGGATGTCGCCGGATTGCCACCGGTTGATCAAGTTCGGTTCGCGGATGAGCGGGCGGGACAGCGCGATGTACTGTATGCCGGTCTTGGCGAGAACGATATGCCGGTAGCCGCGCCGTTCGGCCTCGTCGAGATAGGCGGCGATATCTTCATCCGTATCGGTAAAGCGTTCATTCCACGAGCCGATCACTTCCTCCTTCTTTGTTAGGACGTTTCGCGTCTTGATGACACCGAACGCATTGCGCGTCTGGGCGTAGGCGAAGTCGACACCGGCGGCGTTCAGCGCGTCTCCCATATCATATCAGCGCGTCTCCCATATCATAGTAGAACGGATTGGAATAGAAATTCCCGTGTATGCCCGTGATGGCGATCACGAGAGTATCCGCCTTTCCGGGCGAGAGGAACAGCGCGCCGTTCAGCACCGTCCCCCGCCGGGTGGCGACGTTCAGATTATCCATTGCTCTTATTCCATGCCCTGTGTCATGTCGGCGACGATGCGCGCGGCGGACTTCATTTGAGAGTGTTTCCAGCCCCATTTCATGAGGGCGTAGAAGACGGGATAGAGGTCTTTGCCTTTTTCGGTCAACGTGTACTCGGATCGCTTCACCTTGCCGTCCATCAATGCGCGGCGGCGGATGACGCCCTCGCACTCGAGTTCCTTGAGGGTAGAGGAGAGCATGGCGCGGGTTATTCCAGGCAGTTGCCGCTGGAGTTCGCCGAAACCCGCGACGCCTGTGCAGAGGCGGTAGAGAACGTCGGCTTTTCAACGTCCGCGAAAAACGTCGAGCGCGATTCCGACGGGGTATCCGCCGTCAGGCGTCACCACGCCCCGACCAGACGTCATCCGTTTCACGAACTGACGGTATGTAAAAATGGTTTCTGTCTTTGACATGCCGCATATTATACGACATCAGCCGTCAGACACGCAATTAGTATGAAAAAACATACTACCCGCGCACCGCCAGGTGCGTTATTGCTCTTTCGAGTCGCGTCAATCAATGCGGAATAATCTGGAGGTCGTCGGGAACGATGATGTTGCCTGTGAACGCCTCGTGCGCTTCATTCGCATACCGTTCGCCGCGTGTTTCCAGTGCCGAACATGGTTATCCTGTTGCCGTCCATACGAGTCATTTTGCTGCGAGTTTGAGCCCGACGATTCCCGCGACGATGAGCGCGGCGGAGGCGATGCGCAAGGCGGAGGCGGATTCGCCGAATGCGATGATGCCGACCGCCACGCCGCCGATTGCGCCGATGCCCGTCCAGACGGCGTAGGCCGTTCCCATCGGAATTGTTTTCATGGCGATGGCCAGGAGCCACACGCTCAACGCCATGCCCACGGCGCACACGACATCCGCGAGCGGATTTCTGAAGCCGTTCGACATTTTGAGCGCCGTCGCCCACACGACCTCGAATAGCCCCGCGACGATCAGTATAAGCCAGTTCATATCAAAATACATACTCCTCTCCATCGTCCGGCATCAGGACGCGCCCGGCAAGGCCGCGCCGTTCGAGCGCGGCACGAAGCGTCTTGCGCGTGAGCGAGGCGTGGGCAACCGTGTCCATGTGGCTCGCGATGACCGTGGCGTTTGGCGCGGCGCGGCAGACGCTTTCGACATCCGCATCGTCCATGATGAGGCGTCCGTATGTCTTAAGCTGCGCGGCGCAGGCGTTCAGGACGACGACCTCGGGCTTGAGCGCGGACATTGCCTCCGCCGTCTCGTCGCACCAGATCGTGTCGCCGAGGATCCAGAGCGACTTCTTTTCAGCGGGCGAGGTGAAGAACACGCCGGACGCCGGGCCGCACGGCGTTTTCGTCCCGTGCTTGGCGAATGTGCGCGTGAGCGTCACGCCGCGAAAGGCAACGCCATTGACCGTGAACATCTGCACATCCTTGAACCCGGAACGTTTCATGATGGCGGCCTCGTCTTCGTTCTGTACAAAGAGCGGAACCGCCTTGTCGAGCTTCGCGCCGGCCGTGCCGTCCGCCGCCATGTCGAAGTGGTCGGGGTGAAGGTGCGTAAGAACGTATGCATCGACGCCGCCGAAGTTGATGCGAAGCGTCGCATTACGAATTTGTTTTATTTTCATTCTGGATCCTCCACGGGTTCAAAGCGTTTCATCGTCTTTCCGGCACGTTCAACTGTCTCGAAGAACATCTTGGCGGGACGCACCCACAGGCCGCACTCACCATTATAGCAAATATGTAGCTTGAAAAGTTGAGGAAAGTAGATATGCTTGGTATGCCCGCACGCAAGCACCGCTTTAGATTACGCAGGACGGCCCAACCCGACTTGTCTGGCAACAAGCACTTCTCGCTCTTCTCATGGTGAGAGGAGCGGAACGTCACACCAACCACAACAGGAGAAATCCACAATGAACGGAAAGATCAACACACCTCGCACCGTGTGCAAGGCCATCGTCGCCGTGGCAATCGCGACAATTAATCACAGTCGCGGCCATCATCGACTGCTCGTCTCTCGACGGAGGCTCGCGCAAGGCGAACATCGCCACGATCATCCAGACCGCCTACGACATGGTATCCCCGAGCGAGATTCGCCTGTCGCCGTAGGCGATCAGGTGGGCCGAATGAGCGTAGCGAATGAGCCGCAAAGCGGTCGCAAGGCCCCGCGCGAGGTGCTTTCGCATAGCGAAAGTCACAAGAGCCCGCGGAAGTGCGCCGATTGCAAGGCCCGCGAGTAGAAGCGTTCCCGCAAAGGCGGTCACGTCGTTCTTCGGAGCGGCGTGACCGCTTTTTTCGTTTTCGGGACGTTGCGGGGGCGCGAATCAAGCCCCTATCTCACCGTCCGATAATATGCCGTAATACGGCAACCGAAGTCAATTTGACTTGGGTGACATGGAATCGGAGAATTCAAAATGTCTAGTCTTTATCCCCTTTGAATCAGTATATTCATGTAAGCCAAGGTAGAGTTCGCCAATAATGTCGCCTGTGTGTATGGATGTAATCACAATGCAATTGTGATTGGGTTCAAAGTGGTAGCGCAACCCATTGAACGCGTCGCAACCATGCCTAAAATGGCAACAACATTCAATCGTTCCTCCTCGGAAGCGGAGGAACCAGTTCTCCATCAATGCGTCGCTAGCCCCACATCCATCATTTCCAGCGACATCTGAACTTGCGAACAGGAAGACACACCCCTCATGTACCCAAATCTGGCTCTTGCGGAGTTTCAGTTCCATCTGACATGCATATTCGCTATTTGTAAAGAAAGCTATGCCGTTCGTAAAACATATTTCCTGCTTTTCAAAGTGCCCTATGCCAGACGAGACCGACTTCCAGGCATACATTACTTGCTTCAATTCGTCGCGGGAGTATTTCAGATCCGTCACGCAGACATCATAATCCTTCATCAATTTTCGCTCGTAATCGTTCTGCGCCGTCGAATAGAACCAATTCGTCACGATGGATTTCCATCGGCTCTGAAAGTCTCTCTCGGCGTTACAAAGCATAGCGTATGAGATGCGACCTCCGCCCATCATCTTGTGCGAGGAGTCAAAATCCGCTTTCTCAACTTGATATGCCGCATACAGAGCATTCCGCTCAATCTCAATCGTATAATCAGTCTTCGCTGTCCTTGCAAACTCATTCGTCACCGAATTTACGGCACATAATTTCTCGTCAATCATGTGTACCGCATTTTCCATGCGTGAAAGCATGACAGCAAGTCGTCTATTGTGAATTAGGCTTATTCCCAAGGCACACGCAATCGTAGCGAATATGATGCTGTTTGCCTTTTTCATGTTTGTTTCAATCTTCTATAACTCATTTGGTGTCTCAGTCAGAAGTCCCAATGCCCTTTGCGAATCATGACCATGTCATGCCATAATAATGGCCATGCACATCATCGCAGATATACCTATTAGCAATGGAATTAGACAACCTGTACTTGTTGGCGAGCCGACTTGCCGCTTGTTGCCGCTTTGCGGCGTTTCGCGTATCACAGCAGCAGTTGACGAGTAACCGAATCTTTCCGCAAACTCTTCAGCGGTCATGCCAGCAGATTTAGCACGCTTATCCGCACCCGATTCAATCAACTCCCGCGCAACATCATCATGCCCTTTGAATGCGGCGTTGGCTAGAGCAGTCGAACCGTCCCCAGCACGCTTTTCCGTGTCTGCGCCTGCCTTCAATAGTGCCTTTAGGATGCGTAGATATCCACGTTGTGCTGCCATACAGAGAGCAGTAAGTCCCGGTTCAATGGCTAACTTGTCGTTCGGGTTCGCACCGTGCGAAAGTAAATATTCGACAACTTCGTCTCGTCGTTGCTCAATAGCGACAAGCAATGCCGTGCCGCCCTCGAAACTCTTTGCACCGACATCGGCTCCTCGTTCAACAAGGAGTTTAACAGTATCGATATTACCGCCTCCAGCTGCTGTCATAAGGGCGGTTTCGCGGCTGCCCTCATTACGGACATTGACATCAATGCCTGAATCAAGCATCACGCGCACTTCAGCGGCAGTACCATATGCGGCGGCATTAAGAAAATCAAAAGTTGAACAAGCCATCTAGAAATCTCCTTTGGAGTTATTTGCAGTCGGGGTATGACAGTAAAATGTGCAACTTCATTTGCTGGTCTATGATACTTGTCGGCGATGGCATCGGCGCAATCGCGATCAAAGCCGCCCCTATAATGACGAACGGAAGTGCCAGCAAAAATGCCACAGGACGCAATAGCCAATACGAACGCGCAACGGCTCCGCATCCCATTATTACACCAAGGCACACCAACCAAGACAGCGAAAACAGAAGTAGCACGAGCATTAGCGGCACTATTAGAATCTGACATGGAATATAGATTATGCGCAGCAACATACCAACAGGAGACAGTATGAATTTGATTGCCGCCGTAATCAGTCCAAATACAACCGTATCATATCCTTTGTGCATGGTGAATTTCAAACTTCAAGAGATGTCACAATAACGTTCTGTATGGATCATTGCCCAGATTGCGCCAGGCACCCATCCTATGCAAGTCAAGATAAGGCAGATTACAAACTGTATCGCCGCCACCCCCTTTGCATCTGACTCGGAAGCAAAAGGATTTGTGAGTAGAATTCCCTTGTATGCCACATATGCAGCCATCACCGGTGGCATGAGGCAAACCAGCAAGTCCATAAATATTCTACGCATCTGCCCCCCTATTCTTTGACAATCATCTTATAAATCTTTACAGCACCAACTATTACCGCAATAGTCCATATGCCAAATGCCCATTGTTGCCCAACACTTGAATAGGTTGCATCGCCGCCAAAAATCAAACCGCGACCAACAGCAACCCAAACCACAAATGCGATAATCCCAATCAGCCACTTTATTGCCGCATGTTCGCGTGACATGTCAGTTCTCCTTCCTTACCTCGTTATTCTTGTACGATTTAATCTTGTCAAGCAATCCTGTCGCTTGGGCAGAATAGCCAAGATTGCGAATCTTGTCTACATAAATATACGCATCGGTCTTTCGACCCTGACGCAAACAAAGGTCTGCGGCTAATTGATAATACCTACAAGCATTCGTCTTCCGTTCGTCCTCCGTGCCGCCATCAGGAATCAACCAGATGCGAGCACATTCGTTATACCCACGCTCAATGCCAAGTTCTCCTGCTTTTGCATGCCATCTTAGAGCTCTGTTATACGGATCATTCAAAGTGATTTTCTGCGGCTTTGACATATAGAGATCTCCAAGCTCAACACATGCGGACGCAGAGAGGCTACAATTACATTCCACAACATATTCTAGCAAAGAAGCCGTTGAATTGAAGTTTCGCAGCGATTTCTCTATTATAGCATCATACTTTTTATAAGATTTTGTTTCATAATTGTAAATGTCGCTATCCACTTTTACTCCATTAATATATATATAGATGAACCTCGAATATGGCGACGACTCAATATATTCTACTTTGTCACTATCATGCTTTCGATATGAACTCTTAAATTCTTGCGCCATCTTATACACCTCTTCGGGCGACTTGCCCGTAATGTCGTATGGTACATGAGGTGTCCATTCCGTCCAAGCAATACTTTCTCCGCAAGCAAGCATGGTCAAGACAGACGCAATAATACGTCTCCAAGCAATTGCATTCTTCATGTCGGGATCTCCATTATGGTTACTTGATAGAGTTGTTCACTTAGTTACCAATGTTTTTCATAACGAACTTTACCATCAGGCATTTCAACGGGCGTGTATCTCCCCCGACGTACATCTTCATCAAATTGTTTAGCCTGGTCATACAGATTGCGCCGTTGGCTGTGCATTAAGAATTTGAACAGCGCAACCAATACTACTATAACTATTATGCCTATGGCTATCAGTTTTTGCGTTCGATTCATTTTGTCGCCTCATCCTGCTTGTTGTTAATGTATATCTCTCTGTATGCAAATTCATCCGAGCTGGTGTTCCAGTTCAGCTCTCCTATAGCCGATGTGTTTTCTTTCTCGTAAACGCGGAATGATTCTTTTGTTCTAAACAAATCGCCCTCAACATGCACCAATTCATTCCTGACATTAAATGTAGGGCACCCACCGTCTCCAAAATCAAACCATTCGAATATCCAAGCCTTATATTCGTAGCCTGACGTTACTGAGAATATGACACCTCTGCGTAGGTGACGCCCACCTTGTTCCTTGTAAATCTGATATAGAACCATGCCAGGCCCAGTGAGTCTAAATGTTCGTGCTGGTGACGGGATCTTACACCCACCCCAATTATCGTATACTGAACAAAGCCGCAGACACTCTTCACGACCAATAGGGTCTTTCATGTTTGAGGTTGTATTTGTAAGTCCGACACGCTTAGCGGTCGGCTTATCACAATCTGAACCAAACAACCAGGTTAACAATCCCATACTGCAATCCTCCAACATGCCCTTGTTGAGTTTCACTTCGCAAGGATCGGGCTTGTCCTCGTTCCGCGTCGCTTTGCTGTTCGGCGGTCAGATACGAATCGAGGGCATGAAAAAGCCTCGCTTCGTGTCTCGAGCGAGGTCGTAGAGATTACCCTGAATGAAACACGAAGCGAGGCGAACGCATTATGCGTCCCTCTGCCAAGTGTCGTCATTCGTGAAATTCTCTACGTTTCGCTCGACGACTGCTTTGCAGCGCAAATTACTGTCATATCCACTGGTCGCAAACCGCCGTGAAGCGGTCGCTAGAGTGGGGTGCGGATTTCTCCCGCCTTATCGTTTTAACTGTCTATGGGCATGTTCCTTTCATTGTCAGTTTCCACGATTTGAGATTGTTACGCAACAAGGGCGTTGCTCAATACGCAGAGCATTTGATCGTAATCAACGCCGTCTTTGCCATCGTGCCTTTCGTTCCACGATTGAAAATTCCATCGGGTGTAGAAGTTCACCAATTCGGGTGACTTCATGTCGCGTTCCACAAGAACAAGTTTGCCGCCGACAATTTCCCTCGCTGCATATAGTTTCTCGAACGCGAGCCTTAGAAGCTCGTCGCCGCTGATGCGTTCGCCGTCCTCGATGGCAAAGTTCTTTCCGATCTGCGCAATCAGATAAACGGCTGCCGTATAGCGTTCCCCGTCCACGTCGGCAAAACGTTCGATCAAACGGCATTTGGTCTTTGACAACTTCTCCTTCCCTATGGAAAACGGTTTCAAGACCAATGTGAAATAACCCAACAAGAGAGATGTGGTGTTGTCGTAAACCAGATACGTCATCGACGCGCCAAGATGTAGCGAATGGACAGCCTTCTTTTGCAGGAAATCTTGAACCTCCGCGTTCAAGGGACACGAGAAATCTTCAAACGAATATCCCTCAGCCAAACCGCCGGCAGATTCAAACTGCCGCAGAGATATTACTGCCACATCACGCTTCATGCGCCAACCCTGCTACGACGGGCGCGAACAACACGCTTGACGAAATTCGCAACCTCTCGTTTGTTGCGAAACTCGTGAGCCGTTCCCGTAGGCACAGGAGCCACCCATTTCGCGGGCGGTTTTTCCGACAACAGCAAATCCACAAAGGTGTTTGCCGCCTTTGCGTTATCGCAGTAGAAGTTCGCCGTTATGCTTGATGTTGCCATGTTGTCACCTCGCTTTCCGTTCAAGGGCATAATACCCCCAAAGAAAAACAAGTGTAGTTTAGCAAAAATCGCGGCAAGAGTCAATTGGGGCACGGCGGCAAATCACACTTTTGAGGCCGTTTTTTACACAGTTTCATCACTCTTCGCCATCGACCGCCTTGCGGACATCGGCGAGTTGCAGCTCACAATGGCAACGCCCGGCTTCACTCAATGGCAGCGTCCGTTGGCGCGGCGCGGGCAGTTCGACTTGGCCGCTCCGCCCGTACCGAGGCAGCGATAGCAGATTTCATTGGCAAGTGGCGCGCCCGCAAAATAATCATCAAGGTTCTTGAGCGTCGTTTCGGCGATGTTGGCAAGCGCCTCGTGCGTCAGGAACGCCTGATGCGAGGTGACGATCACGTTGGGGAGCGACACGAGAAGCGACAGCGTCTTGTTCTGCCGCGTAACGTCCGAACGATCCTCGTAGAACCATTCGCTTTCTTCCTCATAGACGTCCAGCCCCGCGCCGCCGACCGTTCCGTCGCGCAACGCCGCAAGAAGCGCCTCGGAATCGACAAGCCCGCCACGCGACGTGTTGATGAGCGTGAAGCCGCGCTTCGCCTTGGCGAGCGTGTCGGCGT
This sequence comes from Kiritimatiellia bacterium, assembly GCA_017463935.1. Classification (GTDB taxonomy): domain Bacteria; phylum Verrucomicrobiota; class Kiritimatiellia; order RFP12; family UBA1067; genus UBA1067. The sequence goes on from JAFUEM010000028.1 coordinate 42,880, forward strand.
TGATGAGGTGCTTCGTTTCGGGGAGAAGCGGGCAATGCAGCGAGACGACATCCGACTCCGCGAGGAGCTTGTCGAGCGTCACATATTCGAGTCCGCTCGCCGGATTTGGAAACGCATCGTAGGCGAGTACCCTCATCCCGAAACCCTTGCAAATGTCGGCGAAGATGCGCCCAATTTTGCCCGTGCCGACGATGCCGGCTGTCTTGCCGTGAAGGTCGAAGCCGGTCAAGCCCGCCAGCGAGAAGTTGAAGTCGCGCGTCCGCGCCGCCGCCTTGTGGATGTAGCGGTTGAGCGAAAGGAGCAGCGCGGCGGCATGTTCCGCGACGGCATACGGCGAATAGGCGGGAACGCGCACGACCGTGAGTCCCACCTCATACGCCGCCTTGAAGTCGACGTTGTTGTAGCCCGCGCAGCGCATGGCGAGAACCTTGATACCGCGCGCTACAAGACCTTCCACGACGGCGCGGTCGATCTCGGCGTTCACGAACGCGCACGCCGCATCGCATCCTTCGGCGAGTGGCAACGCCGCAGCCGTCAGCCGCGTCTCGAAATACTTGATCTCGTACCGCCCGTTGTTCAACCTGTCGAACGACTCCTTGTCATACGGCTTCGCATCGAAAAACGCAATCTTCTTCATGATTGCCCTCCTTGTGCGAGCAGCGATGTGACGAGCGCGGGGATTGCCGCAAGGTCGACATCGGTTGCCTTCCACATCGGGCGGATGGATTCTGGAACAACCATGAAGCCCGCCTTGCCGAGCATTTCCTGTAGAAGCTTCACCGATTCGCCGCTCCAGCCGTAGCATCCGAAAGCCGCCGCCTTCTTGTTCTTGAACTTGAGCTGCTTCAGAAACTCCATCCATCCGGCGACGCTGGACAGGATGGAGTTCGATACCGTCGGCGAACCAACCGCAATGGCCTTGGACTTGAACACCTCGGTCATCACTTCGTTTTTGTCTGCTTTGGCGACGTTGAACACCTTTACCACGGTATCGGGGGACTGGCGGTGAATTTCGGCGGCGATTTCGTGCGCCACCTTCGCAGTCCCCTCCCACATCGTGTCGTAGGCGACCGTCACCTGGTCTTCTTGATACGCCTTCGCCCACTCTGCGTAGAGATTCACTATCTGCAATGGATCGTCGCGCCAGATGGCACCATGCGACGGGGCGATTATGTCGAAAGGCAGATTGAAACCAACAACCTCATCCAGTTTCTTTGTGAGAATTGGGGCAAACGGATTGAGGATGTTCGCAAAATACTTCATCGCCTCGTGTTTGAGGACACTCTGCTCCGCGTTGTCGTTGAAAAGCTCCTCCACGGCGTAGTGCTGGCCGAACGCATCGTTCGAGAAGAGGATGTTATCCCCAGTCATGTAAGTTGCCATCGAGTCCGGCCAATGGAGCATGCGCATCTCGACAAAAACGAGCTTCTTGCCGTTTCCGATATCTACGGAATCGCCCGTCTTCACCACCTTGAAGTTCCAGCCGCGCTTGCCATACTGTCCTTCAAGAGACTTAACGCAGTTCGCTGTGCAATAGACTGGCGTGTCGGGGATCTCCGCGAGAATCGTCTCAAGCGCCCCCGAATGGTCGCACTCGCCGTGGTTGGCGACAATGAAGTCGATCTTCTTGAGGTCGATCTCCTTCTTCAGGTTCTCGACAAAATCGAAGCGGTGCGGTGTCCACACGGTGTCGATGAGGACGGTTTTCTCCTCCTCAATTAGGTAGGCGTTCTGGCTTGAACCATTCTTTATGGAGTAGTCGTCACCGTGGAACGTCTCAAGTTCCCAGTCGAGATAGCCTATCCAGCTGACATTATTCTTCACGAGCTTGCGCATTATTCCGCCTCCCTTATTGCGGCCACGGGGCATCCCTCGATAGCCTGTTTTACCGACTCACCGTTTGCGTCGGTCGTGTCCGAGACGGCCTCCGCCTTGCCGTCCGCGTTCATTGCGAACACGTCAGGCGCGATGCTGGTGCAAAGGCCGCAGCCGATGCACAGTTCCTGATCAACATACGCTCTCATCTTGATTCTCCTTATCTTATGTCAATCCAATGTCAGCAGCAACGCCATCTTGAACGGCTTTTCGGCGCGGACCCAATGTGCGCCGTTCTTGGCGAACGCGAAGTTCTCCCCCGGCTTGATGACGTGTTCCTTGCCCTCGTAGCCGATCACGCCCTCGCCGTCGAGCGCGAAGATCAGCGCCTCGCCCGGTGCGGCGTGTTCGCTCAAACCCGTACCGGCGGCGAAACTCATCAATACGAACTTCAATTTCGGCTCGTTGATGATGTCCTTGTTGACGATGCGCCCCTCCGCGCAGGGAAGAACGTCCTTGAGCGCGAATACTTCGCCTGGATTCAGTTTCATTTTATGTTCCTTTCCTGTTTCGATTTCGGTGTAAACTCCGCCGCGCTCCGACCTGACGCCGACCGGAACGCCGATGGGCGTGACAAACAGATCGCCTTTTCTGAGGACAGGATTAACAAGATTGACATGATTTTCCTGCTCTCTTAATTCTGTTAATCCTGTAAATCCTGTCGCGTCCGATACGCTCGGCACCACTTCAAGTTCGCCGTCCACGACAATCCACAGTTTGTGGTAGCCGTATGTCTCGGGGCTGATGTCTGTTCCGGCCGAAAGGGCGAAATGGGAGATGCGCCGTCCGTCGACGTCCGCCACGACCTTCGAGACCGTGCAGCCCTCGACTGGCGCATTCTCCGCCGCTATCGAGAAAACCTCTCCTTTGCGTTCGTTCATGGCGTCTCCTTCACGAATCGATTATCTTCCCGTCGAGCGAGAGTGTGACGACCTGCCAGGGGATGAACTTGCCACTTGCTTGCAACGCCTTCTTCGCGGCCATCTCAAGCCCACCGCAGCAAGGGACCTCCATGCGCACGATGGTGACGGACTTGATGTCGTTCTCGCGCAAGATCTCCGTCAGCTTCTCCGAGTAGTCCACGGGATCGAGCTTCGGACAGCCGACGATCGTCACCTTACCGCGCATGAACTCTTGATGGAAGTTCGCGTAGGCGTAAGCCGTACAGTCGGCGGCGATGAGCAGTTTCGCGCCTTGGAAGAACGGCGCATTGACCGGCACAAGCCGAATCTGGCACGGCCACTGAGAAAGTTGAGAGTTGTCTTGCCGGGGCGGAAGTGGCGCAGTGTCACGGTTGAACGTGCGCATTGCCTTGCCAGGGCAGCCGCCGGGTGGCGGAGTATGTCCTTCTGGATGCAGAGCCATTCCACCAGTCTTCATCTTTTCCTGCATCTTCGCCATCTTCCGCTCTTGCACGGCCTTTTCGTCGTATGCGGCGGCCTCGCGCTCGACGATCTTGATCGCTCCGGCGGGGCATTCGGGCAGGCAGTCGCCCATACCGTCGCAGTAGTCGTCCTTGACGAGCTTCGCCTTGCCGTCCACCATCGCGATTGCGCCCTCGTGGCAGGCGTTCGCGCACAGCCCGCAGCCCGTGCATTTCGTTTCGTCTATCTCGACTATCTTCCTTTTCATGTCGTCTTGACTCCTTTCTCGTGATGACGGCGCATAGTATAGCATTTCCGCCGAACAGAATATGTTGGCACGACAACATATTGATCATCGTCCGCAAGGGATGCACGCCGTTGGTGTTTTTATCTCACGCAGAGAAGCAGAGAAGCGGAAAACGCAGCGTCTGCCATCCAAGGGAAAATGATATAATATTTCTCGATGCAACAGGAAGACACCTATTTGCTGGCGCGGGCCAAGCGATCCGCGCTGTTTGACGGAATCGGCACCGAAAAGCTCGCGGCGCTGCTGTCCTGCCTTGGTGCGCGTCGCCGCCGCCTTGCAAAAGGCGAGGCGCTGATGCACACGGGCGAGAAAGCCGATCGTATCGGCGTCGTGCTGTCGGGCTCGCTGGCCGTCTCGACCTACGACCTCTCCGGACGCCACACGCTCATCAAACACATCGGCGTAGCGGAAATCGTCGCCGCCGCGCAGTCGCTCGCGGGCGCCGCCACGCTCGGCGTCGATGTCGAGGCCGTTGAGGCGTCCGATGTGCTGATCCTGAAAGCCGACCGCATTCTCGCGCCGTGCGAAAATGCCTGTACGTTCCACACGCGCCTCGTGCGGAATCTGATGCAGTCGCTGGCGGTCAAGACGCTGGAGCTCAATCGCAAGATCGACATCCTTTCGCATCGCTCCACGCAGGACCGTCTGATGGCCTACCTGCACACCGTTGCGCAGCAGAAAGGTTCAAACGAATTCGACATTCCTTTCGACCGTCAGCAACTCGCGGACTTCCTCTGCGTCGAGAGGAGTGCCCTTTCTGCTGAAATCAGCCGGCTGTCTAAACTCGGCCTCATCACATCGCGGAAAAGCCACTTCGCCCTGCACCGCAACATTTAATGACCAGCCCGCGCGCGCCGCACAGCGGAGTCAGGCGAGCTCTTTGTAGTACGGGCAGATATTGGCGAAGGAGCCGTCCTTCATGCGAAAGCCGTGCGGAATGGTACCGAGCTGTGTGAAGCCAAGTCGCTCGTAAAGATGCCGCGCGTGTGCATTGCTTTCAACGACAGCGTTGAATTGAAGAACCCGGAACCCGTGTTCCTTCGCCTGTGCGAGGCAGTCAAGGACAAGTTTCTCGCCGATGTGCCGCCCCCGGCATCTCGAGCTGACGGCGTAGCTAGCGTTGCAGATGTGTCCGCAGCGTCCGACATTGTTCGGATGGAGAATGTAGAGGCCCACAACTTCCCCGCCTTCGTCCAACGCGACGCCCGTGTATGTCTGTGCTGCGAAGAATTCCTTTCCAGTGTCGTGCGTCAGCTGTTCTTCCTGCGGGAACGCGTCTCCCGCCTCCACGATCTCGTTCCAGATGGCAATCATGCCGTCGATGTCATTCTCTTCGTGATTTCGGATTGTCATTTGCGTTTGGTTACCTTTCAATTGGATGGTAGTCGATCTTCGATTCCTCGTCGGCCGCTTCGAGCTTCATGATGACGGAGCGGAGTCCGTCGTTGCAGCTCACGATGGCGACGCCCGGCTTCTTGATCCAGTCGCCGTAGTAGAAGAGCGACTTGTCCGCGCCGTGCGCGAGCGCAAACACATACTGGTAGATCGCCTTCCACGCCTCGTCGCAGAATCCCAGAGGCTTCGCATAGTCGGCATAGAACACGTCTCCCGCCTTCATCATCGGACAGGCGGTCAACCCGTCGATGCCGTATTCCGCCGCAAGCTCCTTGTCGAGCGTCGTCTTCAGAATCGTGACTTTTACCTTCTTCATGTTATTCTCCTTCACTCCCTGCCGAGAAACGGCCCGGCTTCCCTATCGGTGGCTTCGAGTTTGAAGTACACAGGGCGAAGGCCGTCGTTGCAGCATGTGATGACCTTGCCCGGTTCCTTCATCCATCCGCCGCCGTAGAACTCGCGCACCCCGCAGGCGAGGGCGAACACGTACTGGTTGATCGTGCGCCACGCGGCGTCGCACATTCCCTTCGGGCATGTATTTGTCGCGTAGAAAACCTGCCCGGCTTTCAAGACGGGACACGGCTCGAGATTCGGCACGGCGTATTCATCCGCAAGGTCTTTCTTGAGCGATGTCTCAAGCACTGTTATTTTTACGACTGTCATAGATCCCTCCATTTTGAATTTTACGACGAATCGTTTTGACGTTGTCATGAGGGAGGGCCGACCTCCGTGTCGGCCTTTCCCGACGCGGCCGGGACGGCGCCCGGCCCTCCCAGCGTGGGGACAGCGCCCGGCCCTCCCACATTTGCCTTGTGTTATCGATCATGCCATTCCAGAATATTCATTTCACCTTGATACGGCCAGTCATCCGCATTATCGACAAGGCCACGACGCACTGGGTTATTCCGCACATATTCCCACTTTGCCGCATAACTGTCTCCACTGCGGAGTTGCGTATCCCAGCAGTTCCGCTGCCACAGCGGAATGCTGTGCTCGACGGGAAAGGTCCGCGACGAAAGCGACTTCCAATAGTTGAGCCAACGATGGAAATCAGGCGGTGGATATGTTGATGGTGCGCAGAAGAAATGTATGTGATCGGGCATGATGACAAAACGCCCGACAAGCCAGTTGTCGGCTTTTCGCCACGCGTTGATTATACAATCAAAGGCGATCTTGTTGTCCAGCACCTTTTGTCGAAGATTCGCAACTATGGTAACGAAAAGAACAATCGTCCTGTTGTCATGCGTCAACAGAACTGAGTTCTTCGATGGCCGCTTGCGCCCACGCATGGGAGGGCCGACCTCCGTGTCGGCCATTTCCCCCGCGGCCGGGACAGAGCCCGGCCCTCCCGCAACCATGCACATGGGAGGGCCGACCTCCGTGTCGGCCTTCTTCGCCGCGGCCGGGACGGTGCCCGGCCCTCCCGGCGTGCCGCCGTCACCAAAAGAAATCGTCGCTCGGCTTTGCATCCCATCACACCTTTTTAAACACGAGCCCCGCCTTGAATGCATCGGCGGCCTTTTCGCCGACCGCGAGATAGCGCCAATTCTCCTCGTCGTAGATGATCGGCTTGAGCTTCTCGAGCGAATACTTCCCGCGCTCGTCGAGGATGCTTTCGTCGGCCTGTATGTTCACGACCTCGCCCGTAATCTGCACGTGACTGCCGATTGTGACCGTATTCACGACCTTGCACTCGACAACCAGCTTCAGCTCGTTGATGACAGGCGCATTGACCTTCTCGGCTTTCGTCACCGTCCAGCCGACTTCGGCAATCTTGTCGTGCTCGTAGCCGGACGCGATGCCGATATAGTCCGCCTCCGCCACCTGCTCAATGCTCGGATAACCGATCGTGAACGCGCCGGAGTGCAGGATGCTTTTCAGCGTCTTGCGCTTCGCCGTCGCGTTGATTGCGATGGTCAGGCACGGCGGCTTGTGGCTTGACGGCGTGTAGAACGCAAGCGTGCAGGCATCCGCCTTGCCCTTCTCGTCATACGCCGCCGCGATGATCGCGGGCGTCGGCGAAACAACCGCCCGCAGCTTGAGAGATTTCTTCATATTGCATCCTCCTTGCATCGCCAGTATTTGTCGGTGTGTTTGATGGCGTGATGAAAAGCGAGGAAAACTACAGCTGCCGGCAAGAGCGCAAGCACGACAACTGCTCGTCCAGCTATAATTGCTGCAATCACAACCATCGCGGCGAACAGGAAGGCCAACGCAGCTATCAACCAGCCAAGAACCGGCGAGTCTGACTGCTTGCGCAATTTTTGTCTTATGGCGTCCATCTTGGCGGAGCCTAGCGTCGGCATGCTGTCCGCAGCCTTGAGGACTTCAACAGTCCTGCTCCATGTCCATACACCACATGGAGAACGTTTGTAACCAAGTTTCTCCATGTGAAACAATATCCTTAGCGTGCGAAGGCCCCTAATCGCGATGTAGCACCATGCCACGAGAAAGCACAAACAAACTGCCGCCGCCGTGCCCAAGAACGCGACGAGCGCAGGGTGGTCTAATAGTTCGTTCGGAGTCATGAATGCAGTAACTTCCCGACGGAGAATGCGGGGGCAACGACATCACCCATGATGCGATAGACGTGCTGGCAGGGGTCGAAGCAGATCGGCTTCATCTTCGCGGCGTCGGGCTTGCCGTCGGTAAGCGCCGCTTCCTCGACCGCGCAGTTGATGATCTTCCCGACGACGTTGCAGCTCTCCTCGTTCATCGAGACAAGTTCGCATTCAAGGACGAGCGGCAGCTCGTTGACGACCGGTGCGTTGACGAACTCGCTCTTCGTGAGCGTGAAGCCGCTCTTGGCGACCTTGTCGGACGTCTTGTTGCCGCTGGCGAGTCCCAGGTAGTCGCAGGCCGCGACCTTGTCGGCGGTGCCGAAGGCGACGGTGAACGCCTTTCGTGCCGCGATGTTGCCCCAGGTCTTGTGCGAGGTGTCGATGCAGATCGTTATCTCGTCCTCGAGCGTGATCCCACCCCATGCGGCGTTCATCACATCGGGCGTTCCGTCTTCCCCGTAAGTGCCGATCATCAACACCGGCATCGGAAACATCCAGTTCTTCTTGTCAAAGTTCTTTTTCATGGTGCGGTCTCCTTTTCCTCTATAGACTTGCATGATTCTCTTTAGCGCTGCCAACCCTCTATCTTGCAGATGCGCTCTGCCAGCTTGCGTTCGGGCTTACCGGAGTCTGGCTTGAACCACACTTCTATTCGCGCCACATACGGCTTGCCCCAGTCACCTTCGTAGATCGTGAACTCGTTTTCGTAGAGGAACTTCTCGTCCGGATCCTGCGACCAGCCAATACGCTCGTTTGAGCTGCCGTAAAGACGTCCCTCCGACAGGCGCGTCCCTTTCGTTACCTCGTATGCCTTCAGATAAGCCACGCCAGGTTCACCCGGATTGAGTCGCAATGTCAGATTGTAGATGCCTGGCTGCATGCCGTCGCGAAGCACGAATTCCTCAGGTCCGCGCTTGACCGCATCCGCCGGCAATTTAAGCTCGGCAAACTCCGCCTTCAGGAATGACAAAGCCGCATTGGTGATGCGCCTTTCGCGCGCCGGTGTCTGCTCGAACACCTCTACGCAGAAGTCTTTGTCGCCGAAACACTCGCAGCTTGTGAAATCGCCAGGATTAGCCGTGGAACCTCCCCATTCGCGCAACCCAGCCACGACCGTTGCCGTTGCCGGATGCTCCGCGCCTTTCTTCCGCCCGAATGGCGAATACGGAAACCCGAGAGTCGTCCGTGTCTGAAAGCGCGTGGTTCTCTGGTGGGCCTCGAAATTCTCGCCGGGACGCATCGTGCGCGAATTGCCCGAATAGTATCCGTGAAGAGGATGATTCCAGATTTCTCGCACACGCAAGCGGCGTGTCGCACTTAGGTGTCCATGGTCTTCGTGCAGCCACCAGCCAGGATGGCGGGCGAGATATGCCATCAGTTCGTCACGCCGATTGTGGACTAAATCCGCTAGCCCGGAAAGATCGCAGGTCACCGTGGCATCTTCGCCGCCGTCTTTTGCAAGGCTTTTGAAAACGCTCAGGGCGAAGTCGTCGTCATAGACATCGGCAGTGCTGAACTGGCAGCCTTCGAAACCGCTTTCGGGCGTTACGATTGTCGCCTCGACTTCCGGAGGAATCGTCAGCGCGTCGGCAAAGTGGTCCTCGCTTGGGCCAAACATCACCCTGAAAAACAGCATCGCAACCGCGCAAAGGAAGCCGACCATCCATGCCACGCCAAGAACTGTCTGCAACAATGCTCGCTTCCAGCGTCGCTTGAAAAGCGAAACAACCCATGCGACAAAATACACGATTCCCGCAATCAGCAGCAACGCCAGCAGCGCAAACCCGACATAGCGCACAATCGGTTTCTGCACCGTTCGCGCAAGAAAAAGATCGAGAATCGTCACAGCGACAAGCAGAGCCGTTGCGCCGCACAATACGACGAACGCGCCGTACCATGTGTCGAACAGGAATTGAACAAGGCCTTTCTCAGTTTTCATCGTGATTAATTCCTTACTGGAATCTTGGTGTCAGCCATTGGATTGAAAGCGGTTATGCACGGAAAGCCCTCGCATCGAGCAGCGGGACTTCCTTGAAGTGCTTTGCGTTTCCGCTAAGAAGCGTGTCGCCGCTTTCAAGTGCCGTGGCGAAAATCAGCGCGTCGCATACGCCGAGGTCGCTTTTCAGCGCCGTGGACTCCATTATGGAAATCGCGCGGGTTGAGATTTCCGCAGTCACGGGCAATGTAGCGAAGCCGAGTATCGAAAGGAAGCGCTTCATTGAAAGCATTTCCGCCTTGTTCCTGACGCCTTGCAGAAGCTCCATGTAGGTGACGGAGGAAATAGAGCGCGTTGTCGCCTCGTCTATCGCATCAAGTGCCTTTCCGTTGCCGCGAAAAGCCCATATCATCACGTCGGTGTCGAAGATCATGCGAACCTCCGCCGCGCACGGAGATTGCGGACATACTCGGTCGGCGACGTAAGGTCGTCGCGGTCCGCCCACATTCCGGCAGCTGCGCAATCCCTTGCGGACGGCGTATTCGGCTTCGCGTCTTCCCATGCGACCATTATTGCCCAGGGGCGTCCGTGTGAAGAGACGGTGACGCGCTCGCGCCGAGAGATCGCGCCTTGGATTTCGGGCATACGCCTCCTGAAGTCAAGCATTGTGGCATTCATCTTTTGCTCCAATATGCTCATTTAAACTGTGCATATTGTATCATATGCAGTTGCTTTGTGCAAGGGGGCAATGGGTTAGTTGCCTGTAGCACTCGTACGCGGCGATGGAGACGGCGTTTGCAAGGTTGATGCTTCGCGCATGTTCGCCGGGCATGGGGATCTTGAAAAGCGATTCTTTGTAGCGGTCGTAGAAGTCCTTTGGCAGTCCTGACGACTCATTCCCGAACACAAGCGCGTCGCCTTCGGAAAAACGGCATTCGTATAGTGACTTCTCTCCGTGCGTCGAGAGAAAGAAGAGTCGCTTGGGCTTTGCCGCCGCAAGATACTCATCCCAAGTGTCGTGAAGCACGACGTCGAGATGCGGCCAGTAGTCGAGACCTGCGCGGGCGACGTAGCGGTCGTCGAGGGCGAAGCCGAGGGGTCTTACGAGATGAAGCGGCACGCCCAGCCCCACGCAGAGTCGGCCTATCGCCCCTGTATTGTGCGGGATTTCAGGACGCAGGAGGACGATTGAAAAGCAATGCTTCATAGTGGCTCGGACCGCTTCATCAGCTTCCCATCGCGCTCAATGGTCTCGAAGAACATCTTTGCGGGACGTACCCACAAGCCACCATCGCCGTAAAGGGCGCGATACACGACCATCTCCTCCAGCGGCTCTGAGTCCTTGGCGAACCCTTCAAGGCGGTAGCGGTTACCCTTGAAGTGCCGGAGCTCGCGCCTGACCAGACCTGTCTTATCTTCATCCATGTCCTACCCTCATATCCTACTGCCCTGATCGAAGACCAATCTGCCATGTTGTTTTCTACCTTGCATGGGTAAAGGGTCCGCCTTCAGCCTGTGTGCCGCACCACGAACACTGCGCTTGACCAGAAAGGATCGTGCGACCGCACTGGCGACATGTCAGAGGGTCAGTCTGAGTCGAGTCCTGGCCGTCAAGCCGACCATCGCGCATGTCTATCTCCTGTACCTTGGTATCAAGATCGGCATCCGTGAGGCCTGCTTTATCTTTTAGCAACTCCCACATTGCCTGGACGACCAGATACAGCCGTTCCGTGTTCTTTCGCGTCTTGTCGGATGACATGGCGCTTTCACGCGCGACATCGCGGGCGTGTTGAGCATCAACTTGCGCGATGAAGTTCTGCGCATACTCAATATGCTGTCCCAGACCACTCATCAATCACTCACCTTTCTATTTTCATTGTCGGCACTACCTTCTTTGCGAGATTCTGCAACCCAGGCGTCGAGCATGGTCCGCGCTATCGATCCGTGGCGGGGGATTTCCGGCAGGTGCGCGCGGTCGAACCACCCGGACTCCACGACCTCCTCGCCGTCGGGCTTGAGTTCGCCGGAAGCGTACTCCGCCCTGAAGCCGATCATGATGTTCGACGGGAACGGCCACGTCTGCGATCCGAAGTAGCGGATGTCCTTCACCTCGATGGACGCCTCTTCGCGGACTTCGCGTCTGATGGCGTCCTCCAGACTTTCGCCCGGATCGACGAATCCGGCGACAAGCGACCACACGACGCCACGGTAGTGTGTATTCCTCTGCAGGAGCACCTTGTCGCCTTTCGTGACGAGGACTATCACGGCGGGCGAAATCCTGGGATAGACCGTGTAGCCGCATTTCGCGCACACGAGCGCCCGTTCGTCGGGATTGGCGTGCGGCTTCATCTCCGCGCCGCAACGTCCGCAGAAGCGGTTGCTCTCGCGCCATTCGGAGATCTCCGCCTCACGCGACGCCTCGCGCATCTCGTCGGGAGTCATGTCGCGGAAAGTGTCTCGGAGGTTCTTCATTCTGAATCCTCCAGAAGTTCAAAGCGCTTCATGGTATTCCCGTCCCGCTCGACGGTCTCGAAGAACATCTTTGCGGGACGTACCCACAAGCCACCATCGCCGTAAAGGGCGCGATACACGACCATCTCCTCCAGCGTTTCGGAGTCCTTTGCGAATCCTTCAAGCCGGTAGAGCTTCCCTTTGAAATGCCGGAACGTCCGCCCGATCAGTTGTTTCTGTTCTTCTGTCATCTGCTGTTCTTCTTCGCATTATTTCGCGGCGAGCTTGAGTCCAACAATCCCCGCGACGATGAGCGCGGCGGACGCGACGCGCAGCGCAGACGCCGACGCGCCGAACAGGATGATTCCCGCAACGAATCCGCCGACCGCGCCGACGCCTGCTCCGGCCTACTTTTCCGACAGGAGCGCCTCAAGGCTGGCGGCGAGCGCGGCGGGCGTCGTCTTGGGGCCGCTGCGCTTGACGACGTTTCCATTGCGGTCCACGAGGAACTTGGTGAAGTTCCACTCGATGTCGCCGGGCGCCTCCGCGCCGGTCATGCCGTGCTTCTTCAGAAGCGCGCGCAGCGCGGCGGTCTCTTCCGCGGGATCGTCGTCCGCCGGCTTCTGCTCCTTGAGGAATTTGAAGAGCGGCTCGGCGTTCGCGCCGTTCACCTCGATCTTCGCCAGCTGATCGAACGTCGTATTGTACTTGAGCGTGCAGAACCGGTGAATCTCGTCATCGCTGCCGGGCGCCTGGTGCCCGAACTGATCGCACGGGAAGTCGAGAATCTCCAGCCCCTTGTCGTGGTACGCGGCGTAGAGCCTCTCAAGCCCCTCGTACTGCGGCGTGAAACCGCAGCCGGTCGCCGTGTTGACGATCAAGAGCACCTTGCCCCTGAGCGATGAGAGGTCAAGGCTCGCTCCATTGCGGCCTTTTGCCGTGAACTGATAGATGGTGTCCATTTTTGTGTTCTCCTTTAGATTGGCGCATCCGCCGCCCAGCAACGTTGCCAGGCCGAGCGACGTAAGCGCGATGAGCTTTGATGCGGTTTTCATTGTCGGTTCCTAAGCGCGGTTGAACTTGTCCTTGGGCTGCTTGCAGCGCGGACAGCGCCAGTCGGCGGGAAGGTCCTCGAACGCGACGCCGTCGTGCTCGGCGGGATCGTACACGTAGCCGCAGACGGAACAAACGTATTTGCCTGTCGGAGTCTTGAACACGATTTCGCCCGGCGGGATGACGGCAGGCGGATTTGCGAGATCGACGACGCGCTTCGCCTCAAGGCTTTCCAGCGCCTCCGGCGTGTGCGTGCCGAGCCAGACGGTCGGACGCGCGGCGCAGAACGCGCGGCAGCGGTCGAGCGTCTCGCGGGCGGCGGCCTTGTCTTCGTAGACGACGGACAGCTTGTTCTCGTAGAAAGCCACGTCAGTGTAGGTGACGTCGCCGTGGATGAGGTAGAAAAGTCCGTCGGACTCAACGGCGACGATGCAGTTGCCGTTCGTGTGCCCGGGCGCAGAAATGTACGTCACGCCGTCCGCTATGCGCTGCGACGCCGGGAACTCGTAGTAGGGGCCATCCTGAAACGTCGCCACGGTCGGGTTGAACGGCTTGATCTCGTCCGATTCAGCCTCGGCAGCCGAGCAGATGATCTGCGCGTTCGGGAAGAAGCGCAGTGCGCCCGTGTGGTCGGCATGCTTGTGGGTGATGAGAATCTTCGAGACCTGCTCTGGCTTGTAGCCAAGGTCGGCAAGCGCCTCGATGTACGGCTTGATTTTCTTGCCGACATAGATTGTCGCATCCTCTGTCGGTTCACCAAAGGGGAAGTCCTCGGGGACGCCCGTATCGACGAGGATGACTTCGCTCCCAGTGTCGATCACCCAGTTCTGGAGGCACGAGCGGTACTTGACCGCAGGGTCGAGTCCTTCCGCACCTTCGCCACCAAGGGCAAATGGACGCGTCATGAAACCGTTTTCGGCAAAACGGACGGGCTTTATCGCTATGCTCATTTTTATAGTTCCTTTCTCTGATTGTGGCAGGATAAATCAAAGCCGACTGACGAGTTGGAGGATCTTGTCGCGGGTGGCGTCCGTCTTCTGCTCGTCGATCTTGGCGGTGACGACGCCGGCGTCCTCCACGCCCCAATAGCTTTGGATGCCATGGTACTCGCCGAGCGCGCCGTCATAGACGCCGGGCGAGTAGGAGGAGAGCAGAAGCGCCATCTTCTTCAGCTTGCCGGGCTTCTGCATGTTGTAGATGCGCTGGATCGGGGCCTGGATCTGCGCGGACATCGTGAAGTAGTAGATCGGCGCAGCGAGCACGAGCGCCTCCGCCTCGGCGAGAAGCGGATAGAGTTCCTGCATGTCGTCCTTCTGGACGCACGTTCCGTTGCCTTTGCCGTGGCAGTACTCGCAGGCCATGCAGCCAGCGATCTTCTTGTGCGCCACATCGACGAGCGTCACTTTGTGGCCGGCCGTTTCAGCGGCCTTGCGGAACTCCCCGGCCATCCAAGCCGTGTTCCCGTTCGCCCTCGGCGAACCCTGCAATATAAGGATGTTCATTTTGTCAATTCCTTTCGTAGGAAGTTTTAGGATTGTACTTCGGTCGGCCTTGCGGCGTAGTCGATTGTCACGCCGATGCCGAAGTGGACATAGTAGTCAGGATTCCCGGCGACCGGAATCCAGAAAGTGGTCATCCGCGGGGTGGTCTCCGTCTTCTCCGTGTAAAGCCACGTAGTCGTGCCGACCTTGCGCATCTGCGCCTGGCGGCAAAGGCCGGCCTTCAGCCTGGGGCACCCCTGCGCACAGACGACGCCAGGCTTGCGTCCGTAGCGATCGCACGCCGGATTGACCGCGACCACGCGGTACGTCTTGTGGCATAGTTGCACGGGTTCGGGGAGTCCGTCGTACATGAGGTGGAACGCCTCGCTCAGCTTCGCCTCAATCTGTTCTTGTTCTGTCATCGTGCCTTCCTTTCTTGTGGGCAATAGTATACCACAATTTACGTCTGACTACTTAGTCGCTTCGGCGTAGGCGGCGTCGTCCACGGGCTCGCACCATTCGTTCGACTGTTCCGTACCGGGCACTTCGAGCGCGATGTGTTGGAACCACGAATCGGGCGCGGCACCGTGCCAGTGTTTGACGTTCGCGGGGATGTTCACCGTGTCGCCTCGCTTGATGCGGCGAGCCGGTTTTCCCCATTCCTGGTAGTAGCCCTCGCCGGCCGTGACGATGAGCATCTGACCTCCGCCGGCCTTCGCGTGGTGGATGTGCCAGTTGTTGCGGCAGCCCGGCTCGAACGTCACACCGAACGCCGGCACCTGGTCGAGCGTCAGCTTGTGAAGGTAGCTGTTGCCGATGAAGTACTTGGCGTACGCCGTGTTCGGCTCGCCCACGGGAATCGGCGACCAGTCGCGCGGAAGATCTGCGGGGTTGCGCGGCAGCTGCACGCGCCGCACGATTTCCGCCGCCTGCGCGTCGGTGCTGCCGTTCAACTTCCCGATGGCGATGTGCGCCTTCATCTGCGGCGCCGTCTCGGGGCGTGCCGCGAGCGCGGCGATGGTGACGATCTCGCGCGTGCGCCAGTCGACGTTGTTGCGCGCGAAGATGTCGCCGAAGAGATGAGTCTTCAGGTATTCGTCGAGCTGCGGATGGAAGTCGAAGAGCGCGCCCTTGACCGGTCCGCCGCAGAGCCTCGTCTGATTGGCCGTGCCGATCTCCAGCGCCTTGTCTCCCAAAACAAACGACCCGCCGTTACGGATCTTCCCACCATTCTCATTCTCTGCACTCTCCGCCTCTCCGCGCCTCCGCGTGAGACCATATCCTTCAATCTTCATAAGCGTCGCGGCGGCGTTGAGCGCACGCGGGAAGCCACAGTAGGCGTAGAGCTGCCCGACAAGTTCCTTCGCCTCGTTGAGCGTGAGTCCCGCGTCGAATCCCGCCTTGAACGCCGCGCCGAGCTTGTCCTGCTCGCCGCGCGCCGTTCCCGCGCCGATAGCGACGATCGCCGTTTCCTTGGCGGTGAGTTCCGCCGCGTTTGCCATCATTGCACTGGCCATTGCCATTCCTCCAATTATAAGTTTTTTCATTTCGTGTTTTCCTTTCTTTTTATCTCACGCGGAGAGGCGGAGAAGCGGAGATTTTTTCGGACGGGCGAGGCCCTGAATAGTCTTTCACAATCCTCGCATAGCCATCTTTCAGTTTCTCCATGCCAAAGTTGACTAGAACTCCAACATGGAGTCCTGTCACGGTCAAATATGTCTTAACTTGTTTAGCAAAGACAGGATGCATCTGTTCGGTAGACTTAAGTTCCACAATGACCATCCCGTCAACGAGCATATCCAATCTGAAGGCAGTATCCAGCACCGCCCCCTCGTATTCAAGAGATATGGGCTTTTGCCGTTCCACCGTATGTCCTCTCCGCTTCAGTTCCTCCGCGAGCAAGATCTCATAGACAGACTCCAGCATGCCAGGACCGAATTGCCTGTGAATCTTGATTGACGAATCAAGGATATCCTTTGTTATCTCGTTTTCAGTCATAACACAAACCTCCGCCACTCCGCACCTCCGCGTGAGAAAAGATTCACCGCCCTGCCGAGGCCGATGCGCGAGACATCTATATCTGTGTCGCCGAGTTTCACGTACTGCATGTTTCTGTCCTTATTCTTTCATTCTTTTTATCTCACGCGGAGAGGCGGAGAAGCGGAGATTTTTTCGGACGAACGAGGGCCATGTGGCTCTCAGAGGGTCTCCACGAGCTCGGCGACGCTCTTGCGCTTCGCGTGCTGCGGCGCGGGCTTGGCCGAGGGATCGGCGTAGCCGACGGGGAAGATGGCGACGAGGTCGTAGCCGGCGAGTCCGGGAATCAGCGCCTGGAGTTTCGGCGCGTCGAAATGTCCGACCCACGTCGAGGCAAGCCCCTGGTCTTCGATGGCGAGCATCAGGTGCGTCGCGACGATTGTCGCGTCGACATCGGCGAAGTTCGCCTTGTCCGCCGGGCGCACCCACGCATCCTCGCGTTTCGCCCCGACGACGAGAAACACGCCCGCGCCGAAGGTGAACGGCGTCGCGTCGTGTATCGCCTTCACGGCGTCGGGCGACTTGGCGACCCAGATCTTGAACGGCTGCTTGTTCACCGCCGTCGGAGCGAGAATGCCCGCCTCGATGATCGCGTCGAGCTTCTCCTGCTCCACGGGTTTCGCCGCCAGTTTGCGGCACGAGTAGCGGCGTCTCGCCAGTTCGTTGAATGTCATTGTCGTTCTCCTTTCCTGATGTCCGTCTTCCGGACCTTCACCTGTAAACCGCGAAATCCTTGACCGCGCGCCGCTCGAAATGCATCTTGTTCGGCGCGGTACCCTTCAGCGGATAGCCGACGTCGAGAAGGAAGGAGGGCGTGAGATTGTCCGGGATGTCAAACGCCGCGGCGACTTCCTGAGGATTGAAGAACTTCACCCAGCACGAGCCCAGCCCCTGCGCCGTCGCCTCCAGCATCATGTGCGTGCCGACGATCGAGGTGTCCATGACGCCGGAACTGTCAGTGGCGTCGAACGGACTCACCCACGCCTTCGACCTGTTGTAGCACACGAGGAAAACGACAGGCGCCTCGTACGCGCACCGCGAGAGCTTGTTGATCTTCGCGATCGCCTCTTCGCTCTTCAGCACGTAGATCTGGAACGGCTGCAGGTTCTTGGCCGTCGGCGCAACGCGCGCGGCTTCGAGAATGGCGTCGATCTTCTCCTGCTCGACAGGCGTCTTCGCGTAGTAGCGGACGGAAAACCTGTCCTTCGCCAGCTGAAGAAAGGTCGGATTCCCTTTTCCGCCGCCTCTCCCTTGCCGGCCTCCTCGCAGCCGGCGGCGAGCGCGAACGCCGGCGCACAGGCCGCCGCTCCCAGTCCCCTGATGAATTCTTTTCTGTTCATTTTGCTTTTCCTTTCCGGGTCTCGTTTTCCTTCTTGAAAATCTGCTTCATGCCGCTGTCGTCGAGCGGCGCATCGGCACGAGTGCGAGCGACTTGATCATGTGCGGCGTGCCTTCCTTGTACGTGCGCCGCGCCGTCAGCCGACGATAAACCGCCCGACGAAGGGTACGCGGCGGAGCAAAACGCCCGCGGCGGAGGCGAGGGCATAGGTCGCCGCAGCCGTCGCGAAGATCGTCACGGGCGTGCCGCAGCCGGCGTGCAGCGCGGCGAACATCGGCAGCAGCACGAACATGTGCAGAAGATAGGTGCCGTAGCTCGCCTCGGCGAGCGGGCGCACAACGCGCCGGTAGAACGCGCCATCCGCCTTGATCTTCCGAATCAGCAGGAACGCCGCGATCACCGTGATCGCCACGCCGAAGGAGCAGTATTCGATGCTCATCTCCAGATCGACCGCGAACGCATACGGCCGGGAGCACGGAAATTCGGGGATC
This sequence comes from Kiritimatiellia bacterium, assembly GCA_017463935.1. Lineage (GTDB taxonomy): Bacteria > Verrucomicrobiota > Kiritimatiellia > RFP12 > UBA1067 > UBA1067. Next base: position 61,170 of record JAFUEM010000028.1, read on the forward strand.
CGGAAATAGAATCCGCCGCCGATGATCGCCGCCCCGGCCAGCCACAGCGGAACCGCCACGGCGAGCGTGCGCCGCCAGGAAAGTTCCGGCGCGAACCGCCTGAACCAGAAGCCGAGCAGCAGGTAGCCGACGAAGCCGCTCACAGGATGGAACATGCCGAACATGTTCCAGGGGCATTCCCCGTAGAGATACGGCACGGCGCCGAACGAAGGCGCGCCGTAAAGCGCCGACCAGACGCGGCGCAGGTACGGGAACAGCGTCGTGAACAGCCAGAGGATCAGCCAGCCGCGCAGTTCGCGTTCCCGCACCCTTTCGGCCCAGGGCGAAAGAAGCGGCATCAGCAGATAGAGGCCGAGCAGCATCGGCACGAACCAGAGGTGGCCGCCGGCGTCCGGAAAGTTGAAGCACGCCTTGCCCCAGCTGTCGCCGAACCATCCGATGTACGCGCACGACCAGACAAGGAACGGCACGACGATGCGCCCGAGACGCCGCCGGAAGAACTCGCCGGCCGGCCGCTTCAGCGGGAACAGGAGGTAGCTGGACGCCATCACGAACAGCGGCACGCACACGCGGCAGACGCTTTCGACGAGCGACACCCAGAAGGCATCCCACCTGTTCGCGATGAATGTCACGTTCGGCGCCGCGCCGCCAAGATAGAAAGGTTCGCAGGAATGGATGACCATGACCATGAAACAGGCGATGATCCGCAGCCAGTCCAGGAACACGACTCTTTCGCCGACCGTCTTCGTCTTTTCCGCAAGGTCTGTCATTTCTCCCGTCTCCCCCTCAACTCGTCGTGGGCGATCATCTGCCGACCGCATCAGCCGCCGGCCACAAATTCAACCGCGCGCGACAGGTCGGGGCGGAGCGTGACGCGCGCGCCCGGCGCGAGCGGCGAAAAGCCCGGCACGCGCACGACCGCGTGGAAATCCGTCCCGTCCACCACGACGTGCACGAGCGTCTCCGAGCCGAGCGGTTCGAGAAAATCCACCGTCGCCGCCAGCCGCCCCGCGCGTCTCCCGTCTTCCGGTCGTTCCCCCTCGCGTCCCGCGTCCACCTCCAGCCGGATCTGCTCCGGACGCACGCCGACGAGCCCGGGGCCGAGCAGCCCCGCCGGAAAGAGGTTCATCGGCGGCGTGCCGATGAAGCCCGCGACAAACGGATTCGCCGGCCGCTCGTAGACCTCCAGCGGCGGCGCGACCTGCTGGATCCGCCCCTTCTCCATCACGACGATGCGCTCGCCCATCGTCATCGCCTCGGTCTGGTCGTGCGTTACGTAGATCATCGTCGCGCCCAGCCGGTGGTGGAGGCGGATGATCTCCGCGCGCATCTCGACGCGCATCTTCGCGTCGAGGTTCGACAGCGGCTCGTCGAAGAGGAAGACCGCCGGCTCGCGCACGATCGCGCGCCCGAGCGCGACGCGCTGGCGCTGCCCGCCCGACAGCGCCTTCGGCAGACGCTTGAGGTACGGCGTCAGGCCCAGCGCGGCCGCGGCCGCGTCGACGCGCCGCGCGATCTCCGCCTTCGGGAACTTGCGCAGCTTCAGCGCGAACTCCATGTTCGCGCGCACCGTCATGTGCGGATAGAGCGCGTAGTTCTGGAAGACCATCGCGATGTCGCGGTCCTTCGGCGGCAGATGCGTGACGTCCTTCTCGCCGATCCGGATCGTGCCGGACGTCGGCGTCTCCAGCCCCGCGACCATGCGCAGCGTCGTGGACTTGCCGCAGCCGGACGGGCCGACGAGCACAAGAAACTCGCCGTCGCGGATCTCCAGACTGAACCCCTCCACCGCGGCGGTTTCGCCGCGCTGGTAGACCTTCGCCACATCCTTGAACGTTACCGACGCCATAGCGTGCGTAGTATATCAAAAAAAGGAGCGCGGCAGTTTCGCCGCGCCCCCTTTTCCCTTGCGCGGACGAGCCGCCGCGCCGGTTCCGTCAGTCGTTCAGCGCCGCGACGCCGGGGAGGACCTTGCCTTCGAGGAACTCGAGGCTCGCGCCGCCGCCCGTCGAGACGTGGCTCATCTCCGCCGCCCTGCCGGACTTCTTGACCGCGCTCACCGAGTCGCCGCCGCCGATGATCGACACGCCGCCGTTCGCCTTGACGGTCGCGACCGCCTCGCACACGCCGTACGTGCCCTTCGCGAGCGGCGCGAACTCGAAGCAGCCCATCGGGCCGTTCCAGACGACCGTCTTCGCGCCCTTGACCGCCTCGCTGAACGCGGCAATCGACTTCGGGCCGATGTCGAGGCCCATCCAGCCGTCCGGGATGTCGCCTTCGTTGATCTTCATCGTGATGTCGCTCGCGTCCTTCGTCTCCGGGAACTTGTCGGCGATCACGTTGTCGCTCGGCAGCAGGATCTTGATGCCCTTCGCGGCCGCCGCGTCGAGCATCTCCTTGCAGTACGCGACCTGGTCGTCCTCGCAGAGCGACGCGCCGACCTTGTAGCCCTGCGCCTTCTTGAAGGTGTAGGCCATGCCGCCGCCGATGATGAGCGTGTCGACCTTGTTCAGGAGGCTCTTGACGACCGCGAGCTTGTCGGAGACCTTCGCGCCGCCGAGGATCGCCACGAACGGGCGGACGGGATTCTCGACCGCGTCGCCGAGGAACTTGATCTCCTTCTCCAGCAGGAAGCCCGAGACGGCCGGCTGCAGGTAGTCCGCGACGACGGCGGTCGAGGCGTGCGCGCGGTGCGCGGTGCCGAACGCGTCGTTGCAGTAGATATCGCCGTAGCTCGCGAGCTTCTTCGCCATCTCGGCGCGCTGCGCCTTGAGCTCGGCCTTCTTCGCCGCGAACTCCTCGTCGGTGAGGTGGATGCCCTTCTTCTCGTCATCCTTCTTGACCTTGCCGTCCTCGGCCTTGTAGAAGCGGGTGTTCTCCAAGAGCGCGACCTCGCCCGGCTTCAGCGCCTGGACGACCGCGTCGGCCGCCATGCAGTCGGGCACGAACGTGACCGGCCGGCCGAGCTTCTCGGCGAGCGCCTCGGCGACGGGCTTGAGCGTGAACGCCGCGTTGTCGGGATTCGGCGCCGCGCCGAGCTTGACGCCCTTCGGACGGCCGAGGTGCGACATGAGCACGAGCGAACCGCCCTGTTCGAGAACATACTTGATCGACGGCAGCGCCGCGACGATACGCGTATCGTCGGTGATCTTGCCCGAGCCGTCCTTCGCCATCGGGACGTTGAAGTCGACGCGCATCAGCACGCGCTTGCCCTTGATCTCAACGTCACGGAGTGTCTTCTTTGCCATTTTTCTTTTCCTTTCTTTCCGATTGTTCGAGTTGAAATTTGCAAGGGCACCCAAGGTGATGTCCCCGGATGCCCTTCGCCGTCACATTCCCGTTCAGCCTTTTGTGGTTTACTTCGCGTCCGCTGCGGCGGCTGCGTTCATTTTGTTCAGCTTGAGCTGGGCACGGGACTTCTTGCGGTCGGCCGTGTTCTTGGAGATGATGCCCTTCTTCGCGGCCTTGTCGAGGCCCGAAACAAATTCCTTGAACTTCTTCTCGGCCTCCTCCTTGCTGCCGGCGTCGGCGGCCTTGAAGAGCTTCTTGTGCGCGTCGTGAAGCTTCGCCTTGGCGACGGAATTGCGCTTGCGCGCCTTCTCGTTCTGACGGTCACGTTTCCTGGCGGCGCGGCCGCCCTTGATATTAGCCATTTTTATCTATCCTTTTTGGGAATGTTCGTCGTATAGTTTATCACATTTCGCCCGCCCCGCGCAAGTGGGGATTTTGAACGTGTCGCGTAGTTTTCAAAAGCGGAAAATTTGTAGTTAGCAAAAGCGGAATGGCCTTCAGCCTCTTTTCACCCTCGGATTGGTCGTGAAGACCACCTGTGGAGTGGTCGACAAGTCCGGTTTGTTGAGGACGAGCGAGATA
>JAFUEM010000277.1 GCA_017463935.1 Kiritimatiellia bacterium
AGGATCGCGTTCTCGCGCGCGACGCGGCCGATAATCACGCTCGCGCCGCCCGGCAGGCGGAAGCGCCGCCCGACGTTCAGCAGCCGCACGAGCCGCAGGTCGTCGAGCCCTTCATGCTCCATCAGGTCGCGCAGCTTGCGACCGTACGCCTCCTCGGTCAGCTTGCAGCCGCCCGCGGGCGAGGGATAGTCGACGAGCCCGTAGTGCGCGGCGAGCGCGATCTGCGGCTCGCGGCGGCGGCCCGACAGCGCCAGCAGCTTCGTGCGGTCGAGGCGCCCTTCCGTCTCGGGGATCGTCGGTTCGAGGAGCTGCGCCGAAAGCGGGCGCACGAGCCGCCCCTTCAGGCCCGAATCCTTCTCCACGACGCCGAGCGACTGGCGGTTCTGGCTCATCGGCCGCTGGTTCAGCACTTCGCCGGTGGAGACGAAATCGAATCCCCGCTCCCGCATCAGCTCGCCCGCGCGCCGGATCATCGTCGCGTGGCAGTCGATGCAGGGGTTCATCGCGCCGCCGAAACCGTGCGGCGGATGTTTGATGAGCGCGATCTCGTCGGCCGTGAAATCGACGACGTGCAGCTTCAGCCGAAGCTGTTCCGCCGCCTGGCGCGCCGACGCCGCGCTGAAAAACGGCGTCTCGAAGCAGACGCCCTCCATGTACGCGCCCGCGTCGCGCAGCACGCACACGCCGAGGCGCGAATCGAGCCCGCCGCTGATGAGCGCGAGGCCCCTGGGCTGACGGTCCATCGCGCGCGCCTACCGGAGTTTCGCCGCCGCCGCCGCGATCGCGCGGCAGACGGCGCGCGAGGTGATCGTCGCGGCGGTGATCGCCTCGATCTCGCCGCCGTCCTTCCTCACCTTCAGCGTCGTGGCGTCCTTGCCGCCGAACTGCGCCTGGAACTCGGGCGTGTTGAGCTTCATGCCGAGGCCGGGCGTTTCCGCCGCCGCCAGCGTCTTGTAGCAGACGACCGTCTTCCGGTCCGCCTGGAAGCCGACCATCAGCACGACATCGCCGCCGTAGCCGCCCGCGTCCGCGCCCGTCACGGCGTAGCCGACGACCGCGCCGTCCGCCGATTTGCCGACGAACACGCCGCCGTCCGTCTCCGCCACGTCGGCGACGCCGGCCGGCATCACCGCGCGCGCGGCGTCGACCGTCTTCTGGTTGAGCATCGCCGCGATCGGCTCCTTCGTGATCGTGTTGACGTAGGCGAGCACCGCCGCGCAGACGCCCGCGATGACCGTCAGGCTCACCACCAGACCAATGATCTTCTTCATCTTACTTTCCTCCAAACGGCTTTGGCTGCGTCCAGCGGTTGATGAGCGGCGTGACCGCGTTCATGATGAGAATCGCGAAGCTGCACCCTTCGGGGTACGAGCCGAAGTGGCGGATGAGCATGCAGAGGAGGCCGCAGCCCGCGCCGAAGATGAGCTTGCCCTTCGCGGTCGTCGGCGAGGTCACGTAGTCCGTCGCCATGAAGAACGCGCCGATCATCACGCCGCCCGTCAGGATCTCGACGTGCGCCGGGGCGCGGCCCGTCACGAGCGCGTAGACGGCGACCGTCGCGAGGAACGCGGCCGGGATGTGCCACGTGATCACCTTGCGCCACAGGAGATACGCCGCGCCGAGCGCGAGCGCGAGCGCCGAGACTTCGCCGATGCAGCCGGGCATGTTGCCGATGAGCAGGTTCCACGTCGACGGCACGTCGGCGAGGGCGCCCGCCTTGACGGCCGCGAGCGGCGTCGCGCACGTGACCGCGTCCACGTTCGGGCGCGGCGCGAGCCACGTCGTCATCGGGCCCGTGAACGAAATGAGCATGAACGCGCGCGCGGCGAGCGCGGGGTTGAACGGGTTCATGCCGAGCCCGCCGAACACCTGCTTCGCGACCGCGATGGCGAAGACCGAGCCGACGACCGCCATCCAGAGCGGGAGCCCCGCCGGCAGGTTGAGCGCGAGGAGCAGGCCCGTCAAGACGGCCGAAAGGTCGCCGACGGTCGACTCGCGCTTCATCGCGAGGCGGCAGAGCGCTTCGGTGACGACGCACGTCGAGACGCACACGAGGATCGTCCAGACGGCCGGAAGGCCGAAGTACCAGATGCCCATCGCCGTCGTCGGCAGCAGCGCGAGGATGACGTCCAGCATGATGCGCGAGACGGAGATGCGCGCGTGCGCATGCGGGCTGGAGCTGAGGATGTAGTGATCGCCAAGTTCTTTCGGTTTCATGTTACTTCGCCTCCTTCCGGGCTTCCGCCGCCTTCTTCTCCTCCTCGGCGGCCTTGGCCTTCGCCGCCGCCGCGCGCTCCGCCGCCTGGCGGGCGCGGATGGATGCCTTCGCCTTGCGGCAGAACTGGGTGATCGTCCGGTACGACGGGCAGCTGAAGCTGCACGCGCCGCATTCGATGCACGTCATCACGTGCAGCGCCTCGGCCGCCGCCACGTCGTTCGCCTCCACCGCCTTCGAGATTTCGGCGGCGTTGAGGTTCATCGGGCACGCGCGCACGCACCGGCCGCAGTTGATGCACGCGCCCGACGCGTACTGGAAGACGCGCCGCCGCGTCAGGAAGAGGAGACCCGACGTCGTCTTCGTCGTCGCGATGTCGAGGTTCGGCACCGCAAAGCCCATCATCGTGCCGCCGGAGATCACCTTCGCCGCCGGCGCCTTCAGGCCGCCGCAGAACGCGAGCAGGTCCGCGTACTTGGTGCCGCACGGCGCGAGGATGTTCTTCGGGTTCGCGACCGCGTCGCCCGAGACCGTCGTCACGCGCTCCAGGAGCGGCTCGCCCTTCTCCACCGCGTCGGCGATCGCCGCGACCGTGCCGACGTTCTCCACGACGCAGCCGACGTCGATCGGCAGCGCGGGCGGCTCCGGCACCGTGCGGCCGACCGTCGCGTAGATCTGGTGCTTTTCGCTGCCCTGCGGATAGAGGACCGGCAGCACGACGATCTCGACGTTGCCGTCGATGTCCGCGAAGGCGCGCTCCATCGCCGCGATCGCCTCGGGCTTGTTCGCCTCGATGGCGATGCGCACGGCCGGGCCGCCGAGGATCCTGCGCATGATCTCCACGCCGACGCGGATGCGGTCGGCGCGCTCGAGCATCACGCGGAAGTCGGCGGTGAGGTACGGTTCGCACTCCGCGCCGTTGAGGATCAGGTATTCGCAGCGCTTGCCGGGCGGCGGATTCAGCTTGACCGCGCTCGGGAAGCCCGCGCCGCCCATGCCGCAGATGCCCGCCTCCTCCACGCGCCTGAGGAGCTCCTCGCGCGCAGCCGTCTTCCAGTCCAGCGGCGGCAGGGCGACGGCCGCCGGCTCCGCCCCTTCCGGCGGCGGGACCGTCGTATCGAGAATCACCGCGTCCGCGAGGCCGCCCGCGGGGCCGGGGCGCTTCTCGACGGCCTTCACCTTGCCGTCCGCGCTCGCGCGCACGCACACCGAGATGAAGCCGTTCTTCTCGCCGATCAGCTGGCCGCGCCGCACGAAGTCGCCGGGCTTGACGAGGCACTTCGCCGGTGCGCCGAGGTGCTGGCTCATCGAAATGACGAGCTCGCCGGGCAGCGGCAGGCGCTCGATCTGCTCCGCGCGCGCCAGCTCCTTGTTGTAGTCGGGATGCACCCCGCCCTTGAACTTGAATGGACTGTTGACTGTCTTCATAAATCGCTCCCTTCCTCAGTGCCCGCTCTCGAAGTGCGCGTCCTCGCTCATGCACTTGGCGGGGCATTTCGCGACGATCTGGCCGTCGGTCGGCGGATTCGCGTAGTTGACCTTCGCGAGGAAGCCGTCGAAGGTGAAGTGGCCGGCCTCCTTGCCGCCGGAGTTCTTCTCGCACAGGTGGCAGCCGAGGCAGCCGACGCCGCAGACCTTGCGCACCTCCGGCCCGCGCACGGGGTTGTTGCAGAGGACGTGGATCGTCGCCGACGCCGGGACGAGCTCGATCAGCCCCTTCGGGCAGACCTTCACGCACTTGCCGCAGCCGATGCACAGGCGCTTGTCGACCTTCGCGAGGCCGTCGTGGATCGAAATCGCGTTCTGCGGGCAGACGTTCGCGCACGCGCCGTAGCCGAGGCAGCCGTACTTGCAGCCCTTGTCGCCGCCGGCCGTCGCCGCCGCGATGCCGCAGTCGCAGATGCCGTTGTAGTCGCCGACGCGGATCGCCTCCGAGCGCGTGCCGCAGCACTTGACGAGCGCGACGCGCTTTTCGGTCGCCGTCGCCGCCACGCCGAGGATCTTCGCGATCTCGGCCGCGCAGGCCGCACCGCCCGCCGCGCAC
>JAFUEM010000278.1 GCA_017463935.1 Kiritimatiellia bacterium
GCTCGCGTGGCTGGCGGCGGCGGCGGAGCGGCTGCGGATCGCGGACGCGGCGCCGAAGCCGATCCTGATGGGACGGCATCTGATTGAGATGGGGCTGAAGCCGTCGGCGCACTTCGGCGAGATCCTGGCGCGCTGCTTCGAAGCGCAGCTGGACGGCGCGTTCGCCGACCTCCCCGGCGCCGAGGCCTACTGCAGGGGGATTCTAGGTGTCTAGGATTCTAGGCTTCTAGAACTCTAGGCTTCTAGGCTTCTAGGCCTCTAGAACTCTAGACTTCTAGAATTCTAGAATAGCGCGGCAGTTCTGCCGCGCGGTCTAGAACAGCGAGCGCAGCGAGCGGTCTAGAATCCTAGAACCATAGAACCCTAGAAATCTAGAATTCTCGTCCTCCCGAGCGGGGGTAAAAATGATATAATATACAGGTTATGAGCGAAGAAGTGACGGACATTGACGAAGTGGCGGCGGCCGCCGCGATGGAAGACATTGCCATCGAAGATTCGATGTCGCGCGACTACATCGACTATTCGATGTCGGTGATCGTCGGCCGCGCGCTGCCGGACGTGCGCGACGGCCTCAAGCCCGTCCACCGCCGCTGCCTCTTCGCGATGCACGAGCTGAACAACACGTGGAACACGAAGCACGTCAAGTCCGCGCGCATCGTCGGCGAAGTGATCGGCAAGTACCATCCGCACGGCGACAGCTCCGTCTACGACGCGATCGTGCGCCTCGCGCAGGACTTCTCGCTCCGCCTCCCGCTCGTCGACGGCCACGGCAACTTCGGCTCCATCGACGGCGATCCGCCCGCGGCCATGCGGTACACCGAAGTGCGCATGCGCAAGGCGACGGACGAGCTCCTGGGCGACCTCGAGAAGGACACCGTCGACATGATGCCCAACTTCGACGAGACGCTGGAGGAGCCGACGGTCCTCCCCGCGAAGTTGCCGAACCTGCTCCTGAACGGCTCGTCGGGCATCGCGGTGGGCATGGCGACGAACATCCCGCCGCACAACCTCGGCGAGCTGTGCGACGGCATCGACTACTACGTTCAGCACCGCGACGACTGCACGGTGGACGACCTGATGGAATTCGTCAAGGGCCCCGACTTCCCGACCGGCGCGGAGATCTGCGGCCGCAACGGCATCGCGGCCATGTACAAGCTCGGCCGCGGCCAGCTGACGGTGCGCGGCAAGGCCGAGATCGTCCGGGAGGCGAACGGGCGCGAGAAGATCGTCATCCACGAGATCCCCTACGGCGTCAACAAGTCCGAGATGATCAAGCACATGGCCGAGCTCGTCAAGGACAAGGTCATCGAGGGCGTGAGCGACATCCGCGACATCTCCGGCGGCCACACGAAGGACACGAAGGGCACGGCCGCCGCGCGCCGGAAGACGACCGAGGACGAGATCTGCATCGTCGTCGACCTGAAGCGCGACGCCGTCGGCGAGATCGTGCTCAACCGCCTCTACAAGCACACGCAGCTCCAGACGACGTTCGGCGCGATCATGCTCGCCATCGTCGGCGGGCGGCCGAAGATCCTCAACCTGAAGGACTATTTCAAGTGCTACGTCGACCACCGCTTCGAGGTGATCACGCGCCGGACGCGCTTCGACCTCAAGAAGGCGCAGGCGCGGCGGCACATCGTCGACGGGCTCCTGCTCGCGATCGACAACCTCGACGAGGTCGTGCGCATCATCCGCGCCTCCAAGACGCGCGACGAGGCGAAGGCGAGTCTGCAGGCGAAGTTCGGCTTCACCGACCTGCAGGTGAACGCGATCCTCGAAATGCGCCTCTACCAGCTCGTCGGCCTCGAGCGCGACAAGCTCGCGGACGAGCTCGCGCGCCTTCTCGCGGCCATCGCGGAGTTCGAGGCGATCCTCGCCGATCCCGAGAAGGTCTACGCGATCATCCGCCAGGACGTCGCCGAGCTCAAGGACCGCTACTGCCTGAAGGAGGAGGCCCGGCGGCGCACCGAGATCGTCGCGGACGTGAACGAGGTGTCGGTCAAGGACCTGATCCCCGACGAGCCGTGCGTGATTACGCTCTCGAACCGCGGCTACATCAAGCGCGTGCCGCTCACCGAGTACCGCGAGCAGCACCGCGGCGGCAGCGGCGTGAAGGGCGCGCAGGTGAAGGAGGAGGATTTCATCCGCCTCGTCTTCGTCGCCGAGACGCACGACGAGCTCATGTTCTTCACCAACACGGGGCGGCTCTTCCTCAAGGGCGCGTACGAGATCCCCGAAGCGCCGCGCGCGAGCTTCGGCCGGCCGCTCATCAACCTGCTGAACCTCCAGGAGGGCGAGCAGGTGCTCGAACTGCTGCCGATCCGCTCCTTCGACGGCGACGTGGACGTCTTCTTCGCGACGCGGAAGGGCACGGTCAAGAAGACGCTCCTCGGCGACTACAAGAACGTCAACAAGGCGGGCATCCGCGCGATCAACATCGAGGACGGCGACGAACTCGTGGACGTGCGGCTCGTCAGGCCCGACGAGGACGTGATCATGTTCTCGTTCGGCGGGCGCGCGATGCGCTTCGCGGCGAGCGACGTGCGGCGGATGGGCCGCACGGCGACGGGCGTGCGCGGCTTCCGCCTGCGCGCGGGCGACCGCGTCGTGTCGCTCGACGCGGTGGACGACGACAAGACGCTCTTCATCGCGACGGAGAACGGCTATGGCAAGCGCTGCGAGTTCAAGGATTTCACGCGCCACGCGCGCGGCGGCCAGGGCATGA
>JAFUEM010000279.1 GCA_017463935.1 Kiritimatiellia bacterium
GCGCGCAGCCGCGCGGCGATCGTGAAACCGTCCAGGCCGGGCAGCATCACGTCCAGCAGCACCAGATCCGGCCGCAGGCGACGCGCCTCGGCCAGCCCCTCGTCGCCGCGCGACGCGCACGTGACGTGGCGGTAGCCCGCGCCCAGCAGCGCCATCTCCAGGACGGTGCGGATGGTCGCGTCGTCTTCGACGATCAGGATGCGGTCAAGCTCCTCCATGCGTCAGCCTTCCCCCTGCGCGCAGCAGCCGCCCGTGCGGCGACCGGCGCATTCCCCGTTCGGGCGCGTCGCGCTACTTGCGGTCCTTGAGCGGCACATAGTCGCGCAGGCGGTAGAGCGGCTTGTACGCGGGACGGATGATCGGCCCCTTGTTGACGAGCTCCTCCATCCGGTGCGCGCACCAGCTGACGCAGCGCGCGATCGCGAAGAGCGGCGTGTAGAGGTCGCGCGGAATGCCCAGCATCTCGTAGACGAACCCCGAGTAGAGGTCCACGTTCGCGCAGACGTCCTCCGCGCGCGGGTGGCGCGACTTGATGATCGCCGGGCCCTCCGACTCGACGAGCTCGAAGAGCCGCATCTCATCCATCCGCCCCTTCGCCTTCGCGAGCTCGCGCGCCTTGCGCTTCAGGAGCTGCGCGCGCGGGTCGCTGATCGTGTAGACGGCGTGGCCGAGGCCGTAGATGAGCCCCGTGCCGTCGCCCGCCTTCCGGTCGGCGATCTTCTCGAGGTACGCGACGACCTGCTTCGCGTTGCGCCAGTCCTTCGTCTTCTGCTTGATCTCGTCCATCTGGCGCATCACGCGCAGGTTCGCGCCGCCGTGGCGCGAGCCCTTGAGCGACAGGATCGACGCCGCGATCGACGAGTAGATGTCGGTGAACGCGCTCGTGACGACGTGGGTGACGAACGACGAGTTGTTGCCGCCGCCGTGCTCCGCGTGGAGGATGAGCGCGAGGTCGAGCGTCTCGCTCTCGAGCTTCGTGTACTTGCCGTCCTCGCGGATGAGCGCGAGCACGTTCTCCGCCGTCGACTTGTTCGGGTCGGGGTTGCGGATCATCAGCGATGCGCCGCCGTGGTAGTGCGCCTTCGCCTGGTACGCGTACGCCGCGATCGTCGGCAGCGCGCCGATCATCTCGATCGACTGGTCGAGGCACTTCTCGAGCGCGAGGTCGTCGGGGTTGCCCGTGTCGTCGAACGCATACGCGAAAAGGACCGCGCGCGCGATGGAGTTCATGATGTCCTTCGACGGGTTGGAGAAGATCGCGTTCTCCTTGAAGCCGTCCGAGAGGACCCGGTAGGAGCCGAGCTTCTTCTTCCACTCCGCGAGCTGACGCGCCGTCGGCAGGTCGTCGAACAGGAGCAGGTACGCCGCCTCCTCGTAGCCGTAGCGGTGCTCGCGGCGGTCGGCCGCGACGAGGTCCGCCACGTTGATGCCGCGGTAGAAGAGCTGGCCCGGCACCGCCTGCTTCTCGCCTTCCGAGACGACGTAGCCGTGCACGTTGCCGATCGTCGTCAATCCGACGAGCACGCCCGTGCCGTCGTCGTTGCGCAGACCGCGCTTCACGCCGTACTTGCGGTAGAGCGCCGGGTCGATCGCATCGGCCTTGCGCACCTTCTCCGCGTATTCCTTCAACCAGTTGCTGTCTATCATTGCGCGTGATAGTATATCAAAAAAAACGCGGAGAAACGCGGCGGTTCTGCCGCGTCCCGTCAGGCGCGCGTTTCGCCGCCTGCAGACCCTCGGACAGATGGCGCATCCCCATCGAAGATCGCCCCCTGGTCGCGCAGGATTCCGCCGTTCCCTTCCCTCACCTGAATTTCCGGTCGTAGAGCAGCGCGCCGTTCAGGACGACGAGCACCGAGCCGAAGTTGTGGACGAGCGCGCCCGACACGGGGCCGAGCACGCCCAGCACCGACAGCGTGATCGCGCATGCGTTGATCGTCATCGAAATCGCGATGTTGAGCTTGATGAGCCGGACGCACGCGCTCGACAGGCGCTTGAGGTAGGCGATCTTCGTCAGGTCGTCGCCGACGAGCGCGATGTCGGCCGCCTCCACCGCGATGTCGCTGCCCGCGCCGCCCATCGCGACGCCGACGTGCGCCGTCGTGAGCGCGACCGCGTCGTTCACGCCGTCGGCGACC
>JAFUEM010000280.1 GCA_017463935.1 Kiritimatiellia bacterium
AGAACGCGGCCGCCTCCGCGGCGGAAACGCCGCGCACGGCCAGCAGCCGCGCCTGCAGCGGCGTATAGCCGGCCGCCACCAGCGCGTCGATATCCGCCGCGTCTACGCGCCGCTCTTCCCAACGGGCCACCGGTCCGCCTCAGATCTTGACTTCATGGCACCAGCCGCGCGTGTCCGGGATCTCGCCGTACTGGATGCCCTGGACGGTCTGGTACAGCTTGAGGAGCGTCGGATGCACCTCGTCCGCAGCGGAGATCCGGATCACGTCGCTCCCGCGCGTGATCTCCCACACGGGCGTGATCACGACGGCCGTGCCGAGCGCGGCGACGGCGACGAAATCGCGGATCTCCTCGTACGGGATCGGGCGGCGCTCGACGGTCATGCCGAGGTCCTCCGCCGCCTCGCGCAGCGAGAGATTCGTGACGGACGGCAGCACCGAGCAGGAGTCGGGCGTGACATATTTTCCGTCCTTCGTGATGCCGAGGAAGTTCGAGGTGGAGAATTCCTCCACGTACTTGTGCTCCTTCGCGTCGAGGTAGAGTTCGACCGGCCAGCCGTCGTGCTTGGCCTTCTCGTGCGCGAAGAGCGACGCGGCGTAGTTGCCGCCAACCTTGACGTCGCCCATGCCGTGCGGCGCGGCGCGGTCCCAGTCGTCGAGGATGACGGCGCGCACGGGCTTGAGGCCGCCCTTGTAGTACGCGCCCACCGGCATGACCATCACGAGGAAGGTGTACTCCTTCGCGGGTGCGACGCCGATCTGCGGGCCGGTGCCGATGAGGAGCGGGCGCAGGTAGAGCGAGCCGCCGGTGCCGTAGGGCGGCACGAACTCCTCGTTCGCCGCGACGATCCGGTCGAGCGCCTCGATGAACATCTCCTCGGGCACGGGCGGCATGACGCACCGCACGGCCGTGCGGTACATGCGCCGCGCGTTCTCGCCGGGGCGGAAGATGACAACTCGGCCCGACTTCTGGCGGAAGGCCTTGATGCCTTCGAAGCACTCCTGCCCGTAGTGGAGGCAGCTCGCGCCGATGTGCATCGTGATGTACGGATCCTTGACGAATTCGAGCGGGCCCCACTTGCCGTCCTTCCACACCGCGCGGATGTGGCAGTTGACGTCCGAGAAGCCGAAACCGAGACTCGCCCAGTCGATGTCTGTCCTTGGCATTGTTAATCCTTTTTGTTGTTTTGTTTTTGTTTAAAAGTTTTCTGAAAGTCGTTGACGGATAGTATATCACATTCTGCCGCCGGATGGGAACAGCGGGCGGCGGCGCTTCACTCGAGATACGTGCCGCGGAACCAGATCTTGTGGCCCTTGAGCTCCGGCCCGAAATAGAAGCCGGGATCGGTCGGCACGTTGTAGCCGTTGTTCTGCGTCAGCACCGAGAGGCGGTAGATCGGATCCTCCAGGAACGTGTGGAAGCGGTAGGGCGTGTCGTGCGGCGAGAGGTAGACGCGGATCGCGCGGTTGTCGCGGCGCGTCAGGAGAATCTCCTCGCGCCAGTCGCCGAAGAGGTCGGCGATCAGGCACGGGCAGCCCTTCGTCGAATGGTTGGAATGGACGTTCGGCGGCGCGCCCTCGGGCCGCACGTCGAGCTCCTCGGCGGAAGTGATGCTCCGCCCCTTGACGGAATAGCCCTTGATGACGCTGCCGCCCGAATACGCCGAGCGCGTCAGGTCGCCGCGCCACCAGATGCCGAAGCGGAGCATGCTGTAGTAGTGGTCCGTCGGCTTGGGCTTCGGGTCGGCGTGCCGCTGCCCCGTCGACGCGGAGTAGACGCCGCAGTGCGTGCCCGAGAAGAGCTCCACGCCGGGCTGGTCGGGATCGATGTCCATCGCGTTGCAGCTGCCCGTGTCCTTCGGCCCGTGCGTCCAGAAGTGCAGCCGCCCCGACTGCGCGTCGAAGAGCGAGACGCCGAACGGGCTGTTCTCGTGGCACGTCCACACCTGGAGCCCGCGCACCGTCGGCGCGCTCTGGATGAGGTGGATCGCGTCGCCGTGGCCCATGCCCGTCGTGTAGAGGCCCTGCCCGTCGTGGTCCACGACCATGTGGCCGTAGATGATCTCATCCTTGCCGTCGAAGTCCACGTCGCCGACGCGCAGGTTGTGGAAGCCCTGCCCGCCGTAGCCCCACCAGCGCGGCTCGTCGGAGCAGAAGTACCAGCGTTCCTTCAGCTTCCTGTCGACGAGGTCGTACGCGCACAGGCACGTGCGCGAGTAGTAGCCGCGGCACATGATGACGCTCGGGTGCACGCCGTCGAGGTAGCCCACCGCCGCGAGCATGCGGAACGCCTGGTTGCCGGGGTTGCGGCTCGACCATTCGCGGTTGACCGCGCGCTCGTCGTCCGCGATGCCCCGCTTGTCCGTCCCCTCCCGCGCGCGCGCCTCCGCCGCCGCGCG
>JAFUEM010000029.1 GCA_017463935.1 Kiritimatiellia bacterium
CGCCGAGCTGCGCCGCCGCGGCCGCCGCCTGCGCCGTTTCGAGATACTCCGCCTTGACGGCCGGCAGGATCTGCTCGCGCGCGATGTCGCGTGCGCACGCGCCTTCGATGCGCACCTTCTTGGCGTATTCCTCCAGGAAGATCTCGCGGCGGCTCGCGAGCTCGCGGCGCGTCATCACGCCGTACTTCTCGAAGAGCGCGACGTTTTCGTCCTTCGCGAACGCGGCCAGCGCCGCCGGCGTGTCGGGCGCATTCGGCAGCCCCCGGCGCGCGGCCTCGCGCATCCAGTCCGCCTCGTAGCCGTTGCCGTTGAAGACGACGCGCCGGTGCGCCTTGAGCGACGCCTGCAGGATGGCCTGCAGCGCGGTGTGGAACGCGGCCGTGTGCTCGCCGGGCTTCGCCCGGCCCGCCACGTCCGCCGCCTCCAGCTCGCACGCGATTCGCTCGACCGACTCGGCGACGATCGTGTTGAGGACGGTCATCGGCCCCGCGCAGCAGACGGACGATCCCGGCGCGCGGAACTCGAACTTGTTGCCGGTGAACGCGAACGGCGACGTGCGGTTGCGGTCGGTCGCGTCCTTGGGGATGGCCGGCAGCGTGTCGACGCCGATCAGCATCGTCCCCTTCTCCGTGCGCTTCGCCGCGTGCGGATTCTCGATCTGGTCGAGCACCTCCGCCAGCTGGTCGCCGACATAGATCGAAATGACGGCGGGCGGCGCCTCGTTCGCGCCGAGACGGTGGTCGTTGCCCGCGCCCGCCACCGACGCGCGCAGCAGGTCGGCGTGCAGGTCCACCGCCTCGATGACGGCGCAGAGCATCGTCAGGAACAGCGCATTGTCGTTCGGATCGCGGCCGGGATCGAGCAGGTTCTTCCCGCCGTAGGCGACCGACCAGTTGTTGTGCTTGCCCGAGCCGTTGACGCCGGCGTAGGGCTTCTCGTGCAGCAGGCACTTGAAGCCGTGCCTCTCGGCCACGCTCCGCAGGGTGTCCATCACCAGCATGTTGTGGTCTGTCGCCAGGTTCAGCTCCTCGAACTGCGGGGCGAGCTCGAACTGCGCGGGCGCCACCTCGTTGTGGCGCGTCTTCGCCGGGATGCCGAGCTTCCAGAGTTCGCGCTCCACGTCGTTCATGAACGACAGCACGCGGTCGGGGATCGTGCCGAAATAGTGGTCCTCCAGCTGCTGGCCCTTCGCGGACGGCGCGCCGAAGAGCGTGCGGCCCGTCAGCACAAGATCGGGGCGCTTTTTCCAGTACGCCTGGTCGACAAGGAAATACTCCTGCTCCGCGCCGAGCGTGCAGGCGGCATGGCCCTCGTCGCGTCCGAAGAGCTTCATCAGCCGCTTGAGCGAGCGGTCGAGCGCCTGCATGGACCGCAGGAGCGGCGTCTTCTTGTCGAGCGATTCGCCCGTGTAGGCGCAGAACGCGGTCGGGATGCAGAGGGTCGCGCCGTTCGAGTGGCGCTTGATGAAGGCGTGCGAGGTCGGATCCCACGCCGTGTAGCCGCGCGCCTCGAAGGTGGAGCGGATGCCGCCCGAGGGGAAGGACGAGGCATCCGGCTCGCCCACGATGAGATTCTTGCCCGAGAACTGCATGATCGGCTCGCCGTCCTTCAGCTCCAGGAAGGCGTCGTGCTTTTCGGCGGTCGAGCCGGTCATCGGCAGGAACCAATGCGTGTAATGCGTGGCGCCCCGGTCCATCGCCCAGTGGCGGATGCCATGCGCGACCTCGCCCGCGATGGAGGCGTCCAGCGGCTTGCCCTCGTCAATCGTCGCCTGCAGCTTCTTGGCGGTGTCCTTCGACAGGTAGGTCCGGATGGCCTCTTTGCCAAACACGTCCGCGCCGAATGAGGTCGCCGTCTTTGTCTCGTCTGTCATTTTGTGTTTCCTTCGGTTGCGTCAGGCGCGACCACCGCACCTGACGACAACCTTTAAGCACATTCCGTGCCAACGCAAAATCCAGCCGATTTTTTACATCACGTGTAAAACTTCTGCCCTTCCGAATCCAAACTATTACAAATACTGTTTCCTCGCGCCGCCGCGCGAGGCGTCACGCCGCGCTTACAGGCTCTGGCGGAAGATGGCGGCGACTTCCTCTTCCGTCAGCTGCTTGTAGCCGCCGCCGAGACGGAACGTCGCCTTGACGAGATCGGGGATCATCGCCTCCGTCACGCCGAGCTCCGTGATGTTCAGCGAGACGCCGATCTCGCGCATCCACGCCTCGAGCGCGGCAAGGCCCTCGTCCGCGATCTGATCGTCGCTCTTCCCCTCCGCCGCCACGCCCCAGACGTTCGTCGCGAAGCGCACGAACTTCTTGAGCCCGTACGGCTTGACGAGGCGGTAGTACGGCAGCGAGACGGCCGCGAGCGTCATGCCGTGCGTCGCGTCCGTGAGCGCGCTCACGGCCTGGCCGAGCATGTGCACCTCCCAGTCGGTCGTCTTGCCCATGGCGATCAGCGTATTGAGCGCCCACGTCGCCGTCCACATGATGTTGCTCCGCGCCTCGTAGTCCTCGGGGTTCTTCACCGCCGCGCGCGACGAGACGATCAGCGAGCGCATCAGCCCTTCGGCGATGTAGTCGCTCGTCGCGTCGTCCGTGCCGCTGAAGTACTGCTCCAGGATGTGGCTCATGATGTCGAAGAAGCCGGCGACCATCTGGCGGCGCGGCACGGTGAACGTGAACTTCGGATTGAGGATCGAGAACTTCGGGAATACGGCCGGGCCGAACACCTTGCCGACCTTCAGGTTCGCTGCATGGTTGGTGATGACGCTGCCGCCGTTCATCTCGCTGCCCGTGCCGACCATCGTGAGCACGCTGCCGACGGGGATGAGGCGGCACGTCGGCTCCTCGAAGCGCGTGAAGTACTTCTGCCACGGATCCTCCGCGCACCACGCCGAGACGCTGACGGCCTTCGCGTAGTCGATCGTCGAGCCGCCGCCGACGGCGAGGATCAGGTCGACGTTGTTCGCCTTCGCCTTGGCCGCGCCGTCCCGCAGCTTCTCGAGCGTCGGATTGGGCATGACGCCGCCATCCTCGATGATCGTCTTGCCCGCGGCCGTGAGCGCCGCGACGACCTGGTCATAGATGCCGTTGCGCTTGATGGAGCCGCCGCCGTAGCAGAGCTGGACGGTCGGGCCGAACGCCGCGAGTTCGTCCGTGAGGAATTCCATCGCGTTCTCGCCGAAGTGGAGGCGCGTGGGGTTGTGGAACGTGAAGTTGCCGATCATCCGAAGAGACCTTTCCTGTTGGCGAGATGGATTACCGGACGCTGATGCGCGCGGTCACGAACGACTCGAGCGCGGCGACGTTCGACTTGACGGACGCGCCGGCGAACGCCTTGGGCGGCAGCACCGTCGCCGCGTCGCCCACGACCTCCGCGAACTCCTTGCCCACGCGCTGCATGCCGCCGCCGCCGTGCGTCTGGAAGAGACAGACGGTCTTGCCCTTGAGCGCGGCGAGGTTCTGCGTCACCCACGTGCGCACGGGCGGCGCCATCGTGCCCCACCAGTTGGGCGTGCCGACGAAGACGACATCGTACTGCGCGAGGTCGAGACCCGCGATGGGCCGGATCGGGCGCAGCGTCTTGCCGTTGCATTCCGGCTTCGCCTCGTCGCAGCACGCGCGGAAATCGGCGTTGTAGGGCGTCTCGGCCTTGATCTCGAAGAGCGCGGCGCCGGCCTTCTGCGCGATCGTCTCGGCGGCAAAGCGCGTGTTGCCGTCCGGGCTCCACGAGAAATAGACGACCGCGACCTTCCCCTTCGCGACCGCGATCGGCTCCGCCGCCGTCGCCGCCTCGGGCGAGCAGCCCGCCATGAGTCCCAGCATGATCAATCCTCCCTTGAGCAGTTGTTTCATTGTTGTTTTCCTTGTCTTTTTCTGTTGAGTGAAGAAAGGCCGCACATTATACTACATGGAGCGCACTCCAAGTCAAGGCGCGGGACAAAAAAAGCCGCCGACCGACGCCGACGGCCCTTTTCGCCGCAACGGGGCTCAGTCGAGCGCCTGGGCGCCCTTGCCGTCCAGCGCGCCGAAGAGCTTGAGCGCGTCCTCGAGCGGATAGCGGTTGCAGAACATGTCGCACTGCGTCGTGATCGTGCCCTGAAGCGGCAGGCCCAGCACCGAGCGCAGGCCGTTGCACTTGCCCTCGTCCAGCCTGGTCGACTCCGAATACTTCATCGACAGGAATGCGTTGAGGTACTGCGCGTTGAGGCGGCCCTTGAAGACGGACGGATCCTTCAGGTCCTCGTTGTCCTCGATCGACTCGATGCCGTCCGTCCCCTCGAGGTCCTCGAAGTCGTCCACGCGCACCTTGGCGATGGAGGGCGAGACCGTCATCTGGACGTCGCTTTCGCGGTTCAGGAAGAAGACGTTCCCGTCCAGCGTCGTGCGCTTCGTCGCCGCCACGCCCTTCGTGTTGTCGAAGCCCGTCAGCACGTTGAGGCCGATGACGTTGTCGCAGATCTCCGCCTCGACGCCCGTGTTGCTCCTGACGCCGAAGCCCATGTCCGCGAGGTCGTTCAGGCGGCTCCAGGTGAAGAGGACCGTGTTGTTCTTGAACGTCCACTTGACCTCCGGCTTCCAGCCTGGGCGCGTGCGCGACGGGCCTTCCATCGGGACGGCCTTGGACGCGAGGACGTTCACGCCGATCATGCGGTTGTTGCAGAAGACGCAGTTCTCGACATCCACCTCGCCCTGGTACCAGTTGACGTTGAACGCGATGTTGCCGGAGTTGACGAACGCGCAGTTCGTGAACGTCAGTTTGCCCGTCGCGCGGTTCGCCGTCGCCGAATAGACGAGGTAGCGGTTGGCGGAGGGGAACTTGTCGCGCGTCTTGTTCCACGCGGGGCCTTCCAGCCACATGCCGGTGTCGAAGCCCTCGGGCTTGCCCTTCGTCTCGTGGTAGGAGTTCGCGAAGCCCTCGTCGAAGATGAGGCCGTCGAACTTCATGTCGACGTTCTGCGGGTGGTTCCCCTGACGCTTGGTGAAGTCGATCGTGAACACGCCCAGGCCCGTGCCCTTCTTGTCGTTGTTCTCGTTAAGCGCCTGGAACATCGTCTTGTGCGCGAGCGGCTTGCGCTCGGCGAAGTCCTTCGCGTAGCCGCCGAGGATCGAGACGGCCTTGTCGACGAGGAACCAGTTCTGCTTCATCTTGCCGGGATAGACGCCCTCGGCGAGGTGGATCGTGTCGCCGTCGTTCGCGTTCTCCAGCGCCTTCCAGAGGTTCTTGAGCGGCGCTTCCTTCGTGCCGGCGTTCTTGTTCTTGCCCGTGTCGAGCGAGACGTAGATGTCCGCCGCGTGCGTGGCGGCGACGGCGAGGACGGCGGTGGCTGCCGCCAGAAGATGCTTTGCATTCATGTTGTTGTCTGCCCTTTTGAGTGTTCGTGTTGAGGAAACGGCGGTTAGTATATCAAATCCGTCGGCCGATGACAAACCGCGCGGCCGGCTGCGCTCAGGATGACGGCGGGACGTTCGACCGCGCGACGCGGAACCAGTCGACGTCGATCCAGCCGCGATCCTTGCAGTCCGGGCCCGACACGGCGTAGATGCCGACCGTCGCGCCGATCCACTTGCCTTCGCGCGCCGGGAACGCCTTCTCGCACGCCGTCCACGTCTCGCCGTCCAGCGACCACGCGAACGCGCACATCGCCTTCGGACCCAGCCCCTTCGGCGGGATCTCGCCGGGCGTCACCTCGACCTTGAGCCAGATATCCTTCACGTTCGCCGTACGAAGTCCCGCGCCGATGACCTGGGCCGGAACAGTCGCGAGCACGACCGGCGCGTCCTCGTCCTTCCCCTTGTCCGCGTCGCGGCATTCGGTGTAGACGACCTCGAACTTCTCTTCGCCCGCATACCTGAGGCCGATGCGCGCGTAGCTGCGGCCCTGAACGATGAGCCCCGCCTCTTCCGTCGGCTGCTTCGCGCCGACCTGCGCCTTCATCGTCGCCGTGAACGCGAAGGCCGGGAACTTCTGCACCATCAGGTTCGGCGCATTCCAGAGGCTGCCGTTCAACTTTTTCGCCCCCGGTCCAAAGCTCGACTTCTTCGCGCCGTACCCGTAGGGCGTCGTATACTGACGGTAGAAACCGTACGGCGTCGCCCAGCCCGCGAAATCCCTGCTTCGGCCGAGCCACTGCCACTGAAGGCCGATCTGCCCGTCGTTGAATTCGTCCGACAGCTGCGGATAAAGCGTCTGCGCGCCGAGCGTCCCGCCCTTCGGCATCTCCCATTCTTCGACCGGCTCGCCGCAGCCGTCGCCGTCGTCGTCCGCGCCGATCGCGGGCCAGCCGTCCTCACGCCATTTCATCGGCTCCAGGTACACGATTCGCCCGTAGGCGTCGCGGTCGGAGAAGTGCACAAACCAGTCCTCGCCGGATCCGCACTTTTCCCCGTTCGGCCCCTCGACCTCGCAGTGTACCCACGCGCCCTGGTGGGGCCCGTTGATCTTCGACTTCCCCTGGGCCATCACGGTGCGCGCCGCGTAGGGCCCGAACGGACGCTTCGCGCGCGCCGCGACCTGCCAGCCGCCGCCGACGCCACCCGCCGGGAAGAAGAGCCAGTATTCGCCGTTGCGCTTGTAGAACTTCGGGCCCTCCGCCGTGAAGTTGCCGTCCGGCACGCCGTCATAGACCATCATCGGCTGCGAGATCGCGTGCGTCTCGTCCTTGTCGAGCTCGCGCACCGTCAAGACAGAGTTCATGCCGGCGCGGCTCTGCGCCCAGCCGTTCACAAGATAGATACGCCCGTCGTCGTCATAGAGCGGACACGTGTCGATGATGCCCTTCCCTTCCACGACGAGGCGCGGCTCGCTCCACGGCCCGCGCGGATCGGGCGCGGAAATGCGGTACGCGCCGCGGTCGGGATCGCCCCAGTAGATGACGTACTCGTGCGTCCAGACCCGCGTACCAGAGTCTTCCGTCTTCCAGAACGACCTGCGTCGTATCGACGGCGCCCAGACCGCGTTGCCGTGCTCGGGAGAATGAGTTGGGAACGGATGCTCCGCAAGCGCGTAGGCGGCGTACTCCCAGTTCACAAGATCGTCCGAAACGAGAATCGGCAGGCCGGGGAGCCCGCCGAAGCTGGACGCCGTCATGTAATACTTCCCGTCCGCCCCGACGCACACATCGGGATCGCTGAAGTCCATTGTAAGAACGGGGTTCGTGTACGTCGCCGCGCCTGCCATAGCAGCCGCCGCAAGTGCAAACAAAGACAGATAACATTTTTTCATGGGTAAATTGTACCATATTCCCATCACGGCAACAACCCCCTGTTGGGGGTATCTGGGGCCGACCTCCGGGCGGCCCGCAACGGTTGCGCGCGCCGCTTGTCGCTTACGCTTACAAGTTCACCGCTGTTTCTGAAATACGCCGCAGCCACGTCGGGCCATCAATTTTTACTTTCTTGCATCTCAGAACGGCATGTCGCCGTCGTCGGGTTCTGGGGGCTGGCCGCTCGGGTCCGCCGGCTCTGGGAGAAGTACCGGAACCAACAAGGTCAGACAGATGACTCCGCGGCAAATCCGTGACCCTGTTGACTCCATGTTGAGACTAGACTAAGCCTCGCTTTATGTAGTCTCGTATCGAGGAATAGCCTATGGACGAGACAACCAAGTGATCAAGAAGCGGAATGCCGAGGTCTTTGGACATCGCCATCAGCTGCCGCGTCGTTTCGATGTCGCCTTCTGACGGAGTGTGGTCTCCGCCTGGATGATTGTGCGCCACCATTATGCAGTGGGCATCCCATTTGATGGCCTCTCGGAAGACATCTCGCGGCATCACGTATGATGTGTTGGCTTGCCCTCGTGCAATTCTGATCGGCTCACAGATCGGAATCCTCTTCGCCGTCAAAGGCAACACCCAGAAATTCTCAAGCACATCTCCTTCTTGCGCGATGAACTTGAACACTTCGTATGCATCTTCAGCAGTTGCAACACGCATCTTCTTCAAATCGTCCGGTTTCACGCGCAAACGACGATATCCGAGTTCAAACGCTGCGGCCAGCTCAAGCGCCTTGACCTTCCCAATGCCCTTGATAGGCGCTTCTGGGTTCTTTTTGTTGTAGTCAGATATCTTTGCGACCAGCGTGCGCCAATCGGCGGTTACAAGGTCTTGAATGCACCCAAACGCCCGGATGAGCCGTCTTGCGAGTTCCAAGACATCACAGCCAGGCGCACCTGTCTTGAGAAGTATCGCAAGAACGGCCTCGTCCTTTAGGTCGTGCGGACTCGCCGCACGCTCCATCTGCTCGCGCGGCAGGAGTTCGCTTGAAACTCCATTCTTCTTGAAATTGCTTTCCCGCTTCTTGGCCATATTATACCTCCTCCATCGGCATGGCGATAAAATCATTAAGTTCTTTCCGCAAGATCCTCCAGCGCGGCAATCGCCTGTCCATAAGCTCTACAAACGCTCTGGAATGGTTCGCCACCTCGAAATGCGTCAGCTCATGTACGACCACATACTCAATGCATCTTGCGGGCACTCTTCCAAGCGCGGCGTTGAAAACGATCTTGCCGCGTTTCTTAAGACAACTCGCCCACCGAGTCTTCATCTTCCTAATTTCGGTTTCGGGAAGAGCAAGCTTCAACTTCCTGCACCATGTTTTCATCTTGTCCGCAAGAGACTCACCCAACATCGCCTTCTGCCATGATTCGACGATCCTCTCCTTATGCCCTCGTGAAGCGCCCTCCCGCACGTACAACGACAGCTTGTTGCCGCCCCACGTCACCTTTTCCGTCGCATAACGATCTTCCACGACAACCAATAGTTTATACCTGCGGCCAAGGCAATAAATGCTCTCTCCGCTCACATACTCCCGGCGCGCCTGGCGAGGCTGGGAAAGAACAGTCTTCCGCTGGTCGCGTATCCAGCCAATCTTGGCTGCAAGAAAACTTCTCAAATCGCGGTCGGAAAGATCATCTGGCGCAGAGACATGTACCCTAGCATCCGGCGGATAGACGGCAAGATGAGTGTGCTTGATCTTCTTTCGCTCGACTTCAATCTGTATTCCGGCAATAGTCATGACACTACATCCAAGGTTCATCGCTCATGTAGGAGTCTGCGTCGAATTCACTTTGGTGTTCCACTATCTGGTAGACGGCAAGCGGGTTGAAATCAGTTCCCTGCAAGGCGTCCTCAATGGCCATTTCGACTTTCCTGCGGCGTATGGCATTTCTCCTAAAGCCGGGCTTGGCGCTTGCTCCGACAGCCTCGAACACCTTAAGCGCAAGGTCAGCATCGCCGCCCAGGTTGTCGCAGAGGCTGCGCTTGGCCTCGGTGTCCAGGCGCGGATCTTCAACTGACGCGTCGCCTTTCAGTTCCTTGCCCATCTTTGCGATTTCCGCAAGTAGCTTTCTGTATTCAATCTTCTCCTTGCGATAGTCTTCGAGAAGCCTGTTGATGCGTTCCGAGAACTTGCGGTACTCGGCTGGGTTGGTTTCTTTCTTTCTGAAGATGTAGCGTCTGACGTTTGCCACAAGCGTTTCCGCGACGCCGCGTTCGCCCCCGACCTCGGACTCCACGTCGGGATCAACCGAACCTCCGTTGTCTTTGTCGATTTTTATCAGATCGAGAAA
Source organism: Kiritimatiellia bacterium (assembly GCA_017463935.1). Taxonomy (GTDB): domain Bacteria; phylum Verrucomicrobiota; class Kiritimatiellia; order RFP12; family UBA1067; genus UBA1067. Next base: position 9,565 of record JAFUEM010000029.1, read on the forward strand.
CGAAAGATCCTCGAGGTCGGCGAGTTTCAACGCATGCTTGGCCGTGACGAAATTGTCGAGAAGCGATCGCATCTCGGCATCGTAGAGCTTGAGGTCCACGAAATCGCCGGCTCGCTTCATGATCGCCTCGCGCAGCATGTCGTAGTTGCGCACCTTCTCCTTTAGCGCAGCCGCCTCGGCGGGGGAGTAGCCGGCCTCGTCAGTTTCCTGCGCGATGTCGCTCCAAGCCCTTACTGCGGCGATGCAAGCCTGGTAGAAATCTTCACGCTGCTGCAAATCCCCGTCGCGGGCGACGAAGTAATCGCAATACGCGTCGAGACTCTTCGGCGGCAGTACCGGTTCCGAAAGAATATCGCACCGTTCAAGAGCCGCTTCAAGCGCCTTGCGACCTTCTTCAAGCCGTCCCTTGAGGAGCCCCTCTACGTCTTCTTTCTCAAAGTTCTTGAACGCGCCATTGGTATAGTCTTCGACCGCGCCCCTTATGCTTTCGAACAGATGCTTGTAGTCGATTATGTAGCCATAGCGTTTCTTCTCGCCGTTGAGTCGGTTGACTCGGCAGATTGCCTGGAAGAGATTGTGGTCTTCCATCTTCTTGTCGATGTAGAGGTAGGTCGCGGGCGGCGCGTCAAAGCCAGTTAGCAGCTTGTCGACCACGATAAGCAGCTTCATCTTCGCCGGGTGTTCGACAAACTCCTTCTTCGCCCACTCCTCGAAATCCTCGGGTGTCTTGTCGCCGCGCATGGCAAGGTTCATCCTGTGCTTGTACTCGGCTTCCGTAAGCTGCTCGCCGGTGAACGCCTCGGAAAGGCCTGGCTCATCGCCGCCGTAGCTTGTAACGACGGCACATTTATCCTTGAGCGGAGAGAGCACGTCGCTGAACATCGCCCAGAAACGATATGCCTGGTAAACCGACTCGCAAACAAGCATTGCATTGCCCCACCCTTCGCGCAGCGCAGGCTTGATCCCCATATCCATGCAGATGTCGGTGACTATCCGCTGTACACGCTCTTTCGCCGAAAAGAGATTCTGCATCCTCGCCCAGCGCTTCTTCAACTCTTCCTTCTTGGCGGGAAGAAGGTTCTTGGTTTTGCGCTCGAAGATTGAGTCAAATGTCACGTCCTCGGCAAGGTTCTGTTCGATGTCGCGCGCCTCGTAGCGCAGATCAAGCACGACGCCATCTTCTACCGCCTCGTCGAATTTGTAGGTATGGATGAACGGCCCAAAATTGGCATAGCTCGTAAGCGCGCCTTTCTCGCTCTTGAGAAGCGGCGTCCCCGTAAAGCCGATCAGCATCACGTCCGGGCCCATGATCTTCTTCATGGCAAGATTCATCACGCCGCCTTGCGTACGGTGGCACTCGTCGACAAAAACAAAGATATCGCCCTTCGCCTTGAAACCAGGCGGCAATTTGTCGGCAAGTTCCTTGAGGTAAACCGCAGCCGACCTTTCGCCACGCAGTCTGCGCTCTCGGGCATCAAGCTTCTCCTTTGGCCCGTTCGCGCCAAATTTGTGAATCAAAGTTGTGATAAGCCGCTCGCGCGACCCATTCAATGTTGCTATCAAGTCGGCGCCGCTTGTCGCGCGATATGGCTTCTCGCCGGCTTCCTTGAAGCCGTTTGTGATCTGCTTGTCGAGCTCGTCGCGGTCGGTGATTATCACCACCCGCGCATCGGGGCGATGTTCCTTGATCCACTGCGCAAGCCAAACCATCGTAAGCGATTTGCCGGAGCCCTGCGAATGCCAGATGATGCCCGATTCCTTGCGCATGATGCGCGGTTTCGCCGCCTCCAGCGCGAAAAACTGCGCGGGCCGCATCACCTTCTTCACTCCGCCGTCAAATACAACGCCGTCGTGGATAAAGGCAAGCAACCGCTCCTTGTCGAGCATCTGTAACATCGCCTTGTCCAGCAACGCCTTAACGCCCCACTTCTCAAAAAGCTCCGCCCTATCATGCGCTTCGCCGCGTGCGGGGTTCTGTCCTGCGCTTGGGCGCGTGCGCCCAAGTTCCCCGCCGCGTGCGGCGAAGTCCCCCCCGCCGCCGCAGGGCTCTTTCCACTTCACCCAGTATTTTTCAGGCGTAAGCGTAGTCGCATACTTCAGCCCCTCCGATTCATTGCCCGCCATCAAGAGCTGCGCCGCGGCAAAAAACGCCGGTATCTCCCCCTCTTGCTGATTGCGGTAGTTCTGGCGAATTCCCTCGGCCACGCTCACATTCGCCTTCTTTAGCTCGATCACGCAAAGGGCAATGCCATTAACCCAGATTACGACATCTGGACGGCGATGGCCGTTTGCCGCGACCTGCCGCCTTACAGTCACCTCCTCGGCTATGGAGAAGTTGTTTTCGAGCGGGTGCTGCCAGTCGATGAAATATACCTGTTTCATTGGCTTCCCCGGCTCGGTGGCAATCGGCATCGGGTATCTGAGGGTCAAATACACATCTTTGTTTACGCTATAGAGGTCGGCCTGACTCGGGCATGCCATGCGCTTCGCGAGCTCGGCTATTGCACGGTCGGCGTATGCAGGCTCGAGCTTCTGCTTGCCGACAAGAAACTCCTTCAGCGCCTGCCTGTCGAGACAGGTGTTCTCGCGCTCCGACAAGTTGCCAAGATACTCATAGCCAAGCTTTGTTCTCAGAAGCTCAATGATGCGATCTTGAACCGCTCGCTCGGGGGCAACCCCAGCGCTCGCGCCCGGACGCAAAACCTCGCCTTCAACCTTATTGTTTTCCATTGCTACGACTCCCTTCACTAACCGCTTGCGCCACCGCTTCGTCGATGCCGCTCAGCACAACACCTTTGTAGTCGATTTCAACCGCGCCGTCATCGGCTATGAGCTGGGCAATGCGATTTAAGACCTGCGCCTCATGGCGCGTCATCGCTTTCTCGCCCGGCACATACGGCCAGCCAATCGGAGCGAGCATCAACAAGTTGCCCGCTGCGCACGTTTCGAAGAGCTTGCCGCCCGGTTTGTAGAGCGGCGAAAAGCCCTTGTTCTGCAGTGTTATCACGCGGTGCCCCGCCTCGAAGGCGCGGAGGGCGATCTCGCGCTCGCCATGGCTGATGCATGGGCTCAGCAATACCGCGCCTTTCGCCGCCGCGCGCATGGCGGCGGTCGCCTTTTCCTCAAATTCAGGCGTTGTTTTTTCAACAATCGGCTTGCCGACGGAATCGCGGCAGATTTGCCAACCGCCCGGCAACCGCCGGCGCTTATAGGCGAAATAGGAGCGCGAGCATTGAATCTGACAGATAATAGGCCGTGTCAAAAGGAAGTGGTTGCCAATCGCCATAAAGTGGCCTTTAGTTGGGCCGCGCCACGGGGGAATACCAGCTCGCGCGCGAGCCGGCGCAAAACCCACCTCAATATCTCGCGCGACCTTAAAAAGCTCAGGGTGTGTCAATTTTATGCCAAGCCGCCGCGGGTTATCGCGAATATAGGCGATCATCTTCTCAAGCTGCCCCGCGCGAAAGAGAATCAAGTCAACATACCCAGGCGCCCATAACCTTGGCGCCTTGCCGCCCACTGCTTGCCCATTTTCCGCTTGGGCGCGCGGGGGTTCTGCGCTTGGGCGCGTGCGCGGTTCTGCGCTTGGGCGCGTGCGCCCAAGTCCCACCCCTGCGCGGCTCGTGCTTTTCGACTTGAAGCTCCCGATGATATTGCCCAGCTTTTTCTTCTGCTGCTCTTTTACGAAGATAATGCCGTGAAAGTGATCGGGCATCAGCTGGCTCTCGATTATCTCAACCCCCGGCCACTGCTGCGGAATCTCGCGCCAGCATTGCTCGACAACCCGCCCGATCTCGCTCGGCTCGACCCGCCACTCCTCGCCCTCGCCCACAAGCTGCCCCAAAACAGGCCGCGACCTGTCAGCAAGAATGATCGTGATCATGTAGATGCACCGCGAGGAATAATCCCAGTTGAAGCACCGCCGCCCCATGTGGTGCTTCACCTCCTGCCTCACTTCGCTCTTATGTTCAGCGGTCATGGATTGCCTCGAAACTTCTTATACGAGAGAACGGCCCCAGTTCTCAGGCTGGCGCCTTGCTCTGTGCCAGTCCGCATGTGGGCTTGAGCCAAATAATTCGGCAAATAGAAATTCTATTTCACTTTCCATCATTATCAATCTTTCTAAAATTCATTAATCATATGCATTGCCTCATCAATCTCTTTCATCAATTCTTTAAGACTAGGAACATACCCTACTCGTTCTGTAACTCTCTTAAAGAAGCATTTTATGTCTTCTGTCGAGAAACCTTGAGCAAAACACGGCAACACGGAAAAATCCTTGTCTGAGAGCTTGGCGTTCTTATCGTAAGCCGACTCCAACATATTGTCGAATTCTTCAACAAACTTGGTGTCGCCTGATGCGGCATAGTAAACCTTATACAAATACAAAATCAGCGTTGCGCCAGGCCGAGCTGTCGCCGGATAAGTTAGATCAAAATTTGGGAACAGGGCATCTACCAATTGGTTCGGCCTCAGCCTAAGCGATATGAAACGCTCATAGAAGTCACGATCTTTATGCAAATAGACAACTACTGCAACCGCAGCCAAGATAACCCAACTATGCGCCACCCCATCTTTTGCGAAGGCTATCAATGAGAACTTTCTCACCGCCTGTTCAATCTCACGTAAAGACAAGTCTTGAGAGTTAGACAAGCTCGTAAATGCCGTAGCAAACGAACTGACCGACGCATTGCTTCCTACATCCGACAAAAACTCTGCCAAATGAAGGTCTGCAAGCAAGTGTGAAATAAACAAATCCTTATCTGTTCGAGGGAGGTGAGTTTCAACATCAATAAGTCTGTGTAAATACCCATCAATATCAATATCGCCATATACCGCCGATATAGATCGGCCTAGCTGCTCCTTATCAATTCCAAGCACAAAGACAATACCGGGAATAGCAAACAAATGTTTTATCCGCTCTAATAGCTCAATCGCATACGTTGGTCGACAACGATCTAATTCATCAACAATAATCAGCAGCGGTTTTTTCGTTTCTGTTGAAACAGCCTTACCCAACCGTTCAAAGGCATTCTTCAAATGTTCGCGCGATGCAACATCATCTTCATACGCTTGCATCAACTTCTCAGAGCACGACTCTAATTCATCTAGAGAAAGAGCATCGATATCAAGCCCTACCTTATTCTTCAAAATAGACTTAAAAATCGACAATCCTCCATGTTTTAGCAATGGGACTATCGCCTCCTTGATGCTATTTCCAATACTTTTATTAACATCGTATCCCAACACTTGATTGAGCCGACAAGTCAACGCTACCAACGGATCATCAACGCAATCATCCTCCCAAGCATTGAAATATATTGCCCGACCGCCCTCGTTGGCATAATACTTCTCAAGACGCTTGAGAAAGAACGTCTTTCCCGTACCCCAACGAGAATTCAACGCCATTGTCAGAGGCCCTTGTTGCCCAGCAACCATTCGAGCAAAAATAGGCACGTAGTATTGATGATTAAGGCAATCACCCTCCCAGAGCCTACCATCTTGAGGCGTCTGCTCACTATCGACCTTATGCTTTAGCTGATATGGCATGTTCGGTTTCTCCTTTCCAATCGTTCTATATGTATATCAACCAGCAAGGAACCTCCGATACACTAACGAAGCCATATCCAACACCTCGCCAGACCATCGATGATCCTTAGCTATTCTAGGAAGCGCTGCTCGTGTACGCGGCATCTTATCAAGAATAGTTTTAGGTAAATATTGTACCCCATAACACTGTTTATCACGACCGAATTCTTTAGCGACATAAGCATCAAGATCATCATAATCACAGGTTGCATTCATCAATGGAAAATGCTCTTTCGCCGCATTCAAGAGTTTCAAATACTCGTCAACTGGCAGTGGCGACCGCACAAAATTACCGACAAGAGTTCTGCCTGAACTATTCAAAGCTTTCTCAACCGAAGTTGCAAATTGCACCTGTAGATTCTCGTTAAACATTGCATTCCCTTTTCCCCGCAAATGCGTTTCAAGACGCATATAATAGTCTTGCCATTTTGAGATGTTTGCAAACATCAACGCCTCGCCAGTAGAAATTGTCGGGAAAGAACCATGAGCCATGACTATCTCATCCTTCTTTACATCATAATATTCGTCCCAATATTTCTGTGCATCCGGCGTGTCGATAGTTGACAACGCCTGCGGCACCATCTCAAATTGTTTCACATGCTTAATCACCGACGAAAACACTTGATGGAAGTCTGGTTGCCTGCAAATTCCACCCAGCGACATGTTGCCGTCAAGCGAGGCTCCTACCCTTTGATAAGTGAGAATTGCTGCCGCATGTTTTTCCGGCAGTTGATACACGACCGCAGCCAATTGAGTAGAATGATTAAGATCCCCCAAATACCACATACGTGCGATCTTGCATTCATCAGGTATGAAGGCACCGCCTACAATCAACAATTCAGCATTATCAATTTTATCCGCAATTTGGCTCCTGCGCCATCCCAAGACATATAACGCCACAATGCTGAGCGGGACTGGAAACTTCGCTTTCTCATCGCCGTCATACCGCAACCCGTCATAGACAGACACCATGTCATTAATAAAAGAAATCATAGCCCGGGGCGTTAAGTCGTCAGAGCGATGCAGCCAATCAAACACTCTAACAGCCTCCGATAGTTGTTGGTCATCGAAACCATCGAACGCCATCTCCATCCGCTCTAGCAGGAACATTGACCAATCCGTCATTATGACAGCAGGCATCACAAATACCTTGTCTACAACTTTTCTGATGTACTCATCCCCTGCCTGTGACGATCCAAAAGCCTTTCGCATTCGTGTGCGATCATACGGAATTATTACCTGCACATTCTGGGGCCGATGCGTTCTGCGCTCTGCAAACAACACATGTGTCGCCGTCCAAAATTTCTGAATCTCTTCATCATTTAATCTATCAAGGTTATCAAAAATCAATATGACATATTTATATCCATCGCTAAGTCTTGTCGCCACCTCTCTTAAAAAATCAAGGAAATCCGACACCGAAGGTTCGTCCAAATGCCTGAACTTCACAAAGGAGAAATCCTTAGACTTTCCAGACGCAATCATTAGTGACCTACCAACTGAACTCCAGAACCCAACACCATTATATAGCCAATTCAATAGCACAGAACCAATAAAAGTCGCACAACCAATCCCTAACAGAATACTCGCCAACCAATCCGGCACTCCAAACAGTTTCGTTTTAAGAATTGAACTTACTGCCACAAGTATCACGGACATCCATCCGAAAAGCGGAACCTTTTCCACATAACCATGCACTCGCTCGCCTGTCAGATGAAACAGTTTGTCCTTGAAACCTTTGGGCAAAACTTTTTTGTCGTCAACCAACTCTGCCACAATTGATTCCAAGATGGATTTTCGCGAAAGATCCTGGCGGTGCATCCATAGGTCATAAGTGACAAAGACTGCTTCAGCTTTATTCTCTTTGTGCGCGCCAAGCGTATGACCAATTTCATTCTCCGCCATTTTGAGAACATTGGATTTTCCACATCCCCAAGGTCCCTCCAATGCCATTACAACCGTATGCTCCCACTCCCGTCCCTCCGGCCCCATGAACGTTGACGGATTCTTGATTTCAGCCACAATGCGCTTAGCAAGGGCCGTCTGGGCCTTGCCATCATACCAATCCTCACCAATCGGTTCGTTTGTAAGATGTTTCATTTTAGAAGTTCCCTGTTCCACTGTTAGTAATACGACACAGCACTACATCCACCACCATTCCTCAGTACATCACTTGCCAACGCTTTGGGCGTCTCGCACATGATCAGACTGAGGAGCCTCATGTTGCAAACCGCGAGGCCCCAACTTACTTTTCCCGTCGCTCTTAAAGAACAAGAACAAAAACACGATCAGGACAACGGCCAACATAATCAATATACGCCAATCACGAAGCAATGACAACGGCCCTTTTTCTAATTCCACTCTCGAATGTGAATCGTCACGCGACACGGTTGCCTTGGCTGCGAAACCCATCGCCGTCGACTGATTTACCGTGCAATTAGTATTTCCAATGGCAGCGGTGGTGCCCGTACCATTTATATTAACAGTGACATCTGATGTCGACATCGATTTTCTCTCCTTTTTCGTAGGTTTTGGAAATTGACTGAATGCAACTCGTACATGATCTCTGATTGCATACAATAGATTTATGATTTCGCTTTTATTGCATACACAGCAAACATTCTGATACTGGCCAGCACCAACTCGACTCCAGCAAGGAACTGAAAAATCCTCATATTTATGCAGTATTAGTTCAGAAGGCGAAGCCCGCAACATGTCCTCCAACACAAATACAGATTCTCCAACATAGTATTGGCCATTAGCACACAAATCGAAACCGCCACTAAGTTCTCTGTAGTCTATTTTTTGTTTTTGCCACCGCCTTGATCCGACAAGCAACACATCTGCCACGTTGTATGCGTTAATAATACGATACGATGGCGTGACACCAGAACCCACACATTGAGAACTTAGCTCCTTATTAACCCACTCAAGTTCGTCGGAACTTTCACCTTCATTCAATGACGCCAAGAACGCTCTGTACAAATTCAACAAAGTCGATACCGGAACTTCAGAATCTGCAAGTGCTAACTCAGTTCTCAAATACAAACTCAAATCATACATTAGTTATGCCTCCAGCCTTGTCTTCCCCGTTAGCAGTTCCTGCATCATGCCTTGCTTGATGCTTTCGTACTTCGCACGGTCGGCCTCAAGCGCCGCGATCTCCGCATCCATATCTGACAGCACCGCCGCAATCGCCTTCTGTTCGGCAAGGGTGGGTGGAACAGACAACACTATCTTTTTCAAGTCCTCAAGCGTTATACCCTTAATTGAGGTGCCTTGCGTTTCCTCTTTCTTTGACAGCATGACAACAGATATCAGAAATGCCAGAAACTTATTATCGCATTGTGCTGAAACGAGGTTTGCATAGTCTTGACTTGTGCATACAGGTTCTGTTGCAATGGCAACTTTTCCTATTCCGACACATGTAACTATATGAATGGTGCCCCTTGGACAGATGCAAGCGGCAGAATTTACAATTCCATCATTTGAAACAAAACGAGTCTTTGACACATTCCAAATGTTTCCCTCTTCTATATCCGACGAGGAAATCCATGGAACGCTTCCCTGCCAGTAATGAGGAATGTCTGTTGAGGGCGTTCCACCTCCTAACCAAGTCCCACATTCCCCCAACCGCTTCTCCACCCACTTGCCTTTAAACCCCGGCAGGCGGGTTTTGCCGGTGAGCAATTCTTGCATCGCGCCGGTCTTGATGTTGCGCTTTTTCTCGATGAGTTTCCCCAACGCCGAAATCAACTCGTCGACATCCGACAACGCCCTCGCGATCCTCCGCTGCTCGACGAGAGGGGGAAGAGGGAGCTTTAAATCACTCAGAATTTTTTGATTCAGATTTACAAGCGTAGTTCCCACCGCCTCGCCATTTAAAGAAGCAACAGATGTTGGGGTTCGTAGATATAACGCGATATAACTTGGACAACAACTCTCTTTGAGATGCAAGAAAAAGCACCCTGTTCCACACAGCCACCCATTTTCCTTCTCTCCAACCAACGCTGCACGCCCCATTTCCCCTCGCCGCCCAACAACAATATCGTCCTGCGATAATTTATAAGCAGACAATCTATGTTTCGTTGAGTCATCAACTGTCATATCAGCAGACGGCTCTATCTTGCCATCTTGTATATGCATTGGGTTAATCAATGGCGTTCCATTTTCGATATAATCTTGCGCATGTAACGAAGACCCAAATGGCCCGGTTTTAAACGAAGACCAAAGTTCCCCCAGTCGTTTCACCTCCCAATCCACAGGGATTGGGCCGAGTTCACTAGACTTAAATTTCGTTGCTTTCATTTTGCTCGTCAGCCTGCGTTGATGCTCTTACGGAGTTTCTTGATGCGCTCGTGCGCTTCAGGATATTTCTCCAACTCAATCAACAATAGCATCGACCTAAACAGATCATCATAGGCCGACTCCAACTCCGCTGCCGGCAACTGCTTAAGCATAGGCTTTGCAACCTTTCCCTCTTCATTGTTGTGGCGGACATGAAGGTTGTTGAGTCCAAAACGAACATCATCGGCAACATCATACTTCAAACCCTCAAATTCCTTATACCGCTGAATAATCGGCTCGACATGCTTGCCTATAATGAACAACAACTTCTGCTTCCCCTCAAGATCGCCGTTAGATTCAATTCGATTATACGACAGGACAGCAGACGCAACATCCACCTCTGTTAAATCTTCAATTACAGCCGAAGCCAACGCATCTTTCTTCACGATGGATATTATTCCATCTGAACCCTTATCGATGCAATACCCCGTCTTGTCCAATATTAGGTTGATATTCTCTTGGATTCGCTCTCGCAAAGCTTCAGCAGATTTATTAGTCCACGGTTCGATCTCCATAATCTCCAGAAGATTTAAGATCATCTCGCAATAAAACAGCAATGCCATGAGAGAAGGATGCTTCCACTCATGCGAACATTCATTTATAAAATCATCTATCGATATTGCCGTCCTTCTCAGCGCACTCTTTAGAAAGTCACCGGCAATATACTTTTTAAGTGTGTACTTATAAATGCTAATGCTGAACTCTTGACCCTGAAACAAATATTCTATTCGCTTCCGCTCTAGTTCAAAGTCCTTGATTTCCATGTTAAGTAAATCGCGTAAATGCATGTTTATGCTCCTTTCCAATATTATTTATCTTTAGACTTCTTTATCTCCTCTTCAAGCGCGAGGAGGTAGCGGTCGTAGTCGCTCATGAAGAGCCGGTCTTGCACGATGCGGTATTTCTCAAACTCGTTTTCAGCATGTTCTTCCGCAATTGCAGCGGTCACATTCTCCACCTGTTCAATCGTAATCGGACCGTCCCAAATTGCCACAAACTTGTCAAGGCGCTTCTCCCACGCCTCCATCGTCATAGGGATATGCCGAAGCGCGGCATTCTCCGCAAACTCCAGGTAGGCATTGACTAGCCTCTCAAGCATTCCGAGTTCATCTTCGCTCAAGTAGTTCTTGGCAACGACTACGTCGCTCTTGCGAATCTTTCCGTTCGGCGAAGCCGCCCAACTGTTCAGCCCCATGTGCTCCTTCGCCGCGTCGGCACGCGAAAAGATGATTTGGGCAGCCGCAAGGCCGTTGACAGCCCGGTGCATCTTGTTCTGGACTGTCGCAAAGAATCGCCGCGTCCGAAATGCCTTGCTGTCGTAATCTATGGCAGTCGCGTAGATGTCCGTCACCTTCTGATAGAACTTACGCTCGCTCAGGCGTATTTCGCGAATATCTTCAAGGAGACGTTCAAAATATTGACTTGAAATCGGAGAACCATCCTTCATTCGAGGCTTGTCGAGGACATAGCCACGAATCGTGTACTGTGAAACGATCTGGTTGGCCCACTTTCTGAACTGCACCGCCCGCTCATTGTCAATCTTGAAACCAAGGGCGATTATAACTTGAAGATTGTAATGTTTTACGGCATAGTTTTTGCCATTATCGGCAACTATTAAAATTTCTTTAATAGTTGACGCCTTATCAAGTTCGGCGTCTTCGTACAATTTACGCAAGTGATAGGCGATGTTCGGTACCTCTACGCCATACACCGCCGCGAGCATCTTCTGGCTCATCCAGATATTCTCGTCTTCGTAGCGTATTTCATACCGCTCGTCGACAGCACCGACAGAGGCAATATAAGTAATGAACTGGGCCGCGCTCGACTTCTGCGGCTCCATGTCGTCCCAACCGCTCTTTTTCTTCTTTGTCATCGGCTACCTCCTTACTGCTGAGCACCCTTCACCCCTACCCCCATCCCAGCGAGGTGCGACATTACCTTTTCGCGCAAAGCGGCGACATCGGCCTCAAGCGACGCAAGCGGTCTGTCGTAGCGGTCGGCGAGAGCCTTTACCTCTGCGGCGATTTGCGAGAACGTGCGGTCAAGCTCCGCGTCGAAGCGCCGGTGCAGTTCCTCGACCCACTTGTGGTGAATGACGAGGTCTTTTATCCCATCTTCCGCAAGCTTCTCGTAGACGCGCTCAATCTCCCACGCGAAACGCTTGTCATCTTCGCGCAGATCCTTCTTGAACAAAGATATGCTTTTCTTCAGCTTTTCGGCCTCTTCAGGGATTTCGTCGTCTTCGCCAAGCCCTTCGGTCAATTCGGCGTATTGCGATTCAAGGCTTTCGAGCTCTTCGACGCGCTTCAGGTAATTTTCGTAAATTCCGGCGCACCGCTCTTTCGCCACGACTTCGGGCGGCAGAAGGTCGCACTGAAGGTCGCGCCAGCCAGACGACTTCTTCTTGGGCTTTACGAGCCTGGCCAGCCAGCCATCGCGGCAGATGAGATAGCAATCATCTTGCATGGTCTCGGCCCAGTAGTTCATCAGGTGCTCGTAGAGAGCATAGGGGGTAACCAGAGACGCGCGCGCGCGCAAAAGCTCTTCGCCCCATTCTGCAATGATTTTCTTTGGCTCTGCACCTCGCTTAAGGCCAAGCGCCTTGCGAGTGAAATCACCGAGCCAACCGGCGCAGGCGCTTTCAAACGCCTCGATCTGATCTGCCATTTCATCGCCTTCCCGCAGTTCTTCGACAATGTCTTCCTGCGGCAGCGCCAGCGTTACAAAACCCCTGCGAAGCGGCTTGAAAAGGCAAGCCGGATATTTAGCCGCTTCTTCAGCCGGTATGCCGCCATTGAGGTGGGCCGTCAAATCTTGCCTCACATCTTTGTCGGCCGGAGCGACATAGCGCGGTATGTTGAGGTTGTAGTCGTTTGCCTCGATGTCGGCATACTTCACGAACTGCGCGTAATGCGGCACATTCTCGCCGGCGTTCCAGACATCGACAATGCGCCTTACGTCGCTTTCGCGCAGGCGGTTCTTCGCGCCATCCTTGGCGAAACCTTCCTTCGCGTCGATCATGAAGATGCCTTTCGACGCCGCCGCGCCCTCCTTGTCGAGCACGATCACACAAGCGGGGATGCCCGTGCCAAAGAAAAGATTGGGCGGCAACCCGATGATGCCCTTTATCCAATGGCGGCGCACGATGAACTTCCGTATCTCCGCCTCGGCGTTTCCGCGGAACAAAACGCCATGCGGCAGAATCACGGCGGCGTGTCCGCTCGGCTTCATCGACTTCAGTATGTGCAGCAAAAAGGCATAGTCGCCGCACTTCAGCGGCGGTACCGGCGCGACGCCCTCGCCATGCCCCCAGCGCCCGAAGGGGTCTTCCTCGCTCGCACCCTTGAGCCAGCTCTTGACGGAAAACGGCGGATTGGCAACTACATAGTCGAATGTGCAGAGTTCGCGGTCGTTGCGCTTGTGCAAGGGATCGGTCAGCGTGTCGCCATGCCTGAGATCGGGATCATCGACTCCGTGCACGACCATCGACATGCGCGCCATGCCGATGGTGGCGACGTCCTTTTCCTGTCCCTGTATGGCGACAGCCCCTTTCGCCTCCGCCGCCGCGCGAAGGAGAAGCGACCCAGAACCGCAAGTCGGATCGTAAATCGAGATCATCTTGCGCTTGTCGTCGCCGATGCCAATCACCTTCGCCATTACGCGGCTCACTTCGGCAGGCGTGTAGAACTGGCCTTTCGACTTGCCTGACTGCGTGGCGAAGTTTTTCATCAAGTACTCGTAGGCGTCGCCGATCAGGTCGTCGTCGGCAGCGCGGTTGTTAGAGAAGTCGAGGTCTTCGTCCTGGAACACGCCGATGAGTCCACTCACGGTATCGACGAGATCCTTTCCCTTGCCAAGCTTCGTCTCGTCCGCGAAGTCGGCGTTGTTGACCACGCCTTCGAGATCGTTCGCCTCGGCGATGCGTCCGAGTATGACGTTCATCTTCTCGCCGATGTCCTTGCTGCCCTTGAGAAGAACGAGGTCGTCGAAGCTGCATCCCTTCGGCAATTCAATCAAAAGCGACTTGTCGCCAGATTTCTTCTTGTCGCTCAGGTACTTTATGAACAGCACCACCAGCACATAGTCCTTGTACTGGCTCGCGTCCATTCCGCCGCGCAGCTCGTCGCATGCTTCCCAGAGCTTGGAATAAAGCTGTGATTTCTTAATTGCCATCGCCGGCACCTCCACCGCTGACAGTTTGGGCAAACTGTGATTTGATTTCCATTAGATTTTTCTTAAGTTCCCGCTTAAGCCTCTTGATTCTCTCGAGGCGCTCGCGCACCGCCGAGGCAACCTCGCTCGCCTTGCCGCCTTCAGCCATTGGGACCGGAAGCAGCGACAGCTTCTTCGAGGAAAGGGTTTGCTGGATTCCGCTGCTGAGGCGCTTCAGCCACTTCGCACCCTCTACGTCTTCGAAATACCCCTTTAGATAATAGGGATCAACACCGCTTGGCCGACAGACGAACAAGTTGCCGTCTACAACATACGTCTTGTTCGAATCGTCAACGACGGCGCATTTGAACGGCACCCCGGAGCGCGAAATCACAAGGTCACCCGCCTTCGCTACGAAATTTTCGCACCCGTCCGGTATTGCCGAAAGCTTCGTCACCACATCTTCTATCACGCCGTCGCTTATGTGCTTCGGCGTCAAATAGCATATGCCTGGACTATCGTCAGGCGGCAGAAGCAGTCGCTCCAACGCGTCTTTCGGCATGACAACGCCGCGCTTGATCCCTTGAACCAGCTCACCAAGCTTGCGCTGCCGCCCCGACTGCGTTGGTTCGGCAAGATAGACTCCAGGATCGAGTTCGCCGTCGCGCGAAAGAATCTGCTCCTTCCCTCTTGTCACTATATCACCATAATTGGCAAGGTTTGCAAAATCCTTAACTATCCTCGAGACATTGAAATTAACCCCGGAAACTTCGTATTGATCGGAGCCCGCAACATCAAAAAGCTTTGTAGAATAACTCCCCTTTCTAAACATCACGATGGCTATCGCAATAGACGTGCCTGGATAGACGCCTTCGGGAAACGCCACAACGCCTTCAATCATTCCACGAGCCACGAAATAGCGTCTATACGATGCGCTTTGCGAACTGCTCAATGCGGCACGCGGCATGACGACCACGGCCCTTCCTCCATCTTTCAATGCCGAAACCGCCTGCGCCGCGAAGAACCATTCCGAAGAAACGAGGGTAATCGGCGGGAAGTCGGGGAATGCCTCTGCGAGCGACTGCCTCACGTTATTGAAGTTTAGTTCCCTTACATTCAACCCAAATGGAGCATCACAATGAACCTTGTCGAATTTTGCCCGGCTAAATCGCTTTGGATCAAAGCAGTCGGCGGCATGGACCTTCCCGTGCGCTCCGCGAATCAGCGCAATCATGCAAGCATAGCGAGCAATATTCTTGTCAAACTCAACGCCAACAATCTCAAAAGGCTTTTCATTGATGGCATGGCCATATTGCATCCATGCCATGTTGACAAAGAACCCGGCTCCCGAGCAAAGATCAAGGCATGATTCGCCAGGCTTGATGTCGAGCAATGCCAACGACAACGCATCTAACCGACCTGAATGATTGCTCTTGTTTTCTATACGCTTGACATAGCGTGTCTCGAAGAGATCAACGGCATCGTCTTCCGTAACGCACCCAGCCAGCTCGTAATACTCTTTCCAATGTGCGCCAATAGCAGAAACAATGGAATCGAGACAAGACTTTGGAACATTGCAGCCAGATAGAAACCCCTCCAAGTCCGCAATGTCAACGGACCTTCCGGCATGTCTTGCCCAAAGGCACAAAGCCGTCAACCCGCATACCTCATTGAACAAAGTATCCTGAGCATACTTTCGTTCAATGCGGTGCAACGCATCTTCAATGCCAGATATCTTTTCGTCTTCTCTCTTCATACTTCATAATTGCCCTTTGCGCTAATATTATAGCAAACGACCTTGCCGCTTGTCAAATCGGTATCCCAATACCAATAATAAAGATAATCCTATACCTCTAACAATAAATAACAACGCAACAAAACCTTTCTCCATGTCATGCCGGGATGATGGCACGCGCGCCTACGTTGCCATGTCACTACTTTCCTTCTGATGCGGCGCGCTCGGTGATCGCGCCCTACCAGCTTCCGCGTTACTCTATCTCCGTCAGCATCCCGGGAGAGGTGCCGATGCTCGCGAGAAGAATGGATCGCCTTTGCGGTGTGGAATTCATTTGCCGTCCCCTTTAACGCCTATATTATACCAAAAGCACGGACGGCGAGCCTGATTGTGTCGTCCGGCTAATAGACGACGATTTCGTTCTTGGGCTCCGGCAGATTACGCGGTTGATTATTGTTCATGGCCCGACAACGCAAGTGGATGCGCCGACTTTTCTTAATCACCTGAAAGACGGCGTGTCGACAACCGACATGTCTTCCACAAGCTCGGCGGATGACGGCGCTTTGACCTTGCCGGCTCTTACGTTCTTGAGCGTCAACCCGCGAATCGGCTCCGTCTCGTAGCCGCGGAACGAATAGACCGCCTTCGCGCTCGTCGCGGTGATATCTTCAAGGACGATGTTCTTCACGGGCGTCGCGCGCAGAACACCGTCCAGCGGCACCGAGCCCGGCTTCCAGAAGTAATCGGTGATGGCCGACACGGCCTCGTACTTCACATCCTTCGCCTGAATGCGGCGCATCGTGACGTTCTCCACAAATCCGCCGCGTTCGGGGTTCGTCTTGATGAAGAAGATCTTGTTGACCGTCTTTTCGGCGCGGCAGTCTTCCATCAGCACGTTCCTGATTCCGCCGGAAAGCTCGCTGCCGATGGAGAGCATCGAGTGTCCGTCATTGATCGTGCAGTTCCGTATGACGATATCCTCGCTCGGCATCGCGCGGCGGCGTCCCTCGTGGTTGATCCCCGACTTGATTACAACCGCGTCGTCCCCTTGTTCGAACGTACAGTTTTCGACGAGAACGTTCTTCGACGACTCGATATCGATTCCGTCGGAATTCTTGAGGTCGGCGAAAACATCCAGCCCACGCACGACGACATCCTCCGAGCAGAGCAGGTGGATCGTCCAGAACGGCGACTGGCGGATCGTGATGTCCTCCAGCCGTACGCCCTTGCAACGGTTGAACTGGATGAGCGGCGGCCGCATCAGGCTTTCTTCGACCTTCCAGTACGCGCGTTCCTCCATCGGCGCATTGTCGCGCGCCCATTCCGCAAGGCGCTTCTTCGCCGCGTCATGCGCGGGGTTGTTCTTGCGCGCAAGACCCCACGCGCGCCAGCGCCGCTCGACGGACGGCGCGAGCGTGCCCTTGCCGGTGACGGCGACGTTCGTGCAGCCGTACGCGTAGATGAGCGGCGAATAGCCCATGCATTCCACGCCCTCGCAGCTCGTCCGGACGGCGGGCAGATAGTCTTCGGGATTCTCCGTGAAGACGATATTCGCGCCGTCCGCGAGATGGAGTTCGACGTTGCTCCTGAGATGGATCGCGCCGCTCGTCCACTCGCCCGCCGGCACGACGACCTTTCCGCCGCCCGCCGCCGCGACGCGGTCGATATCGCGCTGCACGTCGATGCGCGGCGGCAGCGCGTCTTCGATTTCCAGCGCGAGCAGCATGTACGGGCCGACGCCCTTCGGATCGTTATCGACGATCTTCTCGCGCAGGTAGTACGCGAACGAGCCGTCGCGGTCCGCCGACAGCCCTGCCACCGAACAGCAGCGCGTGAGCGAAACGGTGCCGTCGGCATTTTCCTTCAGGAAATCGCGGTTCAGCGCGTCCCACGCCTTGAGCGCCGCCGCCTTCGCCTCGTCGCCGAGGATGCCGCGGTTGACGCCCTTCATGAGCGCATAGCCGATGAGCGCCGTCGCGGTTGACTCTAGATAGTTCCCTTCGCGTCCGGGCTGGTCTGCGACCTGCCACCACGCGCCGGAGGCATCCTGCCAGCGCACGAGCGTCGCGGCGTACGCGCGCATCAGCGCGCGCAGCTGTTCGCGTCCGGGATGATCCGGCGGGAAGTATGCCTCCGTGTCGACAATCGCCGCCGCAAACCAGCCGAGCGCGCGCCCCCACGCGTGCGCGCTTTGCCCCGTCTCCTTGTCGGCCCAGATCATTGCCTTCGACTCGTCCCAGCCGTGGCGGTAGAGACCGGTCTGCGCGTCGTACGTATGGCGCGTCACGACGGCGAACTGGTTCGCGATGTCGTCGAACGCCGCGCGCCGCGCGTCGCCTGCGAGGAAGCGCGATGCGTAGCGGGCGTAGAATGGACAGCCCATGTAGAGCCCGTCCAGCCACATCTGGTGCGTATAGACCTTCTTGTGCCAGAAGCCGCCTTCCGCCACGCGCGGCTGGATCGCGAACTGCGCGAACTGCGTGTCGAGCACCTTCCTCAGCCTTGCCACCTCTTCCCCTTTCCCTCTTCCCTCTTCCCTCTCATACATGTCGAACGCGAACTTGCCGGGATTGATGGAATCGAGCTTGCAGTCCTCCATTCTGTAGCCGAGGATTTCGCCGTCCTTCGTCACCATGCGGTCGATGTAGTCCTGTGCCCAGGCGAACGTCCGTTCACGCAGCTCCGGGCACCGCTGCGCGACGGCGAGCGCGGCCTGAAGCTCAAGTCCGTCGGTATATTCCCATTTCGGCTTCTTGCGTTTGTCGATTCCACACGGCACCGGATTGCGAGTCATCTCGCTTGCGAGCAGCCGGGATGCAGATACAAGCGCCTCCCCCGCCGACGCGGCAAGGCAGACAAACGACACGGAAAGTGCAATCAGACGTTTCATTTCGGTTCCAATGATATCATTTCTGCCGACGAAAGTCTACCTTGAGCCAAGCGCGTCCTCGAAGTCGACCGGGGCAATCATGGACGCATCCTCGAAAACCGCCGTGAACGCCGGCGGTTTCAGGCGCGGCCTCTTCCGCAGTGATGCGCGCGCCGAGGAGCGCCGCCCCCGCGAACAGAATGAATCCCAATTTTCTCATACACGCATTGTATCATATCGCGTCCGCCCCCGCCAGCCCCCGACCGGGGGCATTCCGGTGCAACGCGACGGACCCCTGAATCTGCCTGTTATTCGACTCTCGCCGCAGAGAAGAAGGCGGTGCGGCGGGGGAAGTGGAGCGTCTTGCCCTCGAGACGGACAGGGAGGACATGCGACTTGTCCCACGCATCGCGGCCGAGGCGGATTTCATAGTCGCCCGGTTCGATCACCCACGCGCCGTCCCGTTCGCCGCGCCAGCGCGCGAACAGTTCGAGCGGCAGCGCGAACGTGACACGCCGCGACGCACCCGGCACCAGCTCGACGCGCGAGAAGCCCCTCAGGCGCACGGGCTCGCCCTTCGCCGTGATGTACAGCTGCACCACGTCCGCGCCCGCGCGCGCGCCGATGTTCTCAACCGTCACGGCCACGTGCACATCCAGCCCGGGGCTGTCGATGCGCACCGCCTCGCCACGCGGCAGTTCCACCTGTCCGTACGCGAACTGCGTGTAGCTGAGGCCGTAGCCGAACGGCCACTGGACGCGGTCCGGCGTGTCCGAGCCGTCGCCGAAAGTGAGCGCCTCCCTTGATTCCGTCTTTGGATATGTCATCGGAAGCCTCCCCGACGGATTGACTTCGCCTGCAAGAATCTCCGCGACGGCGCGTCCGCCCTCTTCGCCTGGATACCATGCTTGCAGCACCGCTGCGCATCTATCGACGAAGCGCGAGACGACCTGGTTGCGTCCACCGAACAGCACAAGCACGACAGGTTTGCCGGTGGCAAGCATAGCCTCGACAAGCTTCTCTTGATCGCCGGCGAGACGAATCGACGCGCGTTGGCGCGACTCGCCGCAGAGCGTGAAATTTTCGCCCATCGCGCAGACGATGACATCAGCCGCCGCGCCCGCCGCGACGGCCGCGTCGAAATCTTCCGGATCCGCGCTCGCGGCCAGCTTGAGCGAAAGCGCCTCCGTGCGCGGATCGCCGCCCGCGCTCACGCCGGTGTCGCCCAGATTCGACCACGCGCATCCGCGAGCATACGTGATCCTCTCCGCACCGAACACGCTCTCCATCCCCTCCTTGAGCGTCACGATGTGCGGCTTGTCCCATTCGCGCGGATTGCGCTTCCAGAACGCCTGCATCGTCTGATAGGTGTAGTCGCCGAGCATCGCCCAGGCGCTGTTCGCGTTGGGGCCGACAAGCGCGATTGTCTGGACGTCGCCGCGCAGCGGCAGTGTGCCGTCGTTCTTCAGCAGGACGATTCCTTCGCGCGCGAGCTCAAGCGCCGTCGCGCGCCATTCGGCACGGTCGAGATCGACCGTCTCCGCATCGGGCGGCAACGCGCGCGCGCGGACGTTCGGCGCGTCGCCGAGCAGCCCGAGACGCGCTTTCAGAAGCAGCGCGTTCTTGACGGCCCGCTCCAGTTCCGCTTCGGTGACAAGCCCTTCCGCGAGGCAGTCGCGCACCAGTCCGTAGGCGGTGCCGTGCGGGAGGTCGACGTCGTTTCCGGCTTTGAGGGCTGCGGCGGCGCGCACCTTGAGCACGCGGCGTTTCTCGTCGGGATCCGTGAGGCCGCGCGTGTTCCACGTCACCGCGCCGTAATCGCTCACGACCGTCCCGTCGAATTGGAGGTAGCCCCGGAGCAGCTGCTGGATGAGCGTCGGGCTGGACACCGCCTGTTCGCCCTTGAACTGATCGTAGCTCGTCATGACCGCGCCCGCGCCGCCGACGCGGATCATCGCTTCGTGCGGATAGATCACCTCCTCGTAGATGTCGCGCCAGCTGCGCGCGTGCCCGCCGCCGAGGGTACCGTAGCCGAGGAAGTGCTTGGCGCACGCGGCGGCCCGGCCGGTTGCCTGCAACCCGCGCACGAACGCCGTGCCCATCACGGCGCCGAGATAGCCCGATTCGCCGTAGCCCTCTTCGAGGCGCGTCCAGTTCGAGTTGACGATGACGTCCGCCATCGGCGAGAGCGCGAACGTCGCGCCGACGGCGCGCATCGCCTCGGCGGTCTCGCGGCACTTGCGCTCGAGGAGCGGCGCATCCCACGACGACGCGACGCAGATCTGCTGCGGGTACGTCGTCGCCGTGCGCGCGGCGAGGCCGGAAATCACCTCGTCGTGGCAGATGGCGGGAATGTGCGAGGTCGTTTCGGTGAGGCAGAATTCCTGCACGTCCCGCACAAACTGCGCCAGCGATTCCGGCTCGTCGGTGCGGTTGCAGGCGAACTGGCAGATGTGGCCGATGCCGTGCGGGATGTGCGCGCGGGCCTTCGCGGCGGAGAAGCGACCGTCGGAGCCGGTGAGGTTGCCGGCCGTCGTCGCGCAGATTTCGGCCACGCGCTCCTCGGGCGTCAACCGGGCGTAGGTCGCGTCAACGAGGGCGTGCAGGTCCGCGCGGGCGGACGCCGCCAGCACGGCGCAGCCGAGCGAAAGGAAGAGGAAGCAGTTTTTCATGCGCATAGTCTATCATATCCGCCTGAAGCGCGCCGCCCCCTTTGGGGTGAAATGGCGCGGATTTCGCCCGTCTCGCTTTTTTCTTCACCGGCTGAGCCGCTCTCCCCGAGAATCCCGGCGACATCATTCCTGCCGCAGGGCTTTTTCGACCAGCCGCTGGCCCAGCGCGCGGGCGTTGGCGAGGTCGGTTGCAAAATGCGCATCGCGGTAGGCGCGCTTCTCCTCCTCCGTGAAGAGCGTCATGTCGTAGCGCGCGTAGTCCGCGAACTGGTAGGTGTTGCAGGCGTAGAGCGTCTCGCTCGCGCCGAACACGGTCTGGAGCGTCTGCGTGTTGGCCTCCAGCAGCGCCGGATAGCCGATCTTCTCCATCATCTCGCGCGGGCAGTTCATCGTGAAGATGTTCGCCGTCTCGATCACCTTGTCGCGGCAGACGAGCGGCTGCCCGTTCTCGTAATGGTACGAGTACACGGGAAACGCCAGGCGCTCCAAAAACGCGCGGTAGACGCCCGTCGGGTAGCTGAAGTACACGGGCGCGCCCAAGACGAGCACGTCCGCCGCGCGCGCGCGCTCGAGAATCGGCCGCAGATCGTCGCGGAGCGCGCACACGCCGTTCGTCTTCGCGTTCTTGAGCTTGCACGCGAAGCAGCTCTTGCATCCGGCGAACGGGAAGTCGTAGAGGTTCACGATCTCCGTCTCGGCCCCCGCCGCGCGCGCGCCCTCCGCGGCCGCCGCCAGCATCTTCGCCGTGTTCCAGCCCTTGCGCGGGCTCGCATTGAAAAACATCGCTTTCATCATCTTTTTTTCCCTTTCTGTTTCAGAAGTTTAAACTCTCGTTCCAGCGCGCACCCTCCTCGCTCATCGCACCGACGTGCTTCTTGAAGGGCTCGCCGGCGGCGCACAGGGTGTGCGCGCAAGGGTGACGGGATTCCACAACTCCGCACGGCCGTCGGGGAAGACGACCTCGAAGAGCGCGTCGTCCGTAAAGCGGATGACGGTGCCGTCGTCCAAGATGCGCGCGTCCGTCTTTCCCGCGTGCGAACGGCCCGCCTGCAGCAGGAAGTTGCAGCGACGGCAGTAGTCGACGAGCGGCTTCAGCTCCGCCGCGTTCTTCGAGCGCCGGTCGAAGAATGTGCCGAACCACGGGCGCACCGGCGGCTCGGCGTCGTCGCCCGGCTGGGAAATGACGACGTGCAGGATCGTCGCGTTGATGCCCTTGTGGAAGAACTTGTCGGCGTACGGCTTGAGCGCGGCAAACGACCAGTCGTCCGTCGCCAATTTCTTCCAGCTGCCCGCCGTGAACGATTCGGCGTACACCCTGTTCTTGCCGCCGCGCCGCGCGGCCCCGAGGGCGCTGCGCACTTCCTTCGCACGCTCGTTCTTCGGCTCGCCCGCCCAGAACTCCGCCGCCACCTCGTCCGCCGCCGCGCCGTACGTCACGCCGTCAGCATCCCACCCTTCGCGCGAATGGGTGTAGGGCTCGCACCATGTGATCAGTCCGTTTTCGTGTGCACAGCGCGTCAGCTCGCCCATGTACTCCTCGGCGATGATCTGCGCGAGCGGCCGCGGATCGCCCGCCGGTTTCACGACGCGCCCGCGCTCCCAGCTGTCGACGACGACGGTCGTGAGCGTCGGCCGCTCCGCCGGCGGAATGCGCCGCAGGATCTCGCCCACGAACGCATCGAAATGGCGGCGCACCGCCGCGCGGTTCGTCTTGTCGACCTCGTAGCCCGTCGCCGCCGGCGAGCAAGGGCCGTTCTGCGGGCGCGTGCCGTCGGGCGCGACC